>VGTK01000059.1 GCA_016874715.1 Deltaproteobacteria bacterium | reverse complement strand
CCCCGACCGGACGCGCTGCCTGCACCTCGCCGCGAGCGCCGGCAACCCGCGTCACGAGCCGCGCGAGCGCTGGTCGCGCGTCGACGGCGACTTCCGCCGCTTCCCGCTCGGCGTGCGCAAGGTCGGGCGCGTCGCGGCGAGCGGCGAGTCGCTGCTGGTCGCCGACGTCGAGCGCGACGCGGCGTGGATCGCGCGACCCGAGTGGGCGCGCGCCGAGGGGATCCGCAGCTTCGCCGGCCACCCGCTGGTGTTCCGCGGCGAGGTGCTCGGCGTGCTCGCGGTGTTCTGCCGCGCCGGCATCGATGCCGCCCGCTTCGCGGAGCTGCGCGGCTTCGCGGCGCAGGCGGCGGTCGCGATCGCGAACGCGCGCGCCTTCGCCGAGCTCGAGCAGCTGCGCGCGCAGCTCGAGCTCGAGCGCGACTACCTGCGCGAAGAGGTCCGCGAGGCGCGCGCGCCCGGCGGCATCGTCGGTGCGAGCCCGGCACTGAAGAGGGTTCTCGGGCAGATCGAGCTGGTAGCGCCGACCGACGCGAGCGTGCTGGTCCTCGGCGAGTCCGGCACCGGCAAGGAGCTGGTCGCGCAGGCGCTCCACGAGCGCAGCGCGCGCGCCGCGGCGCCGCTGGTGCGCGTCAACTGCGCGGCGGTGCCGTGCGAGCTCTTCGAGAGCGAGTTCTTCGGCCACGCGCGCGGGGCGTTCACCGGCGCGCTGCGCGACCGCGTGGGGCGCTTCGAGCTCGCGGACGGCGGCACGATCCTCCTCGACGAGGTCGGCGAGATCCCGCTCGAGCTGCAGGGCAAGCTGCTGCGCGTCCTGCAGGAGGGGACGTTCGAGCGCGTCGGCGAGAGCCGCACGCGGCGCGTGAACGTGCGCGTGGTCGCGGCGACCAACCGCCAGCTCAAGCGCGAAGTCGAGGCGGGTCGCTTCCGCGAAGACCTCTACTACCGCCTCGCGGTGTTCCCGATCGAGCTGCCGCCGCTGCGCGAGCGCCGCGGTGACGTCGGCGCGCTCGCGGCGCACTTCCTCGCGCTCGCGGAGCGCAAGCTGGGCCGGAAGGGCCTGCGGCTCACCAACCGCGACGTGCAGGCGCTCGAGCGCCACGCGTGGCCGGGCAACGTCCGCGAGCTCGCGAGCGTCGTCGAGCGCGCCGCGATCCTGGCGCGCGACGGACGGCTCGCGATCGACGCCGTGCTCGAGCGCGCGGAACTGCCACGCGCGTCGCAAGGACCGCAACCGGCGAGTGCGCCGTCGTCCGCGGGCGCATCCGAGCCGACTCCCGCGTACGGGATCGAGACCGAGCGCGAGCGCAAGCAGCGCGAGCGCGCCAGCCTCGAGGCGGCGCTCGCCGCGTGTGGCGGCAAGGTTTACGGTCCAGGCGGTGCGGCGGAGCTGCTCGGCGTCCGGCCGACGACGCTCGCGTCGCGCATCCGGGCGCTCGGCCTGCGCCGCGTCCGTCCCGACCGCCTCTCTCGGTGAACTGCGACGCCCCCCGTTTCCGTACCCGCCGGCTTGCCCGACGGCCGCGAACCGCATAACGCTGCCTCGCGCGGATGATCGAGGTAGCGCATCTCACCAAGGAGTTCGGCGACTTCACGGCGGTGCGCGACGTGAGCTTCACGATCGCGCCGGGAGAGTGTGTCGGCTTCCTCGGACCGAACGGGGCGGGAAAGACCACCACGATGCGCGTCATCGCGGGGATCTTTCCGCCGACCACCGGGACGGTGCGCGTCGCGGGCCACGACGTGCAGCGCGAGCCCGACGCGGCGCGGCGCCTGGTCGGCTACTTCCCCGAGAACGCGCCGTACTACCCGGAGATGAGCGTCGAGGAGTACCTCGCCTTCGTCGCGCGGGCGAAGCGGCTGCCGCGTGGCGTGCGCCGCGCCGAGGTCGAGCGCGTGATCGGTGCGACGTCGCTCGGCGAGATGCGGCGCCGCCTGGTCGGCAAGCTCAGCAAGGGCTTCCGGCAGCGGGTCGGACTCGCGCAGGCGCTGCTCGGCGATCCGCAGGTGCTGATCCTCGACGAGCCGACGTCCGGTCTCGACCCGGAGCAGGTCGCGGACATCCGCGAGCTGGTGAAGGGCCTGCGCGGCCAGCGGACGATCATCTTCTCGAGCCACATCCTGTCGGAGGTCAGCCAGGTGGCGCAGCGCGTGGTCATCATCAACCGCGGCCGCGTGGTGGCGGAGGACCGTCCCGAGGGGCTCGCGCGCCGCATCGAGGGCGCGGTGACGGTCCACCTCCGTGCCGAGGCGCCGGAGAGCGAGCTGCGCGCGCTGCTGTCGGCGATCCCCGGCGTGCACGACCTCGCCGTCACCGACGGCCGCCTGCGCTTCCACGCCCGCGACGACGCGGTGGTCCGGGAGGTGTCGCGCGCGGTCACGGCGCAGGGCTGGATCCTGCTCGAGCTGTCGCGCGACTCGCTGTCGCTCGAGGAGATCTTCCTCCGGCTCGTCCACGACGGCGATCCGGCGCGGGGAGCGGCGTGATCGCGATCATCCGCAAGGAGCTGGTGTCGTACTTCAGCTCGCTGCTCGCCTGGGTGGTGATCACGCTGTTCCTCGGCGTGTCGGGCTTCTACTTCTACTCGAACCTGTCGTTCTTCCTGCTGAGCGGCGGCTTCGACGTCGCGCGCGGCCTCTGGCAGTTCCAGCTGCACGACATGCGGCAGATCATGGTGTCGCTGCTGCCGCTGCTCACGATGCGCCTGTTCGCCGAGGAGCGCCGGCTCGGTACGCTCGAGCTGCTGTGGACCTACCCGCTGCGCGACGTCGAGATCGTGCTCGGCAAGTACCTGGCGTCGCTGCTGGTGCTGCTGCTGATGCTCGCCCCGACCCTGGTCTTCCCGGCGCTGCTCACCCAGACCAACGCGCCGGTCGCGATCGGCGCGCTGCTCGCAGGCTACCTCGGGCTCTTCCTGCTGGGCGCCGCCTTTCTCGCCTGCGGGATCCTCGTTTCGGCGCTCACCGACAGCCAGGTGCTCGCCGCCGCGGTGACGTTCAGCCTGCTGCTGCTGTTCTGGGTCATGACCTGGAACGAGGCGGCGGTGGGTGCGCCGGTGCTGTCGGTCCTGTCGCATCTCTCGCTGTTCGACCGCTTCTACGTGTTCTCGCGCGGCGGCGTCGACACGCGCGACGTGACCTTCCTGCTGCTGTTCAGCGCGGTGTTCCTCGCGTGGACGGTGCTGGCGCTCGGGTCGCGGCGCTGGCGGGGCGTCAAGTAGTGCGCCCCTGTCCGGGCGGGAGGACCGCTTGAGCCGGCTCGTGCACTGGGTCGCGTTCGTGCTCTCGCTCGCGGCGGTGCTCGCGGTGGCGGTGGCGCTGCAGGCGTTCTCCGACCTCTTCAGTCGCCGCTTCGATCTCACGACGACGCAGATGCTCTCGCTGTCGCCGTACACGCTGTCGGTGCTCGCCGAGGTGAAGAAGCCGCTCGACGTCGAGGTGTACTACGAGCGCGGCGAGCGGCAGCGGGCGCGCGATCTGCTCGCGCTCATGCAGGACCACGCGCCGCTGCTGCGCTACGAGCTGGTCGACCTCGATCGCAACCCGGCGCGCGCGCGCGAGCACCGCGTCGACCACTACGACCGCGCGGTGCTGAAGTACGACGGGCGCGAGGTCGTCGTCTTCGCCGGCAACGAGGAATCGCTGACCGGCGGCATTGCGCGCATCCTCGCCGAGCGTGCGCGCGTCCTCTACTTCCTCCAGGGCCACCAGGAGCGCTCGCTCGGTGCCGGCACCCCGGAGAACTGGGGGCGTGCGGCGCAGGTGCTGCGCAACGAGGGCTACGAGACCCGTTCGCTGTCCCTGCTCGACCTCGCGAGCGTGCCCGAGGACGCGAGCGCCGTGATCCTCGCCGGCCCCGAGACCGACGCCGCCGAGGGTGAGCTGCGCGCGCTGAGCGCATACCTCGAGCGCGGCGGGTCCGTGCTGGTCGTGGTCGATCCCGTGGCGCTGCCGCAGCTCGAGGCGTGGGTCGCGGGCTACGGCTTCACGATCGGCGACGACGTCGTGATCGATCGGGCGAACCGCGTCTACGGTAGCGACGGTACCAACGTCGTCGTGCCGTACTATCGCGACCACGAGGCGACCCGCGGCCTCGATACGCCGTCGGTGCTCGGCCGCGCGCGCTCGGTGGGGCTGACGGAAGGTCGGGAGGACGACGTGACGCGCGGGCCGAGCGTGGTCGCGCGCACGGCGAAGGAGAGCTTCGCCGCCCAGGACGCCTCGCGGACGCGCGCGGGCGAGGTGACGTTCGACGAGCAGCGCGACCGTCCGGGGCCGATCGGCGTCATGGCGGTCACCCTCGTCGAGCCGGACGCGGCTCGGCCCGGCCGCCTCGCGCTCGTCGGCGATGCCGACTTCGCCAGCGACGCCTTCTTCTCGCTGATGGGGAACAAGAACCTGCTCGTCAACACGATCGGCTGGCTCGTCCCGACCGGTGCCGAGGGCGCGCGTCCGCGGGCCGAGGCGACGCAGCTCGGACCGATGTCGCCGATGTACGTCTCGGATGCGCTCGTGCAGGCCATCTTCCTGGTCGCGGTCGTCGCGCAGCCGGCTCTGGTGCTGGCGATCGGCATCGTCGTGCTGATCGGGCGCCGGCGTCGGCGCTAGGAAACCGCCACGATGTCACCGGGACGACGGAGCCTGCTCTCGCTCGCGGTGATCGCGATCGCTCTCCTGGCGACGTGGACCGCGCACCGCCTCGAGCCGCCGCCTCCGGCGCCTCCCGGTGACGCCGTGCAGCCGGTGCTCGACGTGGCCGCCGGCGACGTACGGGCGATCGCCGTCCGGAGCTGGCAGGGTGCGCTGCGCGCGCATCGCACGCCGTCGGGCTGGCAGGTGGACGAGGTCCGACTCGGACGCGGCACGAGCCCGCCCGAGCCGGGCACGCCCGTGCCGGCGCCCGGCGACGTGGACCAGACGCTCGAGACGCTGGTCGGCGAGATCGCGTCGCTGCCGGAGATCGACCGCTTCGCTCCCGACGGCGTTCGCGCGCGGGACTTCGGCCTCGATCCGCCGCAGGCAACGATCACGCTCGAGCTCGCATCGGGCCACCGGCGCACGCTCGAGATCGGTGAGCTGACGGTGACGACGTCGGCGCTCTACGCGCGCGTGCTGCCGGGAAGCGACGTGTTCCAGATCGGCAGCCTCGTCTTCAACAACATCGCGGCGGCGCTGTTCCGCCTGCGCGCGCTCGCGGTCCCGGCCCCGGCGGAACCCGCCGGGGGAGAGCCGTGAAGCTGCTGGGCGACTGGCTGCGCGCCGTCGCGCGGGACGACGGTGCGCGCGACGCGTTCGTGTACCGCGATCCGCGCGCGCCCGACGGCCCCGCGCGGCGCCTCACCTATGCCGACTGGGACCGCCGCTCCGACGCCATCGCCGCGGGCCTCGTGGAGCTGGGCTTCGTCAAGGGCGACGTGCTCGCGATCCTGCTGCCGCCGCGCGTCGAGTACGCCCTGTGCTACCTCGCGGCGGCGAAGATCGGCGTCATCACCACCGGCGTCAATCCGCGTTTCGGCGACGGCGAGATCGAGCACGTCCTGCGCGACAGCGGCGCGCGCGCGGTGGTCACGCTCGAGCGGCTGGGCGAGCGCGAGCTCGCGCCGCTGGTGCGGCGTCTCGGCGCCCGCATCCCGACGCTGGAGCAGTTGATCGTCGCGGGCGGCGCCCGCGAGGCGAAGGGCAAGGCCTGCGGCCGCGATCCGCAGGTGCGCGCGCCGTCGCTGACGACGCTCGCCGCGGTCGAGGGGACGAGCGACGAGGGCGGCGCGTCGCGGCATCCGGAGGCGCCGGCCGTCGAGCTCTCGCCCGACGATCTGGTGGCGCTGGTGTACACCAGCGGGACCACCGGCAAGCCGAAGGGCGCCGCGTTCAGCTACGCGAACCTGGAGGCGATCCGCCCGACGCGCGCCGAGATGCTGCAGGAGTACGGCGAGCGGTCGCTCGCGACCGGCACACCGTTCTCGCACGTGGGCTTCATGACGAAGATCGTCGCCAACGTCGCGGGCGCGCAGACCACGGTGCTGCTGGAGACGTTCAAGGCTCGTACCGTGCTCGAGACCATCGCGCGCGAGCGCATCACCTACGTCGGCGGCGTCCCGGCGCAGTTCGCCTTGATCCTGATGGACCCCGAGCTCGAACGCTTCGACCTGTCGTCGCTGCGCACGGGCGCGATCGGCGGCGCGCCGTTCACGCCCGAGCTCGTGCGCGGCATCCGCGAGCGGCTCGGGATCGAGCTGGTGACGCGCTACGCCTGCACGGAGACGGCGGTCGGCACGGGCTCGCGGCGCGGCGACGACGAGGAGCGTCTCGCGGGCACCGTCGGCCGCGCCAGCGACATCGTCGAGCTGCGCGTCGTCGACGAGGCGCGCCATCCGCTGCCGGCGGGCGAGGTCGGCGAGGTGGCGATCCGCTCGCCGGCGGTCATGCGCGGCTACTGGAGGCAGCCCGAGGCGACGGCGGAGGCCCTCGACGCGGACGGCTTCTACTACACCGGCGACCTCGGCGTCCTCGACCAGGACGGCTACCTGAAGCTCGTGGGCCGGAAGAAGGAGATGTACATCCGCGGCGGCTACAACGTGTACCCGGTGGAGGTCGAGGCGGTGCTCGGCGAGCACCCGCGGGTCGCGCAGGCGGGGGTGGTCGGCGTGCCCGATCCCGTGCTCGGGGAGCGTGGCGTCGCCTTCGTCGTGCCGCGCGACGCCGCCTCGCCGCCCGACGCCGACGACGTGCGCGCCTTCGTCGGCCGGCAGATCGCGGACTACAAGGTCCCCGACCGGGTCGTCGTCTGCGGCGAGCTGCCGCTCACGCCCGGGATGAAGGTCGACAAGGCGGCGCTGCTCGCGCGCGCGACGGGCGGGGACGATGCTTGACGGTGCGCCTCCCGTCGGGGTCCCGCCGTGACGGGGTCGCAGTGACGGGTGTCCGCGGCCGGGGCGTTCTGGAGCGGCGCGGCGGGCTCGACGCGCGCCGCGCCGTTCTGTTCACGACCGGGCTCTCGGCGACGCTGCACCTGCTGATGGCGGACTCGCTGCCGCTGATCCTCACGCCCGACTCCGGTGAGTACGTACGCGGCGCGGTCGCGCTGCGCGACGGCAGCGGACCGTGGGTCGAGATCAGCCGCACGCCCGGCTACCCGGTCCTGCTGGCCGCGACCTTCGCGCTGTTCGGCGTCGGCGCGGGCGGCATCCTGATCGTGCAGAACCTGCTCGCGGTCGCGAGCTGCGCGCTGGTGACGTTCGCCGCCGCGCGCGTCGCGTCGCCGCGCGCCGCCCTCGCCGTGGGCGTGCTGTACGCGGTCGAGCCGTGGTCGCTCGCACTCGCGAACTACGCGCTCACGGAGACCGCCACCACGTTCGCCGTCGTGCTCGCAGCCGGCCTGGTGCTGGGCTGGCGCCGGCCGACGGCATCAGCGGCAGCCGCCGTCGGTGCGGCGCTCGCGCTCGCGTGCCTCATGCGGCCCGCCGTCCAGTCGCTCACGCCGTTCTTCGCGCTGGCGTGGCTCGTGGGAGCGGACGGGACGCCGCGTCGCCGCGTCGGCCTCGGCGTGGCGCTCGGCGCGGCGTTCGCGGCGTGCTGCGCGCCGTGGCTCGCGTACAACGCGTCGCGCGGCGTGCACGGCCTCGCGGGCGCCTCCGGCACCGTGCAGTGGTACGGCGCCGCCATGGCCGGCCTCGTCGACCCCGAGGCGGCGCCCGACGAGCGCACGCGCGAGGTTGCCGCGACCGAGCTTCGGCCGGGTGCGGGAGACCCCGAGGTGTACCGCGTGATCGACGCCGCCGGCGCATACCGCTCGCTCGAGCAGAGCGAGCGCTTCGGTGTGTGGGCGCGCGCCGGGATGGCACGACGACCGCTCTCCTACCTCGGCGCGGCGTGGGATGCGCTGCGCTGGCAGCTCGACGTCGGCGCGGCGGGCCGCCCGCCGATGTACGACGAGCTGCGGTTCTTCCTCGAGCGCCTCACCTGGGACACCCACGACCCGCCGCGCACGGGTGCCCCCAACTTCCAGAACCCGGGCCGGCTCCCGAAGCCGTGGGCGTTCTCGGTCGCGTGGCACGGCGGCGTCCTGCAGACGTACATGCGCGCGGCCGCGCGGTCGCCGCTGCGCGGGGTGCCGCAGCTGCCGCTCGCCCTGTGCGCGCTCGCCGCGTGCGCGCTGGCCGCGTGGCGCGGCGCGTGGCCGCTGGCACTCGTGCTGCTCGGCACGATCGCCTTCGTGCTCGTGCACGCAGCACTCCTCCTGCCGGTCGCGCGGCACGCGATGCCGGTGTGGACCGTGTGGTACGTGGCAGCGGCGTACCTGCTGCAGGCGGGCGACGGTCGGACGGCCTGACCGGTGTCCGACGTGCAGCAGCGCAACCCCGTCCCCGGCGGCGCATTCGATGCGGCGGCGTTCCTGTGTCCGCTGGTGCTCTACGTCTGGACGGCGGCGCCGACCGTGACGCTCGAGGACTCCGGCGAGTTCATCACTGCCGCCCATCGTCTCGGTATCCCGCATCCGCCCGGATACCCGCTGTGGTGTCTCTGGGCCCACCTCTTCACGTGGCTTCCGCTCGGGTCGGTGGCGGAGCGTGTGCACTGGAGCAGCGGAGTCGCGGGGGCCGCGACGGTGTGGCTCGTGTTTCGCGTGGCGCTGCGGGTGCTCGGCGACCGCAGCGCTGCGTTGCTCGGTGCGCTCGCACTCGGCGCCTCGACGATCTTCTGGGCGCAGTCCGTCGTCGCCGAGGTGTACGCGCTCAACGCCGCCCTCTGCATGCTGCTGCTCCTGCTGGCGCTGCGCTGGCGCGACGACCGGCGGGTGGGCTGGCTCTACGCGCTGGCATTCGTCGTCGGTGCCGGGATGGGCAACCACTTCCTGCTGGCGCTCGCAGCCCTGCCGGTGCTCGGGCTGCTCGTCGTCGTGGACCGGCGAGCGCTGCTGCGACCGTGCGTGCTGGTCGTCGGCGCGCTGCTGCTCGCGCTGGGCCTCTCCGTGTACCTCTATCTTCCGCTGCGCGCGACGGCCGATCCACCGCTCAACATCGGCAACCCGCGCACGCTCGCCGGCGTCGTCGCGCACGTGCGCCGCGACGTCTACTCCTCGGAGCTCGAGTCGGGGCGTACCGCCGGCGGGGTGCGCGACGCGCTGCTGCACACGCGCGACGCATGGCGTGACGCGGCACGCTGGTTCGGCTGGCCGTTCGCCGCGCTCGCGCTGCTCGGCGTCATCGCCTGGCCGCGCCGTGCGCGCGACGTGCTGGTGACGACGCTCGCGACCGCGCTGCTCGGCACGCTGGTGCTCAACCTGCAGCTGCACGCGCCGCACACCCGGCTGTGGATCTACGCGCATCGCGTCTACTACCTGCAGGTACACGCGATGATCGCGCTGTGGATCGCGTCGGGCGTGCACGCGCTCGCCGGTGCGGCTGCACCACGTGGGGCCAGGGCGCAGTGGATCGTCCGTGCCGCGGTCGTCCTCGGCATCCTGTGGAGCGGGCTCCGCGGCTACGACGTCGCCTCGCACCGTGGCGACCGTGTGGGCCGCGACCTGGCGCTCGACCTGCTCGACGCAGCACCGCCCGGAGCGGGCTTCCTGCCGGTCGGCGACGACATCGTCTTTCCGCTGCTGTACGCGCGCTACGTCGAGGGGCTGCGGCCCGACGTCAGCCTGGTGTCGCGCGAGTACGGCTGGCGCGGCGAGGCGTACTCCACCCTGCTTGCCGGCGACCGGCTGAGCGATGCGATGCGCGACGCGATGCCCGCTCTGCGCGGCCACGTCGCCGTGCCGCGCGGGCTCGTCTACGTCCTCGAGCCGGGGCCGCTGCCGCCGATGGATGCGCGCCGGCGCTGGGCATCGTTCGTGCCGCTGCCCGGACCACCGCGCGACCGGGGCCTCGACGCCGCCGCGGACGATCTCTTCGTGGACGCCGTGCGCGCTCGCTACGCCGCGTACCACGCGCGCCTCGGCGCGCGGTCGCTCGCGCTCGGGGACGAGCCCGCGGGCATGGCGTCGCTCGATCGTGCCGAGGCGCTCGACCCCGGCGATCCGCACGTCGCGGTGCTGCTGTTCGACGTCTACCGCGACTTCGCCGTGCGGCCGGAGCGCTGGCGTCCGCTGCTCGAGGGCGCGCTGGCCGAGTGGGATCGTGCGTACGATCCGCACGACGCCCGCTTCGACTGGCTAGGGCGGGCCGACATCGAACGCCGGCTCGCTGCGCTCGATGGCTCGCCGGGGCAGGACGCTCCGTAGTGCGGTGAACCCGTCCGGGAGGCGTCGTCTCAGTACGAGCTCGCCGCCGAGCGCGCGACGTCCTGCCGCGCGTCGAGACGGTCGACGGGTGGGCCCTGCGCGAGCCAGTCGGTCGCCGCGCGCTGACCGGCGACGTACATCGCCTGCATCGTGCCGCGCTGGAAGTTCAGGTACGAGCCGGCGCTGAACAGCGCGCGGTCGTGTGCCGGACGCAGCGCCTCGTACAGCTTGACCTCACGGTACGGGCTGCCGTCGATTTGCGACAGGCGGTTGCGGTCGAGGAGCAGCATGCGGTCGACGTTGTAGGCGTTCTCGAGAAACGAATCGGCCGTGCGCTCGATCGCGCGTCCGAAGCGTGCGAGGTTTCCGGTCCGGCACTGCTCGGTCACCAGCACGGTGATGATCTGGCCCGCCCCCAGGGCGACCGCAGGCGCGAGCGGGGTGTTGACCAGCAGACCGCCGTCCCAGAGGAGCCGCGTGCCGATCGGTACCGGGCTGAACAGAAGCGGGATGCTGGCGCTCGCGACCAGCATGTCGACGCTGATCGCCGGCACCACGACGTACTCCGAGGCCGGCACCGCGGGAACGGGACCGGTCACGTAGCGCACGACCTTGCCGGTGTGGATGTCGACCGCGTTGATCGCGACGCGGCGCTTGTTCGGGATGCGCGTGCCGCCGAAGAGCTTGACCAGGCGGTCGCGGAGGCGGCCGGTGTCGACGAGAAACGGCTCCTGGATGCCCTCGAGCAGCTCGCTCACGAGATCGAAGCGGCTCGTCAACAGGAAGTCCATGATCAGCGCCGAGAGCGAGCCGAGCTGCGGCGGCCAGTACCAGCGCGCGCGCTGCATCAGGCGCAGCGCATCCGACGGCAGGCGTCGCGGGAAGTCGATCAGCTCGCGCGCCGAGATCTTGAGGAGGGTCTGGAACAGCGAGCGGAAGAAGCGCGCGCTCGCGACCACGGGCGGGTCGTCGGCCAGGCCGTACCAGAAGTCCATCATCTCGCTCGGTGTGAAGCCGGCCGAGATCATGGCGGCGTTGAGTGCGCCGGCGGACGTCCCGCTGAGCACCTGCGGTCCGTCCGCGAAGCGGGGGTCACGCAGGAGGCGCTCGTAGACGCCGACCTGCAGGGGGCCCCGCGCACCGCCGCCGGACAGCACCAGGCCGACCTTGCCGCTGCCTTCGCTGTTTCGTGTTATCGTCGTGACCACGCGACTGCCTTATGCCTGATGGATTCTGCGCGCGCCAACCATGAGCTTGCTCGGCGCACTCATCGTATCGGCCGTGGTGACGGCCGGCCTTACCTCGCGCGTGGCGTGGCCGCGGCTGGTGGTCGAGGAGTTCCCGGGGCCCGTCCGGCGGGCGCTCGCCTACCTGCTCCTGACGGTCACCCTCGCAGTCACGGCGATCCTGCCGTTCTCGCGGATCGGGCAGCCGGCGCCGCTGGTCGACTTCGAGCAGATGTCGGGCCCGGAGCTGTTCCTCGGGCATGCGATCCTCGCCGGCTCCCTGCTCGGGTGGTGGGCGCTCGCCGGCTTCCGGCCGCTGGGTGCGTTCCTCCACCTGCGGCTCGACCGGCCGCGGCAGCAGCTGCGCGAGGGGGTGCTCACCGGGCTCTTCGGCTGGGCGATCACGATGCTCGCGATGGCGCTCGCAGGAGCACTCCTCGGCATCGGCGGCGACGCGGCGGGCGGCGTCGAGCCCCGGATTCCGGAGATGGTCCGCAGCATCGTCGGGCTGTCTGTGCCGACGCGGCTTCTGCTGGTGTGCTCGGCAGGGTTCTTCGAGGAGCTGTTCTTCCGCTCGTTTCTGCAGGCGCGCAGCGGCCTCCTGCTGTCGACCGTCCTCTTCACCGCGAGCCACGCGAGCTACGGCATGCCGTTCATGCTGCTCGGTGTCTTCACGGTGTCGGTGGTGCTCGGGCGCGTCTTCGAGCGCCGTGCCGACGTCGTGCCCTGCATGGTCGCGCATGCGGTGTTCGACGCGATCCAGCTCTTCGTGATCCTGCCCTTGGTGGTGGCGGGCGGGTGAGCATGCCAAGATCTCCGGTCGTGGCGGAGCAGGAGCGCACACCGTTCCTCGTCCCGGTGGACGACGAGCACGTCCGGCGGGAGCGCGCGAAGGCCCGCGAGCTGCGCGACTCGCAGTGGTGGAAGCGGCGACGCTCGAGCGGCCTCTGCCACTACTGCGGCCGGAGCGTGGGTGCGAAGGCGCTGACGATGGACCACCTGGTGCCGATCGTCCGCGGCGGCCGCTCGACGCACGGCAACTGCGTGCCCGCCTGCAAGGACTGCAACAGCGCGAAGAAGCACAGCCTGCCGACGGAGTGGAGCCCGGCCTCGGGCGGTCCTGCCGGCGGCGAGGAGAGCGGTCGATGAGGGTCGACGACCTGCCGCTCATCGAGGAGCGGGCGCGCATGCACCGTCCGTTCACGGCGGAGCTGAAGCCCGTGATGCGCGCGGCGGTGGCGTTGGTCGTGGCACCCGACGGCGACGAGCTCGCAGCGCTGCTGATCGAGCGCGCGCAGCATCCCCTCGACCCGTGGTCCGGGCACATGGCGTTTCCCGGCGGGCGGCACGACGCGACCGACCCGTCCCTCGAGCGCACCGCGATCCGCGAGACGCTCGAGGAGGTCGGGATCGACCTCATGCGCCACGGGCGCTTCGTGACGCGCCTCGACGAGCTGCAGGCGCAGGCACGCGGCCGCAACCTCGACATGGTGATCTCGCCGTTCCTGTTCTTCCTCGACCGCGCGCGCGAGACCACGCCCGACACGAGCGAGGTCGCGGGCACGCTGTGGGTGCCGCTGCGCGTGTTTCGCGACGAGCGCCACCAGGGCACGACGCACTTCTCGCGCGACGGCTTCGGCGCGGACTTCCCGGCGTTTCTCTACCAGGGCAAGACCATCTGGGGGCTCACGTACCGCATCCTGAGCGGCTTCCTCGAGCTGGTGCGCGGCGTCGGCGAGGACGCCTCCGCCCGGACGGGCGCGGACTGAGCGCGGCGCGCCGGCCCGCACGGAACACGATGTACCGCCTGTTCGTCAGCATCGAGCTGCCCGCCGACGTCAAGGACATGCTGTCGCGTCTGTCCGGCGACGTGCCGGGCGCGCGCTGGCTCGAGTCCGACGAGATGCACCTCACCGTGCGCTTCATCGGCGAGGTCGACGGGCTCGTTTACGAGGACGTTCTCGCGGCGCTCGGCGACGTGCGCGCCGCACCGTTCGAGCTCGCGTTGCGCGGCGTCGGGCACTTTCCGCCGCGCGGCGAGCCGCGCATCCTGTGGGCCGGGCTCGAGCGCAGCGACGGGCTGCGCCTGCTGCACGACCGCGTCGAGAGCGCACTGGTGCGCGCCGGCGTCGAGGCCGAGCGACGCAAGTTCTCACCGCACGTGACGCTCGCCCGGCTCAAGGGTACGCCGTCGCGCGCCGTCGGCAGCTTCCTCGCGAGGAACGGGCTCTTCCGCGCCGACCCCTTCGCCGTGCGCGAGCTCCACCTGTTCTCGAGCAGCCTCGGCGCGAAGCGCGCCGTGCACCGCTGCGAAGCATCGTATGCGCTCGACGGAGGCGGCCCGTGAAGAGCTTTCGCAAGGAGCTGTGGTTCGAGGTCCCCGGACGGCGAGGGTTCCTGAACGTGACCCGCCAGGTCGAGGCGTGCGTTCGCGAGAGCGGCGTGCGCGAGGGCCTCGTGCTGGTGAACGCGATGCACATCACGGCGTCGGTGTTCGTCAACGACGACGAGCCCGGCCTTCACCAGGACTACGAGAGGTGGCTCGAGGGCCTCGCACCGCACGCGCCGGTCGAGCAGTACCGCCACAACGACACCGGCGAGGACAACGCCGACGCGCACCTGAAGCGCCAGATCATG
Source organism: Deltaproteobacteria bacterium (assembly GCA_016874715.1). Lineage (GTDB taxonomy): Bacteria > Desulfobacterota > Binatia > UBA12015 > UBA12015 > VGTK01. The sequence continues at coordinate 15,504 of VGTK01000059.1, read as the reverse complement.
GGCCGCGAGGTGGTCGTCGCGATCACCGACGGCAAGCTCGACTTCGGCCCCTGGGAGCAGATCTTCTACGGCGAGTTCGACGGCCGCCGGAAGAAGCGCGTCCTCGTCAAGGTCATCGGTTGCTAGCGAGGGGGCACGCGCCCCCTCGCCCCACGCGGCGAAGCCGCGCGGGGGCCCACTCCCCGCGCTCCCTTCGGTCGGCCGCGCGCTCCGCGCGCGGAGGGGGCACGCGCCCCCTCGCCCCACGCGGCGAAGCCGCGCGGGGGCCCACTCCCCGCGCTCCCTTCGGTCGGCCGCGCGCTCCGCGCGCGGAGGGGTCACGGTCCGATGTAGGTCGTGCGGCGCGAGACGAAGCCGTCGAAGTGGATCGTGCCGGTCGAGGTCGAACGGACGCCGACCGCACCGAGGCGCACGAAGTCGAGGAACGCCGCTGCGTTGTCGAGGCCGGTCAGCGCTGCGACACTCGTCCCGTCGATCCACATGTCGAAGCGGCCGTTCCCGCTCACCGGCGACGATGCACGTCGCCAGTCGAACTCGATCGTGTGCGGCGCGTCGGTGACGGCGAGCCACGGCGTCGCCGCGGACGTGCCGTCGTCGAGCCGGGTCTTCGCCATCAGCCGGTACTCGCCGCCGGTTCGGCGGACCATCATCTGGATCAGCTTCCTCCGCTCGGGCGTGCGCGAGAACGCTTGCAGGATGGTCACGCGCTGCGTGTCGAGGCCGGGCGTGAAGCCGTTCGGGTCGAACCAGAAGCGTGCCCGATACCGGGACTCGGCATCGGGCGTTTCGTCCTGCACGAAGAGCTTCGTCGTGCCGTCGATCACGGCGCGCAGACCGCGCGCGCCCGTGATCGCGGCGGAGGCCGAGGCGGTCAGCGAGCCGCCCTCGCTCGACAGCATGCTCCACGATTCGAGGGCCGGGTCTTCGAAGTCGTCGGCGAAGATGTCGTCCGGCATGACGCCGCTGTCGCCGATCGTGAGCGCGACGTCGTAGATCTGCGCTGCGTTGCTCGTCCCCGGCAGCACGCGCAGGTAGTAGGTGCCCGCTCCGCTTGGCAGCACGACGTCGGACAGCGACTCCGCCGCGCCGGCGCCGTGCGCGTTGGCGGTGCCGAGAACCGTGGTGCCGTTCGTGTCGAGCACCTGCACGGCGAGGTCGTTCAACACGAGGCTGTTGAAGCTGGTGCCCGCGGTGCACGAGCCGTTGGGGTTCTGTGGGCCCATCAGGTACGTGGCGCCGCGCGGTGTGACCGTGACGCTCGCCTTCTTGCCGGCGCCCACGCTCAAGCGGAACCAGTCGCTGTCGGCGTCGTCGTCGACGCTCAGATCGCGCAGCGTGAGCGTTCCGTTGCCGAGGCTGCCGAGATCGGAGGCGTTCCCGATCGCGTCGTTGTGCTCGAGGTCGTCGCCGTAGAGGCGCGTGCCGCCGACCATCTCGTCGAGCTGCGGGCCGTCGAACGCCGTCGTCAGGTACGGCTCCATCAGCTTGGTCTGGTTGATCGGGCAGGAGTGTGCGAAGCCGAGGCCGTGCCCGTGCTCGTGGGCGATGGTGTTGCGCAGGCGAATCGAGTTGTTGCCGGTGTTCGTGTAGAAATTGTCGGCGGTGTCGATCGCCATGTCGCCGTTGTTCGGATAGTAGTTGTAGGCGAGAACGCCGTAGTTGCCGTCGATCGTGTGGCCGCCGATGCGCACGTCGGCGCGGACGCCGAGGGCCCCGGACGACCCGAAGAGCGCGACGCGATCGTCGTTCGGCTCGTACACGTAGGTGACGCCGGTGAGTTCGCTCCAGCGGTCGAAGACCTGCTGGAACAGCGCGAGGTACGTTGCCTCCGCGCCGTAGATGCTGCCGAGGAACGCGCGCAGGTTGCTCGGCGCCGCCGGCTCACCGATCGCTCCCGAGATGGCGACACCGTCGGGCACGATGCTCCAGGTGAGCGTGGTCGGGTCGCCCTGCGCGAGACCCCAGCCGTTGGTGGCGGTGTACGACCAGCGGCTGCCGTCCGGCGCCTGCGCCATGGGTACGGCGAGCGCGCTCCTCGCGGACTCGCGGGCGGCGCTCAGGGCGCGCGCGTAGGCGTTCACCAGGGCCGCGTCCGCGTTCGGGGCGAAGCAGACCTCGGGTGGCCGCCCCGGTCCGACGATCGCCGGCTCGAAGGCGTGTGAGGGGGGGGCCGCGAGCAGGCCGGAGACCGCCGCGGCGGCGAGGAGCGATGGGCGGAGGCTGTTCATGCGATCGTTTGGGGCCGATCGGCGGCCCCGCGTCCGGGGGAATGCACGCTTCGTGCCCGGTCGCTCGGAACGCGACGCGGCCCGAAACCGCTCGCCACGGCGTGCCAGCGGCCGTTCCCTGTCCCGTCACTCCGTCGAGAAACTGACGGGTGGCGAACCGCAGCCGGGCGGCCCGCCGTACGGCGGCATGGCGAGCGGGCGGCAGCCGGCGCTACATCCAGCGCCGCAACCGGAAGAGCCACAGCATGCTCCCGGTGGTGACGGCCATCAGCGCGACGATCCACCAGAACTGCATCTCGTCGCCGCCGGGAAAGGCCGGCAGGGGGACGTTCATGCCCCACATGCCGGTCAGCACGGTGAGTGGCATGAAGATCGTCGCGATCACCGTGAGGACCTTCATCACCTGGTTGAGGCGCGTCGAGATGCTCGTCACGTGCGCGTCGAGCAGGCTGCTCAGGCGGTCGTGGAAGAGCATCGACTCGTCGGTGAGGCGCACCATCTGGTCGTAGACGTCGCGGAAGCGGTACGAGAGCTGCTCGGTGATCACCGAAAACTCGCGCCGCGCGAGCCGTCCGATGACGTCGCGCTGCGGCAGCAGCACCCGGCGCATCGACGCCACGTCGCGCTTCAGGCTCAGGATCGGCCTCACCAGGTTGTCGCGCGGGTCGTCGAACACGCGATGCTCGATGTGCTCGAGCCGGTCGGCGAGCTTCTCGATCTCGGGCAGGTAGTTGTCGACCATGGTGTCGACGATCCGGTGCAGGAGCCCCGCCGGTCCGTCCTCGAGCACGTGCTCGTTGCGCGCGCAGATGTCGCGCATCGTGGCGATCGAGCGCGAGGTGCCGTCGTGCACCGTCACGAGGTAGTGCGGCCCGACGAAGAAGTCGGTATCGCGCGTCGCGAAGCGGTGCTTCGCGGCCTCGAAGGCGATGCCGTGCAGGATCACGTAGAGGAACGCGCCGTAGCTCTCGACCTTGGGATGGTGCGACTGCGACAGAGCGTCCTCGACGGCGAGCTCGTGGAAGTGAAACAGCGAGCGCAGCAGCCGCGCTTCCTCGGAGGTCGGCTTCGAGAGGTCGGCCCAGAACGTCACCGGGCTGTCCGGCGCGAGCCAGGCCGGATCGATCGAACTCTCCTTCCGGACGACTCCGTCGACGCTCGCGAGTACCGTCAGCATCAGACCCTCACCCGCCCCGCGACCACGTCGTCGTGCAGTGCGACGTCGAGCCGGACGTACGAGCCGCGCACGTCGTCGCGGAACCAGAGAGCGGCGTCGCCGACGCGCGCGGGGTCGAAGCCCTCGTCCTGCAGGCGGGTCTTCCGGTTCTTGAAGTTGCCGGTGACGTCGACCTGCGGGGCGACGCGCACGAAGAGCGGCCGCGCGTAGGACGGCAGGACGCGCGTCGCGTGCTCGTAGAGCGCGCGCGGGTCGAGCTCGACGCCGTCCTTCGGCACGACCAGCGCCATGCCGGCGCGCCCTTCGGTGCCGGGAACGGTGACGCCGTAGACGGCGGTCTCGTGCACGCCGGGAGCCTGATTCAGCAGGTGCTCGACCTCGATCGTCGCGACGTTCTCGCCCTTCCAGCGGAACGTGTCGCCGATGCGGTCGACGAAGTAGTAGTACGACGCGTAGTCGCGCTTCAGGAGATCGCCGGTGCGGAGGTACAGGTCGCCCTTCTCGAAGCAGTCGCGCACCAGCTTGCGCTCGTTGTCCTTCGGGTCGGCGTAGCCGTCGAAGGCCATCGGGCTGTTCTTCGTGATCCGTCCGAGCAGCTCGCCCGGCTCGCCGACGCCGCACTCGATCAGGAACCCGTCGGGGCCGCGCACCAGCTCGCCCCGTCCGAGGTCGTACTGCGCGAGCTTCAGCTGCTCGTGCTGGAACGGCGCGCAGCGCCCGCACGAGCCGACCCGTCCGCGGCGGTTCTGCAGGCTGATGTTGCCCTCGGTCTGACCGTAGGAGTCGATGATGGTCTCGATCCCGAAGCGGTCACGGAACGCGCGCCAGATGTCGGGTCGCAGGCCCGGCCCGGTCGCGATGCGGATCTCGTGGTCCCGATCGCCGGGCGACGGCGGCGTCCGCATGAGGTAGCGGCAGAGCTCGCCGACGTAGCAGAAGATCGTCGCGCCGTGGCGCTTGACGTCGGGCAGGAACTCGCTCGCACTGAACTTCCGCCGCGACGCGAAGCACGCGCCCTTGTGGAACGCGGGCGAGAAGCCGACGAAATTCGCGTAGCCGTGATAGAGCGGCGTCGGCGCGTAGACGCAGTCGTCCGGCGTCTCGCCGAGCAGGATCGCGAGCGAGTGCCCGCCGGCGGTGAAGCGTGCGTGGCGCACGATCGCGGGCTTCGGGAAGCCGGTGGTGCCGGAGGTGTAGACGTAGAGAAAGACGTCGGAGATCTTCACCTCGGGCATGTCGGGCTCGGCGTCCGGGGACGCCTCGAGCTCGTCGTTTAGCGGCACGAAGCGCGAGCCCTCGGCGACGAGCTCCGGGACGTCGGCCAGCACCGCGAGGTGAGGCAGGCGCCCGAGGAGCGGTAGCATCGCGCGCGCGCACGGACGATCCACGACCGCGACCTTCGCCTTCGACGTGTGGTGCACGTGGGCGAGCGCCGCGCCCTCGAGGTGCGTGTTGATCAGCGCACCGATCGCGCCCAGCTTCGCGCACGCGCCTTGCGCCATGAGCATCGCGGGCGAGTTCTCCATCATGACGTTGACGACGTCGCCCTTGCCGACGCCGCGGCGCTTCAAGAGGTTCGCGTAGCGGTTGACGCCCGCGTTGAACTCGCCGAACGTGACGGTGTCCTGCTCGAAGCGCAGCGCGGGCCGGTCGGGGATCTTCTCGGCCTGGTCGCGGCAGACGTAGCCCATCGTCCGGAACGCGCCCGTGCCGGCGCCGTCGAGGGCGCGCTTGATCTCGAGGAACTTCGGCAGCTCGATGAGGTCCTCGACCAGCGTCGCGACCCGGGAGACGACGTCCATCGGCCCTGCCTAGCAGCTTCCCGGCGGGGCACGGAAGGGTGCGCGGCTGGCGCCCCCGCGCCGCGCGCCGGACGCTCAGGTCGGCGTGCGGAAGCCGGGCAGGCTCGCGCGGCGCGCCGCCTGGACCAGGCGATAGCCGGTCCACGCCGGCCAGTGGTACCAGCGCATCGGCTCTTCCCAGCCCTCGACCGGCGCCTTCAGATTCGCGAGATCGGACTTCTTCGCGCACAGGAACGCGCGGCGCAGCCCGAGCTCGTAGCGGCGCGAGCCGACGTAGTCGCGAAACTGCGGGCGCAGCGTGACGGCCTTGTAGCCGAACGGGCGCACCATGTCGCGGATCGCCTCTTTCGAGGGCGAGCTGACGAGGTCGTACTCCATCGTCGCGCGCGGATCGCTGGTGCTCTCGTAGCGGTAGCGCACGAACGAGCCGGGCATGCGGATGATGCCCGTGTCGATGACCAGGATGTCCGCGTTGATCGCGGAGATCATCTCGATCAGGCCGAACGGCTTCGCGATGTGGTACATGAGCCCGAAGCAGAAGACGATGTCGAACGGGCCCTTGGCCGCGAAGTCGTACTCGTAGATGTTGCCGACGTCGAACTGGTAGCGGCTCGGGTCGATCCCCTTCACCTCGAACACGAAGTTCGCCTGGTCGACGTGCATCTGGCGCCCGTCGACGCCGAGCACGAAGTCGGCGCCGGCCTCGGCCGCGTTGAGCGACCAGAAGCCCGCGTTGCAGCCGAGGTCGAGGACGCGCTTGCCCTTCAGCGAGCCGCCGAGCAGGTCGACCACCGGCTCGAAGAAGTAGCGTTTGCGCTCGCGGTGCCTGATGATCCACTTCTCGCGATAGATCGGGGTCAGGTTGCCCGCCAGATCGAACTGGTAGTGCCAGCGCGGGAAGCTCGCGATCTTCTGGCGGATCTGTTCCTGGTCCATCGTGGGTCCTCTCGAGGCGGAAGGGGCCGGGGGCGTCGCGTCCGACACAAGAGATCGGATCGAAGGCCGGTCAACTTAACGCAGCGACCTTTCGAAAGGAAGCGAGGAATCGCCATGGCGGAGTTCGACTACGACCTGTTCACGATCGGGGCCGGGTCGGGCGGCGTGCGAGCGAGCCGCATGGCGGCTGCGTTCGGGGCGCGCGTCGCGGTGGCCGAGGACAAGCGCCTCGGCGGCACGTGCGTGAACGTCGGCTGCATCCCGAAGAAGCTGCTCGTCTATGCGTCCCACTACGGCACCGACTTCGCCGACGCGGAAGCCTACGGCTGGAACCTCGGTCCGCGCAGCTTCGACTGGGCGCGGCTGATCGCGAACAAGGACCGCGAGATCGCGCGCTTGAACGGCGTCTACCGGGGCATCCTCGAGAAGAACGGCGTCGAGATCCTCGACGGCACCGCGCGCGTGCTCGACCCGAACACGGTCGAGATCGGCGGCCGGCGCGTCACCGCCCGCTACCTGCTGGTCGCGACCGGCGGCCTGCCGTACGTGCCCGAGCGGCCCGGCTCAGAGCTGGCCATCACGTCCAACGAGATCTTCGCGCTACCGGCGCGTCCGGAGCGCATCCTGATCGTCGGCGGGGGCTACATCGCGGTCGAGTTCGCCGGCATCCTGCACGGCATGGGCTCGCACGTGACGCAGATCTATCGCGGCGAGCTCTTCCTGCGCGGCTTCGACCGCGACGTGCGCAGCGTGCTGGCCGAGGAGATGCGGAAGCAGGACGTCGATCTGCGCTTCGGCGTGGATCTCGCGAAGATCGAGAAGCGTGCCGCGGGTGTCGCCGCGACGCTCGACGACGGCAGCGTGGTCGAGGTCGACCAGGTGCTCGCCGCGACCGGCCGCCGGCCGAACACGCAGGGACTCGGCCTCGAGAGCGCAGGCGTCAAGCGGAACGCGGCGGGAGCCGTGCTGGTCGACGCGTACTCGTGCTCGTCGGTGCCGAGCATCTACGCGGTGGGCGACGTGACCGACCGCATCAACCTGACGCCGGTCGCGATCCACGAGGGCGCCGCGGTCGCGACCACGCTCTTCGGCGGCAGGCCGGTGAAGCCCGACCACACCGACGTGCCGTCGGCGGTGTTCAGCCACCCGAACGTCGGCTCGGTCGGCCTCACCGAGGACGAGGCGCGCGAGAAGTACGGCGACGTGGTGCTCTTCCGCACGCGCTTCCGGCCGCTCCGCCACACCCTCACGGGCAGCGGCGAGACCACGATGATGAAGCTCATCGTGGACAAGGCGTCCGACCGGGTCGTCGGGCTGCACATGGTCGGCCCCGACGCCGGTGAGATCGTGCAGGGCTTCGCGGTCGCGGTGAAGTGCAAGGCGACCAAGGCGCAGTTCGACGCCACCATCGGCATCCACCCGACCGCCGCCGAGGAGCTCGTGACGATGCGGGACCCGCTGCCGCCCGTGGCGCCGGCAGGAAGCGAGTGATCTTGTAAGATCATACATTGCATATGATTTTCATGAATCGTATGCATCGGGGATGAGGACCACCGTCGACCTGAACGAGAACCTGCTGGAGGAGGCGCGCCGCCTCTGGCACTTCCGGACCAAGCAGGAGACGCTGACCGCCGGTCTCGAGGAGCTCGTCCGGAAGGCGCACCGGGAGCGTCTCCGTTCCCTCGCGGGCAAGGTCGATCTCGACGTCGACCTCGAGCGTTCCCGCGGGCGGAAGCGGTGAGCCGCGTCCTCGTCGACAGCTCGGCGTGGATCGACTTCCTTCGCGGCCGTCCCGACGCAGTCCGGCGCGTCGACGGCCTGCTTGCGGACGACCTCGCCGCGACCGCGGGCGTGATCACCGCCGAGGTGACCTCCGGCTCCCGCACGCGCATGGAGTTCGACGAGCTGCGCGCGCTGTTCGCGGCGCTGCCGCAGGTCGGGGCTCCGCTCGACCTGTGGGAACGGGTGGCCGAGAGCCGATTCACCCTGGCGCGGCAGGGCCTTCAGGCGCATCTCGTGGACCTCGCGATCGCCGTCACGGCAGTTGCTTCCGGCTCGCGCCTCCTGACGCGCGACCGTGATTTCGTCGCGATCGCGCGCGCGACCGGGGTGGACCTCGACGTCTTCTGACGTCCGCCTCGGCTTCGCCGACGACGCGGACGGAACGGGGGAGCGCGTTCTCCGGCCCGTAGCGCGCGGCCGCGACAAACGATAGGACCGCGGGATGGCACGGATCAACGAGAACTACGCGAAGCTCAAGGCCGGCTACCTCTTCCCCGAGATCGGACGCCGTGTCGCCGCGTTCCAGAAGGCGAATCCCGACGCGAAGGTCATCAAGCTCGGAATCGGCGACGTCACGCGCCCGCTGGTGCCGGCGGTGGTCGAGGCGATGCGCGCCGCGGTGGACGAGATGGGCAGCGACGCGGGCTTCCGCGGCTACGGCCCCGAGCAGGGCTACGACTTCCTGATCGACGCGATCCGCGAGCACGACTACGCGTCGCGCGGCGTGACCATCGGCCGCGACGAGATCTTCGTCTCGGACGGCTCGAAGTGCGACAGCGGCAACATCCAGGAGATCTTCGCGACCGACAGCGTGGTCGCGCTCACCGACCCGGTCTACCCGGTCTACCTCGACACCAACGTCATGGCGGGTCGTACCGGCGCCGCCGGCGACGACGGCCGCTACGCGGGCATCGTCTACATGCCGACGACGGCCGAGAACGACTTCACGCCCGCGCTGCCGAAGGAGCACGTCGACCTGATCTACCTGTGCTCGCCGAACAACCCGACCGGGGCCGCCGCGACGAAGGAGCAGCTCGCGACCTGGGTGCAGCACGCGAAGAAGACCGGTGCGGTCATCCTCTTCGACGCGGCCTACGAGGCGTTCATCTCCGACCCGAAGATCCCGCACTCGATCTACGAGGTCGACGGCGCGCGCGAGGTCGCGATCGAGTTCCGGAGCTTCTCGAAGACGGCCGGCTTCACCGGCACGCGCTGCGCGTTCACCGTCGTGCCCAAGGAGGTCACGGCCGCGGCCGGCAACGGCGAGCGCATCGCGCTGAACGGCCTCTGGAACCGCCGCCACACGACGAAGTTCAACGGCGTCTCGTACCCGATCCAGCGCGCCGCCGCGGCGACGTACTCGTCCGAAGGGCACCGCCAGACGCGCGACATCATCGCCTTCTACATGGAGAACGCGCGTCTCATCCGCGAGGGGCTGCAGCGCGCGGGCTACACGGTGTACGGCGGCGTGAACGCGCCGTACATCTGGCTGCGCACGCCGGCGGGAGCCTCGTCGTGGGAGTTCTTCGACCGGCTGCTCGGGACGGCGAACGTCGTCGGCACGCCGGGCTCGGGCTTCGGACCGTCGGGCGAAGGCTACTTCCGCCTGAGCGCGTTCAACTCGCGGGCGAACGTCGAGGAGGCGATCGCGCGCATCGGCCGCATGCCGGCGAAGTGATGCCGCGCCGCAACGGTTGAGCGCATGCCAGGAACGTCCCACGCCGATCACCCGAGCACCGGCAGGCCGCTTGCGGCGGGCCCGGCGGGGGCGACGTCCGCGCCACCGCTGCGCATCGCGCCGGACACTTACAGCCGCAACTGGTGGATCGCGCGCGCGTGCGGCGCCGTGTTCGGCCCGGACGCCGCCTTCAGCTCGCTGGACGTGGGTGGCTGCGGCGGCATGCTCGGCGAGTTCCTCGGCCGCGTCCGCGTCGTCGACCTGCGCGCGGGCGCCGACGTGGACGTCGTCGGCGACGCACGCCGGCTGCCGTTCCCCGACGGCGCGTTCGACGTCGTGTGCTGCTCCGACGTGCTCGAGCACGTGCCCGAGGGCGATCGCGGGGCGGTGCTCGCGGAGCTGTTCCGCGTCGCGCGTCGGCTGGTGATCACCGCGGGGCCGTACCGCTCCGAGGACGTCGAGCTCGCGGAGCAGGCGCTGCGCGAGTTCCACCGCTACTGCACCAACGGCATCTCGCACCACTGGCTCGACGAGCACATGCGCTACGGGCTACCGCCGGTGGACTGGCTCGAGGGCGAGCTCGCTCGCGCCGGACAAGGGACCTTCCACCGTCTCGGCAGCAACAACCTCCACAACTGGCTGCTGTTCCAGCTGCTGATCTTCCTCAACATGTTCGACCTCGACGCGCAGGTCGGCGATTTCTTCGAGGACTACAACCGCCACCTCGACGCCTATGGCGACGCGGGGGCCGTCCCCTACCGGCAGATCCACATCGTGCCGGTCGCGCCGCTCGAACCGATGGCGCGTGCGGCGCTCGACGCTCTCGTGCTCGAGAACGCGGGTGCCGACCGCGCGGCGGGGAGCCGGGGCGACGGTGCCGCGCCGACGGCCTTCTTCCCGTCGCCCGGCCTGGTCGGCAGGGCCTTCACCGCGGTCGCAGAGGGGATGGCCGTCAAGAACGCACGCATCGAGGCTGCGCTCGCCGCCGCCGCCCGCAACGCCGTCCTGCCCGGCGACGCCGCCGTCGGCGGCTCGCCGCGCACGGCGAAGGGCGAGGCGCAGCCGACGCTCGAGGAGGCGCTGGCGCGCTGCGCCGAGCTCGAGGAGCGGCTCTGCCTCGCGCAGGAGACGCTCGACGGCCACGAGTCGTTCATCCACCAGCAGCACCGGCAGCTCGACGACGTGCAGTCGACGATGGACGCGATCCTGCGCTCGAAGTCGTGGAAGCTCACCGCGCCGCTGCGCTCGCTGATCGACTCCGCGCGCACGCTGTCCGACGTGTCGCGGCGCATGACCGGTCGCGAGCCGCGCCGGCGTCCGCCGACCGGGCCCGCGGGCGAGACGCACAAGGCGGTGCTGTTCCTCAGCGGCTGTCCGGGCGACGCCAAGCGCTATCGCTGCGACCACCAGGCGGAGCAGCTCGGGTACCTCGGCGTGGCCGCCGACGTCGCGATCTACGGCGAGGTCGACCTCTCCTGGGCGGTCCGCTCGTACGCGTACTTCGTGCTGCACCGCGTACCGTTCGGACCGGACGTCGACTTCTTCATTTGCGAGGCGCGCCGCGCCGCCCGCACGGTGATCTTCGACACCGACGATTGGGTGTTCGACGTCGCGTCGATACCGCACGTCGCTGCGCTCGAGGCGATGCGCACCGAGGAGCGCGAGCTCTACCGCGCGGGCCTCGAGCGCTACCGCGCGACGATCCTGCGCTGCGACGGCGCCATCGTCTCGACCGAGCCGCTGGCGCACCGCATCGGTGCGCTGCTGCAGCGGGTGTTCGTGCAGCCGAACGTCGCGAGCCGGGAGATGACGAGGCTCGCCGCGCGAGCGCGCCGCCTGCGCGAGGTCCGCGCCGCGACCGGCCGAGCCGCTCGGGACGTGACGTTCGCGTATCTGAGCGGCACGCCGACCCACAAGCGCGACTTCGCGGAAGCCGAGTCGTCGCTCGCGTGGGTGATGGACCGCTACCCGTCGGTCCGGCTGCTCACCGTCGGGCACATCGACGTGCGCGAGACGTTCGGCCGGTTCGGTGCGCGCCACAGCCACGTCCCGCTCATGCCCTGGCAGCGCCTGTTCGAGGTGATGTCCGAGGTGGACGTGAACCTCGCCCCGCTCGAGCGCCGCAACCCGTTCACCGAGTGCAAGAGCTCCATCAAGCACCTGGAAGCCGCGCTGGTGGGCGTGCCGACGATCGCGACGCCGCTCGCCGACTTCCAGCGCGTGATCGAGAGCGAGCGCAACGGCTGCCTCGCCGACAGCAAGGAGGCGTGGCGCGACGCCCTGCGCCAGCTCGTCGAGTCGCCGAGCCTGCGCGAGGGCATCGGCCAGCGCGCGCTCGAGGACGCGCTCGCGCACCACACGACCGCGAGCGTCGCGGGCGACCTGTTCGCGAAGCTGAAGGCGCTGCGCAGCCGCGGCGAGACCGACCGTCCGCTGACGATCAACTGGGTGGTGCGCGCGCCCATCGCGGGCACCGGCGGCGGCTACTGGACGATCTTCCGTCTCGCGAACGCGCTCGGACGCGCCGGACACAGGGTTCGCGTCCACGTCGAGGCGATCGCGCACCTCGAGGGAAGATCGCGCGAGGAGATCCTCGCGTTCGTCGCGGAGAACTTCGGGCCGCTGCACGTCGAGGTCGAGATCGGGCACGACCACATCCTGCCGGCCGACGTCTCGATCGCCACCAACTGGCCGACCGCCTACACCGTGGCGCTGCTCCCCGGCTCGCTCTTCAAGTTCTACTTCGTGCAGGACTTCGAGCCCGACTTCTATTCCGAGGACGACCCGCTCTACGGCAAGGCTGCCGCGACCTACGACCTGCCGCTGCAGATCGTCACCATCGGCCGCTCGCTCGCGCGCCGGATGGAGGGCTATGCCAACCGCCCGACGGCCTCGATCGACTTCGCCGTCGACGGCGAGGTCTTTCACGTGACGACACCGCCCGAGGCGCGTACTGGACCGACGCGCATCCTGTTCTTCGCGCGACCGTCGCTGCCGCGGCGTGCCTACGGTCTCGGGCTCGCGGCGCTCCGGCAGCTCACGCGCGAGCGTCCCGAGGTGCGCATCGCCTTCTTCGGCGCGACCGATGAAGAGCTCGGCGAGGTCGACTTCGCGATCGAGAACCTGGGCGTGCTGAGCCACGCCGAGCTGGCGCGCGAGATGAACGCGTCGCACGTGCTGCTGTGCTTCTCGATGTCGGCGAACATCTCTTGGGTGCCGTTCCAGGGCATGGCCTGCGGCTGCGCCGTCGTCGACGCGGACGTGCCGGGAGTGCGCGAGATGATCGCCGACGGCGAGACCTGTCGCCTCGCGCGCCCCGACCCCGACGGCGTGGCGGAGGCGCTGCGCGGATTGGTGGACGACGACGCGGAGCGGCTCCGTCTCGCGCGGGCCGGAGCGGCCGAGATGCAGCGCGGCGGCTGGGACGCGTCGGCGCGGCAGTTCGAGAGGATCCTCACCGATCACGCGTTCGTGCGGCTCGACCGCGCGCAGCGCGCCTTTTCTCGAGCCCTGGCGCGCGGCGCTTGACGATCGCCTGCTGCGCGGGCGAGGACGGCTCCGTGCACGGGGAGGTGGCGTGACGGCGGACGTCCTGCCGGTTGCGGACGAGCTGCGCCTGCTCGCCACGACCCTCGGCGTGCTGGCGATTCCGGGCTGGGCGCTGCTCGTCGCGGCGCCGGCGTGGCGGCGCCTGCCGGCGCTGCAGGCGTGGGCGCTCGCGCTGTCGCTCGGCGTCGCGTTCTGGCCGGTGCTGTTCGCCGTCGCAGGCGCCGTGCCGGGCGCGCCCGCGCTCGGACGCGAGGCGCTGCTCCTCGTCCTCGGCGTCGCTGCTCTGGTCGCGGCGGGGGGGCTCCGCCGCGCACCGCTGGCGCCGCTGCGCCTGGAGCGCCTCGAGCAGATCGCGCTGCTGGTGATCGTGGCGACCCTCGCGACGCGGGTGGCCGTCGCGCACGCGCACCCGTTCCCGGCGTGGTCGGACTCGCTGCACCACGTCGTGCTGACCGAGCTGACGGCGCGGGCCGGGCGTCTGCCGACGACGATGGACCCGTACTTCCCGGTCCCGCTCGCGCGCTACCACGTCGGCTTCTACGCGCTCAGCGGCGCCGTGCAGATGCTCACCGGCATGCCGGCGCACGTCGCGGTGACCTGGGTGGCGCAGGTGCTGAGCGGGCTCTGCGGACTCGGTGTGTACCTGGTCCTCGACCGGCACGTCGGCCGGCTACCGGCGGTGCTCGGCGCGATCGTCGTGGGGCTCGTCAGCCACCAGCCTGCATTCTACGTGAACTGGGGACGCTTCACGCAGCTCGCGGCGCAGACGATCCTGCTGGCCGCGTGGCTCGCGGTCGCGGAAGCGCTGCGCGCGCTGCAACCGACGTGTTCTTCGGCTTCTTCGCGAGGCCCGGCCGCGCGAACAGCGGCGGAGCCGGACGCCGGTGCGCGCGCGTCGTTCGCCGCGTGGGCCGCGCTGCTGGTCGCGGGCGTCTTCCTGCTGCACCTGCGCGTCGCGGTCTTTCTCGCGTTGCTGCTCGGGCTGACGCTCGCCGTCGCCCTCCGGCGCGTGCGCCACGATGCGCAGGCGCGGCGCGCGACGCTCGTCGCGGCGTCGGCGCTGCTCGTGGCGGTGCTCGTGCTGAGCGGTCCGCGCCTCCTGCGCGCGGTCGCGGAGTATGCGAGTGGCCACTGGGCCGCGGTGCTGTTCCAGGGCGGCCTCCGCGCGGGCGTGCACGACCGTCTGCTCGGCGATCCCGAGTACTTCTCGTTCTCGCGCGAGGCCGTCGCCTACCTGTTCGCCGACGCGCTGCCGCTCGCCGCCGTGCTCGCCGCGACGCTGCTCGCCGTCCTGCGCCGCAACCGGCTCGCCAGCATGATGGCCGTGTGGAGCCTCCTCCTGCTGGCGCTCGCCGAGGCGCACCGGCTGCAGGTTCCGATCCTCAACGTGACCAACCTCGGTGCGGTGCTGATCCTGCTCTACCTGCCGGCGTCGGTGATCGTCGCGTGCGGCGTCGCGGAGGCGCTCGCGTGGCTGCGCGCGGGACCGGGCGCGCAGACCGTCGTGCTGCTGGCCTTCCTCGCCCTCGGCGCCGCCGGCGCGCGGGAGCGCGTCGCGCAGATCGAGCCGTCGCGCTTCTTCGTCACCGCCGCGGACCGGAGCGCGATGCGCTGGCTCGACGAGAACGCACCGGCGAACGCGACGGTGGCCGTGCGCTCGACCTTCTGGCTGCCGAACGCGCCGCACGGCATCGACGCCGGCACGTGGATCCCCTACGTGATCGGGCGACGCGTCACGGTCGGGCCCATGATCGCCAACCTGCAACCGAACTTCGCGAACTGGGCCGCCGAGATGTCGCGGCGCGTGCAGCGCGCGTCCTCCGGGGACGACGACGAGTGGGTCTGGCTCTGGAAGCGGGGAGTGCGCTACGCGTACCTGGGCGCGCTGGCTGACCCCGCGGAGGCGGGCCGGCTGGCGCGGTCCGAGAATCTCGTCCTGCGCTATGCGGACGGCGGTGTCTTCGTGTTCGAGGTCAACCCGGGTGTCGGAGCGGACGGGAACAACGGTGGCTGAGCGCAACGTCGCGGCACTCGAGGCGGAGCTGGCCGAGCTGCGCGAGCGCCACGCGCGCGACGCGCGCGCGTACGAGGCGCTGAGCCGCCGCGTCGGCGAGCTCGAGGACGCCCTTGGCCGCGCGCAGGAGGCCGCTGCGCGCCACGAGCGCATCGCCGCCGAGCAGCAGCGCGAGGCGCTGCGCGCCGCGAGCCTGCTCGGCCAGGTGCTACGCTCGCGCTCCTGGCGCATCACGGCGCCGCTGCGCGAGGGTATCGAGCCGCTGAAGCGATTCCTCGGGCGGCTCCGCGGCGGCGCAGCGGCCGCGCCGGAGCAGGGCGACGCGGGGCTCGCGCCCG
>VGTK01000058.1 GCA_016874715.1 Deltaproteobacteria bacterium | reverse complement strand
GACCGGCGGCGGACTCGCCCTCGTGCCGCTCGCGACGCTCGCGTCGACCGCGCCTTCGGCGACGCTCGCGATCGGTGCGGCACCTGCCGCCGCGTCCGCAGCGGTCGGCCCCACCGCGCTGTTCTGGACCTTCGCCAAGATCGGCTCGGTGCTGTTCGGGTCGGGCTACGTGCTGCTCGCCTTCCTGCGCGCCGAGCTCGTCGAGCGCCTGGGATGGCTCACGCCCGGACAGCTCGTGGACGCGATCGCCATCGGGCAGCTCACGCCGGGGCCGGTGTTCACCACCGCGACCTTCGTCGGCTACCTGCTCGCCGGCAACGCCGGGGCAGCGGCCGCGACGCTCGGGATCTTCCTGCCGGCGTTCGTGTTCGTCGCGGCGAGCGCGCCGCTCGTGCCGCGGCTCCGCCGGTCGTGGATCGCGGGCGCGGTTCTCGACGGCGTCAACGTGGCCTCGCTCGCGCTGATGGCGGTCGTCGTGCTGCAGCTGGTCAGCGCATCGGTCGTCGACATCCCGACGTCGCTGCTCGCGCTCGCGAGCCTGGTGATCCTGCTGCGCTGGAAGCCGAACACGACCTGGCTGATCCTGGGCGGGGCAGTCGCGGGCTGGGCGACGCGCGCGCTGCGCTGAACGGCCCGTCCGGGCCGCCGGGTCAGAATCGGGCGGGTCTGCACGATCGGGGCAGCCCCCGGGGCCTCGAGGACGCCCGGAGCGCGCGTCGGACAGGTAGTTCGTTGACCGGATTCGACCGGAGTCGCTAGAACCGCCGTCTGGCTCCCGACGTGCGATCCAGCAGCTCGTCGTCCGTCGTCTGCGCGTCACCGAAGAGCCGAACCAGGAGGCTGCCATGCGTACCTGCACCGCCCGTCGCCGTCCATGCCCGTCTCGCATCCGTGCATTGCTCTGGGTCGCGGTCCTCGGACTCGCGCTGTCGCCGTCGGCCGCGAGCGCGCAGCTGTCGAGCGCGGCGTCGAGCAACGCCGGATCGACCTGCTCGGGCGCGAACAACTCGGACGGCTTCTGCGGCAGCTCGACGAGCATCCCGACCAACAACGGGACGACCTTCCAGAGCCGCTACGCGTGGAACGTCAACGCCGACGTCGGCATCGGCAGCACGCGCGACACCAGCGGCAACGCGCAGCACAACATGTCGTTCAACGCGACGGCGGCCGGCGGCTACCGCCTCGACATCGCGACGCAGCGCCAGGGCGACATGAACCGCCTCAACGACGCCGCGGGCTGCAGCGGCTCGTCCGACATCGGCGCCTTGACCGGCAGCTCGAACGTGGCGCTCAGCTCCGGCACGCTGAGCCTCGTCGATCCGGGCGGCATCGGCACGGGCGGCAGTACGACGTCGACGCCCTTCAACCAGACCTCGAGCGCGACCATTGCCGCCTGAGCGGTTCGCTATCGACGGTCTCCTACCGCTGACACGAGCATGATCCACCGCACGATCCTCGCCCTGCTTCTCGGCTGCGGGACGCTCGCGGCGGCTCGGCCCGCGGGCGCCGCTGCGCCGACGCCCGCGCAGCGGCGCTGCATCGTCGAGCTGAACCGCGTCGGCGCGAACGTCGCCAAGGCGACGACGCGCGAGCTGCTCCGTTGCGCGCGGCTCGCGGTACGCGGACGCCTCGCCGCGGGGCAGACGATCGAGCAGTGCACGCTCGCCGACGCGCACGGCCGCATCGTGCAAGCCCGCATCACCACCGCGGTCGCCGAGGCACGCTGGTGCGATGGCACGCCGCCGATCGGACCGCGCGACGCGGACGGCGTCAATCACATCCTCGACGGGTTGCGCCAGGTGCGCACCGTCTTCGGCCCGGACGCCGCGGGCGTGCTCGGCGCGAGCGCGGACCAGCCGCGCCGCGCGTCGTGCCAGGTGACGGTCGTCCGCGGCATGGGCCGCATCGCCGTGGCGAAGCTGCGCGAGTTCAACCGCTGCACGGAGGAGGCGCTCGCCGGCGGTGCGGAGAGCGCGCAGCAGCTCGCCGCGTGCGTCGGCGAGGACCCGCGCGGGCGCGTCGCACGCATCGCCGCCGACGTGAACGCCGACGCGGCGCGCGCCTGCGACGGTGAGCCGGTCGCGGCCGCATTCCCGGGCGAGTGCGCCTCGGGTCCGGCAGGCGCGCTCGGCACGTGCGTCGAGCCGAGAGTCCACTGCGACGTCTGCACGGGGCTGAACGCCGCCGACCGTACCAACGCCGCGTGCCACGAGTTCGAGAGCGGTGTCGCGACCGCGTACTGCGGCGATCGTCCGGCGCGCGACCACTCGGTCGCGCGCCTCTGGGACGAGGAGCTGCTGGCTGCGATCCGCGTCGACACACCGCGGCCGGTGGTGCACGCGCGCAACCTGTTCCACCTCTCGGTCGCGATGTGGGACGCGTGGGCCGCGTACGACGGAACGGCCGATCTCTACCTGTACGGCGCGCGCGAGGCGGCGGGCGACGTCGCGGCAGCGCGCGAGGTCGCGATCAGCTTCGCGGCGTTCCGTCTGCTGCGGCACCGCTTCGCCGCGTCACGCGGCGCCGCCACCTCGCTCGCGCGATTCGGCGATCTCTTCTACGCGCTCGGACTCGACCAGGCGTTCACCGCTACCGACGGCGACGCTCCGGCCGCGGTCGGCAACCGCATCGCCGCCGGGCTCATCGCCCACGGCCTCGCCGACGGCTCGAACGAGGCGAACGGCTACGCCGACCCGAGCTACGTGCCGCTCAACGAGCCGCTGGTGTGGAAGGACGCCGGGACGTTCATGCTCGCACCGAGCCACTGGCAGCCGATCGCGCTCGACGTGCAGATCGGGCAGAACGGCGTGCCGATCCCGGGCAGGGTGCAGACGTTCCTCGGGTCGCACTGGGGCGCCGTGCTGCCGTTCGCGCTCGAGCGCCCCGCCCCCGGCGTGCCGTACTTCGATCCACCCGCACCGCCGACGCTGGAGGGTGAGGCGGCGGAGTTCCAGGACCAGGCGGTCGACGTGATCGCGAAGCAGAGCCTGCTCGACTCGACCGACGGCACGCTCGTGGACGGCTCGCCCGGCACACGGGGCAACAACTCGCTGGGCGCGAACGACGGCACGGGGCACGCCATCAATCCGGCGACCGGGCTCGCGTACCCGCCGAACCCCGTCAAGCGCAACGACTTCTACCGCACGCTGGGCATGTACTGGGCAGACGGCCCCGACTCCGAGACGCCCCCCGGACACTGGAATGTGGTCGCGAACGAGGTCTCGGACCATCCCTCGTTCGAGAAACGGCTCGGCGGCGGCGGTCCCGTGCTCGACGACCTCGCGTGGGACGTCAAGCTCTACCTCGCGCTGAACGGCGCGGTGCACGACGCCGCGATCGCCGCGTGGGAGCAGAAGCGGGTGTACGATTCGGTGCGGCCGATCTCGATGGTCCGCTGGATGGGCGGCCTCGGGCAGTCGTCGGACGCGGTGGGCCCGTCGTACCACCCGGACGGGCTGCCGCTCGTACCCGGCCTGATCGAGGTGATCACCGCCGACAGCAGCGCACCCGGCGAGCGGCACGCGCATCTCGCCTCGTTCGTCGGCGAGATCGCCGTGCGGGGCTGGCGGGGCGAGCCCGCGAACCCGCGAACCACGGTCGGCGGCATCGGCTGGATCCGCGCGCGGCGCTGGACCGCCTACCAGAAGAACACCTTCGTCACGCCGCCCTTCGCGGGCTTCCTGTCCGGCCACAGCACGTTCAGCCGCGCCGCGGCCGAGGTGCTGACGCTGTTCACCGGAGACGCCTTCTTTCCCGGCGGCCTCGGCGAGTTCGTCGCCCCCGCAGACACGTACCTGCCGCCCGAGAAGGGCCCGACGCAGCCGACGACGCTGCAGTGGGCGACGTACTACGACGCCGCCGACCAGGCCGGCATCTCGCGCATCTGGAGCGGTATCCACCCGCGCGCCGACGACATCCCCGGTCGGGTGATCGGATCCGTGGTGGGCATCGCCGCGTACCAGAGGGCGCTCGGCTACTTCGACGGCAGCGCGGTGCCGTGACGCTCCGATCCGCGCGCGGAGATGCGCCGGCGGCACGGGCGAAGTCAGTGATGAACGCGGCACCCCGACAGCGGCGGACGCCGCTCCTGGCAGCCCCTCGGTGAGCGCCCCCGTCCCCCGATAGGGCCCACGCGATGCGCAGGGAGGACCTCGGCTTCGTCGCGCGCGCGCCGGTGCGGCACGTGTTCGCCGCAGTGGTGCGCGCACCGCGCGCCGCCGTGTTCGCCGCGCTCGCCGACCCACCGGGCTGGCCCGCCTGGTTCCCCGGCGTGCGCAGCGCGCGCTACGCGTCGCCGCCGCCGCACGGCGTCGGCTCGATCCGCGAGGCCGACGTGTCGGGCACGCGCTGGGTCGAGGAGATGCTCGCCTTGGACGACGGGCAGCGATGGGCGTACACAGTGATCGAGTCGTCGACGCCGCTCGCGTCGGCGCAGGTCGAGGTGTTCGACGTCGAGGACGCGCCGCTCGGCCCTAAGGAGAGCCCCGCGACGCGTGTCACCTCGACGCTCGCGATCGAGCCGCGGCTGCTGCAGAGGCTCTCGGGACCGATCGCGCCGCTCGTGATGGGGCGCGTCCTCCGGCACGCGATGGCGAACCTCGAGCGGCAGCTACGCGCCGCGGCCCGTTAGCTCGGGCCGACCGCGCGGCAGCCGCCTCGGCTCGGCAGACGGCGCGACACCCGCGCCGACCCCGTTGCGGAGGGATGCCGACCTGGGATGCTCACGGCGCCCCCGGGCATCGCGGACTTCCCGGGTCCGGAATTGCCGAGGATGCCGATGCGGATCACCTCGCCGCCTGGCCGTCTTCGTCGGGCACGCGGCTCGACGATCCGCGAAGATCGGTCGTCAGCTCGAAGCCGTCGCGCGTGACGACGACGGTGTGCTCCCACTGCGCCGACAGGCTGCCGTCGGCGGTGACGATGGTCCAGCCGTCGGCGCGCTGGCGGACCGCGGCGCCGCCGAGGTTCACCATCGGCTCGACCGTGATCGCCATGCCGGCCTTCAGGCGCTGTCCGAAGCCGCGCCCGCCGACGTGCGCGACGTGCGGATCGGCGTGCATGCTGCGGCCGATCCCGTGCCCGCCGATCTCCGCGACGACGCTCACTCCCTCGCTGCGCGCGAGATCCTCGATCGCCGTACCGATGTCGCCCAGCCGCGCGCCCTCGCGGATGACGGCGATGCCCGCATCGCGGCAGCGCCGCGCGATGTCGACGATGCGCCGCGCGTCGTCGCTCACGTCGCCGATGAGGAACGTCGCGCTCGTGTCGCCGTGGTAGCCGTCGAGCTCGGTCGTGACGTCGACGTTGACGATGTCTCCGGACTCGAGGATCTCGCGCTTGCTCGGAATCCCGTGACAGACGACTTCGTTCCGGCTCGTGCAGACGGCCGCGGGGAACCCCATGTAGCCGAGCTGGCTCGGCCGCCCGCCGCGTCGCGCCGTGTCCTCGCGCACCAGGCGGTCGATGTCGGCGGTCGACATGCCCGGCTTCAGGCGCGCACCGACGAAGGCCAGCGTCTCGGCGGCGGCGCGGCCGGCCCGGCGCATGCGCTCGATCTGGGCGGGGCTCAGGATCTCGACCGGCATTCTTCCCGTGAATCTTCGCGGGAAGGGCGGGCTGCGTCCAATGCCGATTCGTTCTCGCCCCCTGTCGGCAGCGCGGTCGTCGTCCGCTGCCTTGCCAAGTGGTGCGGCTGGCCGGCAAAGTCGAGCCATGAGCCTGTCGCAGCTTCACTACTTCGTCGCCGTCGCCGAGGACGGGCACGTCGGGCGCGCGGCGCAGCGGCTGTACGTCGCGCAGCCTGCGGTCAGCCGTCAGATCCGCGCGCTCGAGGACGAGATCGGAACGCCGCTCTTCGCGCGCACGCCGCGGGGGATGACGCTGCTGCCGCCGGGGCGCGTGTTTCTCGATCGTGCGCGGGAGATCCTGGCGGCGGTGGAGGATGCGGCGCAGGCGGCGCGGGCGGCGGGAGTCGTCAGTCGCTCGACTGCCGGTGCGGGGCCGCCGAAGTCGACGGAGTGAGGCGACGTCCAGAGCACGAAGGAACATTCGCTTCCCACGCGTCGAGTGCTCTGGCGTCGGATCCATCGAGCCAGGGCCCTCGCTCGCCGGCCTTCTCCGCTGCGCCACCACCGCCCGATGCAGGACCACGGCGACCGCGTCGCTCTCGGCCATGCGCTACCTCCCGGCACCGGACGGAAGAAGCTCCCTCGCCAGCAGCTCGGCGAACGACTCGTCGGGAGTCCGCCCCGCGGTGTCGATCACCGCGCGCGCGACCGTCCACGGGTGGTACTCGCGTGCCAGCACGTCGTGCCACGTCGGCAGCACGAGCCCGGGCACGGCACACGGTCGCGTCTCGACGCGCCGCCGGTGCTCGTCGCGATCCGAGCACACGACCTCGACGTTGACGTACGCGGCGCCCGCGTCGAGCGCGACGCTCTCCCACTCGCGCCGCGTGAGCTCGATCGGGTTGCACGAGTCGGCGACGACGCTCGTGCCGGCGCGCAGGTTGTCGGCAGCGATGCGGTACGCGAGGCGGTAGCCCTCACCCTGCACGTCGGTGCCGCACAGGTCGCGCAGCCCCTGCTCGATCGTGTCGATGCGCAGCCACGCGGCGCCGACGTGTGTCGCGAGCATGCGAGCGAGGGTCGACTTCCCGGAGCCGGGAAGGCCGGCGAAGATCCAGAGCGTGGGTGGTGCTGTGGGCGCGATCATCGTCGCGCACGGTATAGGGCCAGCAGGATGTTCTCGAACATGCTCACCTCTTCGACGTTGTGCGTGAGCCGAGACGCATGTCACCTCCTCGTCAGCGCTCGAACGGCGGGATCGCCTCACCGCCAGGGACGCGGCTCGTTCGCCGCCACGCCCGGCTCGGCGGCGACGCCGTCCACCCAGCGCAGCAGATCCACCGGGCTCGCCGCCACTGCCGCGCACAGCTCGCGCAGCCGCGCGAGCCCGGCCTTCTCGAGCAGGCCCTTCTCGTTGCACGTCCACTCGCGGCGCGCGCAGAGCACCGCGTGCGCCTCCTCGAGCGCGGCCTTCGCTGCTTGACCGAGCGCCGCGACGACGTCGCCACGCCGTGCGTGCATGCGCGCGTGGTCGAGGCTGAACGACCAACGGAAGCGCCACCTCGCAGGTGCCTCCGCGGCAAGGAGCTCGGGAAACGGGCGAGCGTGCAGCACCCCCCGCAGCACGCGGCACCAGGCGAGCTCCGCCGTGAGCAGGTACGTCGGCGCGCCCGCGACGTAGCCGAGCAGCGCGTCGATCTCGAACTCGCCGCGCTCGGCGCGCTCGCTCCATCGCTCGACCGTGTCCAGATCGCGCAGCAGCACGTCCACCTTCGCGTCGCCCAAGCGCAGCCACGCGCCACCGTTCATGAGGCGCCCCCACGATCCCGGCGGGTGAACGACGCCGTGCGCTGCGAGCGGCGGCAGGTCGAGGTCGCCGCGGTAGTAGACGCCGAGGTCCCAGTCGGACGACGCGTCGTTCGTACCGCTCGCGCGCGAGCCGCCGAGCACGATCGCGTGCGCGCCCCGCAGACCCGTGAGAACCTCGACGAGGTCCTCGACCGCCGGCGTCAGCTCGACGACGAGCTTCGAAGGCGGCACTCCGGTGCGGCCGGGTCCGGCGTCGACGACCTCCCTTGGCAACGCCCCTCTTCACCCGCCGCGCGAGATCGTGCAACGCTACACGCATGACGCCGAACTCCTTCGACACCCCCCTCGTCCTCTCTGGCCCGCTCCGCCGCCCGCGCCAGATGCTCGCCGAGCAGGAGTACGGCGGGCACGGCTCGATCCACGACGACGCGATCGCAGAGAAGCTCGGCTTCCGCGCCGGGCCGATCGAGGGACCGACGCACTTCAGCCAGCTCGCGCCGCTGCTCGCGCAGGTCTGGGGGCGCGGCTGGTTCGAGCACGGCTGCCTGTCGGCGCACTACCAGAACATGGTCGTCGAGGGAGAGGAGGTGCGCGCCTTCGTCGAGCTGCCGTGCGCCGGCGCGACGCGCACGCGTGCGTGGGCCGAGAAGGCCGACGGCACGCCCGTGCTGGAGGCGAGCGCCAGCATCGGTCCGCAGGACACGCCGTCGCTGCTCGACGAGCGGCTCGCGAAGCTGCGCACGCCGGAGAAGCTCGTGATCCTCGCCGACCTGCAGGTGGGGCTGCGCGGTGCCGCCGACGAGCGCGTGCGCATGGATCCCGACCAGAACATGGGTGCGCTCTACCCGTTCTCGCTCACGCAGAAGCTCGCGGTCATCACCGAGCCGTCGCCCTGGTACCACGACGCGTCGGCCTCGCCGTGGGGTCGCGCGATCGTCCCGATGGAGATGATCAGCGTCCTCGCCGAGTACACCGGCCACCAGGCACGCTTCCCGGTAAAGGGCCCGGTCGTGGGACTGTTCGCGGACCAGGAGATCCGGCTGATCGACGGCCCGCTCTGCGTCGGCGAGGAGTACGTGCTGCGGCGCGAGATCGTGGCACTGTCGGAGAGCAAGCGCACGGAGTCGTACTGGACGCGCACGCGCATCTTCGACGCGACCGGAGAGCGGCAGGTCGCGGAGATGCTCCTCAACCACGCGGTGCTGAAGGAGTCGTACGCGGGCTACGCGGACGCCGCGCGCTGAGCGCGCGCGGGCGTCCGCGGCCTGCGATCGTCCTCAAGTCCGCTAGTGCGCGCTCCCCGCCAGCCCGTCGGTCGCCAGCACCACGCCGTGCATCGCCTGGCTCGTGCCCGACTGCGCCATCGCACAGCCCGTGCTCGACGGCAGGATCGGCCGGGTCGCGAGCGAGCGCCCGCCCTCGTCGAGCGCGGCATCGAGCTGCGCCGCCGTCGCCACGCCAGCTGCGGCGTCGGCCGCGGCCACCGCGGGCTCGATGAAGTAGAGCCCGAACATGTTGAACATCTCGTTCTCGGTGCTCTCGCCGCCGGTGATCGGGCAGGCGTCGCACTCGCCGTCGCCGGCGCCGGGTGACGAGTCGCAGGCCGCGTCGTCGTTCGCGCCGTTGCACGCCGCACCGACGCGTCCCGCCGTGCAGGCCACCGGCCGGCACGTGCCGCCGATCTGTCCGGCCGCGGTCACGCTCACGCGAGAGAGACGCGTCACCGCGCTCGGGTCGGGCGCGCCGTCGGTCGTGAGCCCGTTCTCGTAGGTCCCGCAGTAGCGCAGCGTGCGCTCCGCCGGATCGGGCGAGTCGAAGGCGAGCGGCGGGTTGAAGTCGCCCTGCACGGGATCGGAGAACGAGAAGTTCTCGTAGATCATCGTGCCGTCGGCGGTGGTCACCCAGGTGCGCTTGCCGCGCTTGTGGGTGTGCGTCTGCACGTTGAACAGACGTGCGCCGCGCGGCAGCACGTTGTCGTTGCAGTAGGTCTCGCGCGTGTAGGGCGGCGCGTTGGGGCGGAAGATCGCCGAGAAGTCGGCGAGGCCGGTCACGGTGAAGCGCTGATCGCGCGTGAACTCGTAGTTCTGCTTCACGTGCATCACGCCGTCGGTCTTCGTCAGGTTGAAGGCGTGGCTGTTCCAGTACACCACACCCTTCATCGGCAGCTGCGCGAACACGCCCGGCAGGTAGTCGCTACGGCTGACCGGCTGGCCGGCGCCGCCGATCAGCACGGTGTTGCCCGCGCTGCGCGGACCGTAGCCGACGCAGGCGAGGCCCTTGCGCAGCTCGCTCGCGCAGATGCCGCCGCCGGTGCAGGCGTCGGGTGCCTTGGGGTCGCACGACGCACCGATCGACGTACCGCCGCGGCAGGTCCACTCGCCGAACTCGGGCGCGTACACGTCCACGCCCGCCGCGGTGAAGTTGCCGAGCGGGTAGTACAGGAAGACGTGGTGGCTCTGCGGGTCCTGCCGGACCTCGGTCGCGCCGAAGCGGAACATCGTGCCGCTCGGGTCGCGGAACTCGGCGGGCACCTGGTCGGTGACGTCGTAGTACGTCGCCATGCAGCCCTCGAACTCGGTCTCCGCCTTCAGGTCCCACTCGGGCATGGTGAGCTGGAAGCCGGCGCCGGCGGGCGGCGGCTCGAGCGGCTCGATCTCGATCGGCTCGGGCTCGGGCAGGCACGCGCCCAGCAGCTCCTCGCTGCCGGCGACGACGCCGGTCTCGGGCGCGCCCGCGTAGATCCACAGGCGCAGCAGCTCGAGCTCCTCCTCGCTCAGCGCCGGCAGGCCGCTCGGCATCGGCGAGCCCGCAACCTCGTAGCGGCCGGGCCGCGTCGCCGCGGCGAGCTTGAGCCAGAGGAAGCTCCGCTCCTCGTCACCGGCCTCGATGCGCGCCAGCGAGCTGAAGGTCGAGCGCACGCCGTAGATGCTCGCGTAGGCGCTGGCCGGCGTCAGATCGAGACCGCCCGACTTCGCGCTGCCGTGGCAGGCGTCCTCGGTGCACCCGCGGCGCTCGAAGATCTTCGTCTGGATGCCGGCGAAGGTGCTGTCGTAGGACTCGACGCCGTCGGCGCAGGACGGATTCCCCGGATCGATCGGACCACCGTCGTCGCCGCCGCCACCGCCGCCGCTGCAGGCGGAGAGCGCGGTCGCCGCGGCCAGCACGGCGAGGATCGAGGACAACGGAACGCGCGAACGGCTCATGGGTCGATCTCCTGGTGCGGCGCTGTGCCGCAGCCTCGCACATCCCACGGGCGCGCCAGCCCCTCAACCCGATCCCGCCCTCGCTGCCCCAACGCGGCGCGAACGGTCCGCAGCCGCGGGCGACCGGTCGACGGTCGGCCGAAGGTCGGCTGCGGGCCGGGCGCGCGGATCGGCGGCGAGGCCGGCGCGGAGGTCAGCCCTCCTGCCGGACCTCGATCACCATCTCCTTCAGCACGCGCTTCAGCACCTTGCCGGTCGGGTTGCGCGGCAGCTCCTCGAGGAAGACGATGTCGCGCGGCACCTTGTAGCGCGCGAGGTGGTCGCGGACGTGCTTCTTCAGGTCGTCAGCCGAGCAGGCCCGCGCCTCGACCAGCACCACGAAGGCCTGCAGGCGCTGGCCGAACTCCGTGTCCGCGACGCCGATCACCGCCGCCTCGTGCACCATCGGGTGGTCGGCGAGCAGGTCCTCGACCTCGCGCGGGAAGACGTTCTCGCCGCCCGAGATGATCATGTCGTCGTCGCGCCCGTCGACGAACAGCAGGCCGTTCTGGTCGAAGTGGCCAACGTCGCCGCTCGACATGAGCCCCTGGATGATCTCCTTGTTGCCGCCGCCGGTGTAGCCCTCGAACTGGTTGTCGTTGCCGACGAAGATGCGGCCCGTGACGCCGGCGGGAACCTCCTTGCCGTCGGCGTCGATGATCCTCACGATGGTGCCACGCGGCGGCCGCCCGGCGGTGCCGGGCACGGCCCGCAGCTCGTCGGGCATGGCGATCGACGCCTGCGCGACCTCGGTCGAGCCGTAGAAGTTGTAGACGTTGTCGCCGAACGTATCCATCCAGCGCAGCGCCAGCTCGCCCGGCAGCGCCGAGCCCGACGCCGCGACGATCTTCAGCGAGCGGCAGTCGTACTTGCGGATGACCTCGGGCGGCAGCGCGAGAATGCGCTGCATCATCACCGGCACCACGGCGAGCACGTCGGGCGTGTGCTCGTGGATCGTGCGCAGGGTGTCCTCGGGGTCGAAGCGATTGCGCATGAGGATCGTGTTCGAGAGCAGCGCGCCGAACAGCAGGTGGATCCCGCCCCAGGAGTGGAACGCAGGGGCCGCGTCGAAGGACTTGCAGCCGACGCACAGCGGCAGGCGGCCGAGCAGGCCGATCAACGTGTCGAGGCTGGCGCTCTTGACCGAGCGCTGCGCGCCCTTCGGCGTGCCGGTGGTGCCCGACGTCAGGATCGTCGTGCGGCCGTGACGCGACGGTGCGGCGGGCTCGGCGTTCGAGCTCCGTCCGGCGAGGTCGAAGATCGTCGGATCGCCGAGCGGGCCGTTGCCGTAGGTGACGAAGCGCTTCTTGTCGGGCGCGCCGCGCTCGACGATCGGCGCGAACTCCTCGTCGTAGAGCACGACCTGCGAGCCCTCGCGCGCGACGACCTCGGCGAGCTGCGGTGCGGCGAAGCCGGTGTTGAGCAGCAGCGTGTCGGCGCCGAGCTTGTTCAGCGCCACCATCGACAGCACGAAGCCGCGGTGGTTGCGCGCGAACAGGCTGACGCCGTCGCCGGTCTTGACGCCCGCTGCCGCGAGGCCGTTCGCGATCGCGTTCGAGTGCTGGTCGATCTCGCGGAACGTCATCGGCGGGCCGGCCTCGTCGATCAGACCAACGTCGTCGGGGCGACGCTGCGCCGAGGCCCAGAAGCCCCCGGCCGGGGTCGAGCCCCACTTCTTGATCCCCTTCCCCAGGTTGAACGTGAACGACGGGTTCAGCATGCCGGCGCTGCCGAGGACCTCGACGGTCTCCCACAGGCGCGCGAGCGTTCCCCCCTGACCGGTTCCGCGTAGGCTCATGTGCCGTCCCTACTTCGGGGAGCCGGCATGGTTCAATCGGGATCGACATGGGTGTGGTAAGGACGGCTCGTGCTGAAGGCGGCCTTCAACCCGGCCGGCGGGGTCCGCTACCACCTGCGTGCCCGGCGCCACCGGGACCGCGAGTGGGCACCCTTCCGGGCGGCACTCGCGGCCTGGCTCGCCGACTGGAAGCCAGGCACGCGCACGCTCGCGATCGTCGGCCCGAGCGGCGGGCACTGCCTGCCCGGCTCGCTCGTCGCCCGCTTCGAGCGCCTGATCTGCTTCGAGCCCGACCCGACCGCCCGGCCCATCTTCGCGTCGCGGCTGCGCGCTCTCGCCCGGGAGAGCGCCGCACCGGCGCCGGAGATCGAGTGGATCGCCGAGGATGCGTGGATCGGACCGGTGCTCGAAGGGCGCGGTGTGCCGGCCGATCTGATCGACGCGCGGGGCGCCGCGCTGCTGTTCACCAACTTCCTCGGCCAGGTGTCGTTCCTGGTCCCCGACGACCGCTGGATGGCCTTCCGCGCCGCGTGGCGGGCGAGCCTGTGGCCGCTCCTCGAACGCGTACCGTGGGCGAGCTTCCACGACCGGGTATCGGGCGAGATCGTGCCACGGCTCGGTGACGACGTCCGGACGGAGCGGCCGCTCGCCGACGACGAGGTCGTCGCGCTCTACGGCGACGACCAGGACGGCGAGCTGCTCGACCACCGCACCGACGACCTGCTACCGCGCGGCGCGAGCTACGCGTATTTCCACTGGCCGATCGTCGCAGGCCGGCACCATCTGGTGGAAGGCGTGCGCGGGAACGTGCCAGAGTCGGGGGCCGAGCCCCCGACTCGTGCCTCGACGAGGTGATCCATGGCGACCAGCGGACCGACCACCACCACCGAAGACGTCCTCGCGGGCGTCGACCTCGCCGGCAAGCGCGTGCTCGTCACCGGCGCGTCCGGCGGGCTCGGGCTCGAAACCGCGCGCGCGCTCGCGTCGCACGGCGCCGAGGTGATCCTCGCCGCGCGCGACGCCGCGAAGACCGACGCCGCGCTGCGCACGATCCGCGAGCAGGTGCCCGACGCGAAGGTCTCCGGCACCGACCTCGACCTCGCGTCGCTCGCCAGCGTCCGCGCCTGCGCCGCGCGGCTGCGGCAGCAGCTCGACCGTCTCGACCTGCTGATCAACAACGCGGGCGTCATGGCGTGCCCGCTCGCGCGCACCGCCGACGGCTTCGAGCTGCAGTTCGGCACGAACCACCTCGGCCACTTCCTGTTCACCGGGCTGCTGGTGCCGCTGCTGGTCACGGGTGCTCCGGCGCGCGTCGTCAATCTCAGCTCGGACGGCCACATGCTGTCCGACGTGCACTGGGACGATCCGAGCTTCGAGCGCCACGACTACGAGAAGTGGGCGTCGTACGGTCAATCCAAGACCGCGAACGTCCTCTTCTCGGTGGAGCTCGAGAGGAGGCTCGGAAAGAAGGGCGTACACGCGTGGGCCGTTCACCCCGGCATGATCATGACCGACCTCGGACGCCACCTGACCGCGGACGACGTTGCGATGCTGCAGTCGATGACGAAGGGGCGTGGCGAGAAGAAGGACGGGGAATCGTCGGGTGGCGGTGGCCGCGCAGGCGGCGGCATGCCGGGGTTCAAGACGATCCCGCAGGGTGCGGCGACGTCGGTTTGGGCCGCGACCGCGCCGGAGCTCGAAGGCCGCGGCGGCGGCTACCTCGCCGACTGCACCGAGGCGACCAAGCCGAAGCCCTGGGCGCTCGATGCGGTGTCGGCCGGGCGACTGTGGGCGATCTCGGAGAAGATGGTTGGCGAGACGTTCGCGTTCTGAGCGTCCGGCCGGGGGCGTGCCGGTCGCGGCCCCCCCGCCGCCGCGCACGCCGGTCGCGTGGCGGCGCCCCGCCGCGACGCTGCTGCTCGCCGCGGCTCTCCTCGCGCCCGCCGCGCGCGCCGAGGATGCGCCCGCGCCCGCCGCGCGCGCCGAGGACGCGCCCGCGCCCGTCGTCCGCACCGGCGTCGCCGGCTGCAGGCGCGTCGCGCTCACCTTCGACCTCTGCCCGGTCCGCGCGCCGTACGGCTACGACGCGAAGCTCGTCGAACGGCTCGTCGCGACGAAGACGCCCGCGACGTTCTTCGCGTCCGGACGCTGGATGGCGAAGCACGACGACCGCGTCGCGGAGCTGCTCGCGGTGCCGTTCTTCGAGCTCGGCACGCACGGCGCGGCACACGCGCACCTGCGGACGATGGACGCCGGCGCGCAGGAAGAAGAGATCGCGGCCGCCATCGCCCTGCTCGCGGCGAAGCGCGGCACGAGCCCCACCCTGTTCCGCCCGCCCTACGGCGAGTACGACACGACCACGCAGCGTGTGGCGGCGGCGCTCGGACAGACGGTCGTGCTGTGGAGTGCCGTGTCGGGCGATCCGAGCCCGGCGAGCTCGGCCGAGGTCATGCTGCACTCGCTGCGGCCGCAGCTGCGCGACGGCGCGATCGTCATCATGCACGCGAACGGCAGGGGCGTGCACACGCAGGCGCTGCTCGAGAAGCTCCTGCTCGCGATCGCCGCCGCCGGCCTGACGCCGGTCACGGTCGGCGAGCTGCTGCGGCCGTGCCCCGATGCGACGGCGAGCTGACGCCGAAGGCGCGGCGATTCGCCGCCTCGAGCCACGCGACGTGCGGCCGCTGGTGGCGCTGCTCGCTTCGTCCGAGCCCTGGCGCACCCTGGGCTACGAGGCCGCCGACTGGCGGCGTCTCCTCGGCGGTCCGCTCGCGAGCCGCGAGGCGTGGGTGCTCGACGACGGCGGCGGCGCGCGCGGCGTCGCCATCGTGCGGTGCGGCTTCCTCGCAGGCGACTACCTCGAGCTGCTGGCGGTGGTGGCGGGCGCGCGAGGACGGGGACTCGGCGCGCGTCTGCTGGCACACGCCGAGGCGGCGGTCTTCGCGCGCGCCCGCAACTTCTTCGTCTCCGTGTCGGACTTCAACCACGACGCGCGGCGGTTCTACCGCCGTCGCGGCTACCGTCAGGTCGGACGCCTCGACGATCTGCTGATCGCGGGCAGCGCCGAGCTGCTGCTGCGCAAGACGTCCGGTCCGGCGAGGCTCAATTCTGGGAGATCTTCGCGCCCTTCAGCGCGATCTCGCCGCTCGCCTGGACGGTGATCTTCGTGCCGCGCAGCACGATCTCGCCGTTCCTCTTCAGCACGATCGACGCGGCACCGCTGCGCAGCTCGATGCCGTCGCCGGTCTCGACACGAGCATCCGATCGACGTCGAGGGTGAGGTCGCGGCCGAGGTCGCGCGCTGCGTCTCCGGCGACCGCGACGGCGGCGTCGCCGCCCACGGCAACGCTGGCGTCGCGGCCGGTGGTCGTCTCGGTGCCACCGTAGACCGCCAGCACCGCGTCACCGGCGATGCTGGTCACCGCGTCGCGGCCGACCAGCAGCGTCGCGTCGCGACCGACCTTCTCGGTGGCGTCGCACCCGACCAGCCGCCGCGCGTTGCGCCCGACGGTCATGCTCTCGTCGCCGCCCGTGACGACGGTCCGGTTGCCGGTCACGACCGACGTCGTCGAGATCGCGTCCGCCGCGGCTGCGCTGCCGCCCGCCAGGGCGAGGCTCGCGCGGGCGAGGCCGGTCCGAAGACCGGCGATCCGCATGACGTTCCGGGTGTGCATGCCTTCCTCCGGCGCTCACCTACCGCAAGCGGCATGCCGCCCGTGGCCCGGCTCACACCGCGAGCGCCCGCGGGCCTTCGCCCTCGCGCCCCTTGGCGCACGTCAACGGCCGTTGGCAGTCCAGCTCTCGACCGTTCACACGTGGGGGCTGGACGGCGGCTCCACCCCGAGCGATGCTCGAATCGGCTGCACGACGAGGGAGAGCCATGAAGCACGAGCACGACGACGACGACACCCCGAGCACCCCGTTTCCCGTCCGCCCGGTGTCCAACGGCGAGTGGCTGCCACGGCACGACGTCGCCAAGGCGCGCATCACCGAGCGGCTGATCACCGACGAGGCCGACGCGCAGGCGAAGCGTCACGGCATGACGCGGGCGCAGTTCCTGCGCACTGCCGCCGGCACCGCCACCGCCTTCTGGGTGCTCAACCGGGTGAACGGCCTCGCGCAGACCGGCGAGGCCGCGGTGCTGCCGGTGGGCCGCGCTGCGTGCGTCGACCTCGACGCCGGTCGCGAGCTGCTCGACCGCTCGATGTTCGTCATGGACGTGCAGACGCACCACGCCGACACCGCCCGCTTCCCGGGTTCCACCTTCTGCTTCCTGCGCTTCCTCGACCAGCAGGGCTGCCAGCAGAACCCCGAGTCGATCGGGCAGCTCAACTTCATCAAGGAGACCTTCGTCGACAGTGAGACGACCGTGGCCGTCATCAGCGGCCTGCCCAACGGCGTGCCGGCGGGGCCCGAGATCATGTCGCAGACGCGCGACCTCGCGAACCAGCTCGCCGGCTCGCAGCGCTGTCTCTCGCAGGCGATGATCGATCCCAAGGTGCCGCCGGGATCGGCGACGGCGATCGACAGCATGGAGCGCCAGGTGCGCGAGCTCGGGGGCAGCGCGCTCAAGTGCTACACGTACAATGGCAACTGGTTCCTCGACGACGAGCAGATCGCCTACCCGATGCTGGCCGAGGCCGACCGCCTCGGGTTGCGCCTGATCAACGTCCACAAGGGCCTTCCGGCGATCTTCGCCCCGGGTAGCGAGCAGTCGGTGCGCACCATCGACTTGCCGAAGGCCGCGCGCGACTTTCCGCGGCTCAACTTCTGCGCGTACCACTCGGGCTTCTTCCAGGCGGGCGACCATCCGCTCGGGCTCGACGGCCTCACCGAGTTCCTGCAGGTCGTCGGGAGCATGCCGCCGGCGGATCGTCGCCGCATCTACGCCGAGATCGGCAGCACCTTCGCGGTGACGCTGCTGCAGAGCCCGGTGCAGGCGGCGCACCTCCTCGGCCAGCTGCTCAAGACCTTCGGCCCGCGCAACATCCTCTGGGGCACGGACTCGATCTGGTGGGGCTCGCCGCAGTGGCTCATCGACGCGTTCAAGACGCTGGAGATTCCGCCCGCGATGCAGGAGGAGTTCGGCTATCCTGCGCTCACCGCGACCACCAAGAAGCGGATCCTCGGCCTCAACGCGGCGCGGCTCTACGGCGTGCGGCGCTCCGCCCCGCGGTGCTCGGTCCCCGCGGATGCCCTGGAGCAGCTGCAGCAAGACCAGGGCGGGCTGCGCGCCGAACGCAGCCTGCGCGTCTACGGCGCACAGACGCGGCGCGAGTTCCTGTCCATTTTCCGTTGAGGGGGACTCTGTCCCCCTCTTCCACGCGGCAGAGCCGCGTGGAACCTTCTCCCCCGGCTCGCTGCGCTCGGCCGCGCGCTTCACGCGCGGAGGTCGTCGCCTCGCGGTTGCCCCACGAGCTCCCCCCGGCCGCGCGCTGCGCGCGCGGAGGCGTTGACTCGGGCGGTCGCGCCGGCGACGCTCCTGCCGTGGTCTCGCCGCGCCTCGACCGCCTGCTCGACGAGCCGCTCGCGTGCGATCCGGAGAAGCTGGCGCTGGCGTGCGGCGAGCGGCGCGTCTCGTACGCCGAGCTGTCGGACCTCGAGCGGCGCGTCGCGACCGCGCTGTTCGACGCGGGGCTCGCGGGTGAACGCGTCGCGTTCCTGCTGCCGAACTCGATCGAGCTGGTCGCCTGCTACCTCGGCTGCTGGCGCGCGGGCGTGACCGCGGTGCCGTTCGAGTGCGTCGACGCGCCGCCCGAGATCGCGTACGGGCTCACCGACAGCGCGGCGCGCTGGCTGATCGTGCACGAGGAGAAGCTGCCGGACCTCGCGAAGGTCGACCTCGCGCACACGCGCATCGAGCGCGTCCTCGTCGCCGGTCCGGTCGATGCGCACGATCCTCTCGACGCGCAGCGCTGGACGGCGCTGTTCAGCGCCGCCGCGAACGGGCGCGTGGACGTCGCGACGCTCCTGCTGGCGCGCGGCGCCGCGAGGACAGGCCGGGATGCCGGTGGCGCGAGCGCGCTCGGCACCGCCTGCCGCGCCCGGCACGCCGCGGTGGTCGAGCTGCTGCTGCGCGAGGACGAGGTGGTGCCGGCGATCGTCGCGGATCTCGGCCCTGACCGTCCGGTCACGGTGCGCCGGCACGCGGCCTACGACGCCGGGTGCACCGGCGACGAGCGGGTGGTGCCGCCGATCGAGGCGGCGCTGCGCGCGGACGCGGATCCCGAGATCGCGTTCGCGGCGACGCATGCGCTCGAGCAGCTCGCGTCGCCGTCGACCCGCCCCGCCCTCGAGCTGGCGCTGCGCTCACGCGACCCGCTGGTGGCACGCACCGCCGCGGCGGCGCTGGCGCGTCTCGATCCGGAGGCCGCACGAGCGCAGGCGCGCGAGCTCGTCCGCAGCGGCGACTCGGCCGCCTCGGTCGAGGTCGGGCGGCAGGTGTTCGCCATGCTCGGGGACGCGGCCTGCACGGCGCGCATCGATCGCGGGCGCGCGGTGGCACCCCTCGCCGTGCCGCTGCTGCTGCTCGGCACACTCGGTGCAACGTGCATGCTCTCGCTGCGCTCGCCGGCCGCTTCCGCGGCGCGCGCGGTCGCCGCGGCTCTCGACGCCGCAGTCGCCGCCGGGCTCACCGTGGCCCTGCTCGTCGCCGCGGCTGTGCTGCTGCCGGCGGGCCGCGGGTTGCTCGGCCTGCCGGAGCGACCACAGCCGTACGCCGAGGGTGCCGCGCTGCTCGCGATCTTGATCGCGGTCGCGACGACGGTCACCGCGGCCTGGGTCGCGGCGCTCGCGTCCTTCTTCGACACGCCGCTTCCGACCAGGTGGGTGCGCGCGCTGCTGAAGGGCCTGGTCGCCGCCGCGCTCGCGGGGTGCGTCCTGCCGGTGCTCGGCGGCGAGGGACCGCTGGCGAGCCCGCTCGGCCCGCTGCGCGTCGACGGCCGGATCAGCCTCCTCGCGCTGACGATCGGCGCTGCCATCGCCCTGCAGACGTCCATCAGCGCCCTCGGACCGTTCGGTACGGCCTCCTCCGCGCGCGCGTGGGCACTCGATCGTCTCGGCCCGCTCGCGTTCACCGGCCTCGCGCTCGGCCTCGTGCTTCTGCTGACCACCGGCGCGAGCTGGGCGGGAGCGCTGGCGGCATATGCAGCGAGCGAGCCGTTCGGGATGGATTGAGCGGGCCGGCGGGGCAAGTCCGCTGCGCGCGCGCTCGAGCGCCCCGCGAGGCAGCTCAGCCGGTGGTCCGCGGCCCGCCCGGCCCGACCGTGCTCCCTCCGCCACCCGGAGCGGCACAGCCGCTGGCGATCATGCCGAGCAGCCCGATCAGCTGCGGAATCTCCTCGGGAGACAGCGCCGCGTCCGCCTCGCTGCCGCTTCCCAGCGCACGCAGCTCGGCACGGACCTCGCACGGGACCTCGCCGTCACCTCTGCAGAGATCCAAGAAGCGCCCCACCCAGAGGAACTCCGTCCAGCCGCGGAACGCGGCGGTAAGACCGAGCGCGAGGCGGTCGGGGTCACGCTCGCGCCACGCCAGCGCGCCGAGATCGTCGAGCACCTCGGCGTGCGCCAGAGGTGCCAGGCGCAGGAGCCCGAGCTCGGTCGTACCGACGAAGCGCAGCAGCTCGGCCCCGTCGCGGAACCAGAGGAACGGCGCGACGGCACCGGTCTCGCCGTCGGCCGCGAGGTAGCCGACCGGGTTCGTACGCGGGTCGCGCAGCGCGGCGTCGTTGTAGCGCTCGTAGAGCGAGTGCAGCGCTCCGCCGGTCGACGCGACGACGCTAAGCATCCGCGTCCTCGGTGGATGCAGCGTCGCCGCCGGCAAGCTCGTCCAGCACGCGCTCCATGAACTCCGCCAGCTCGCGCATGCTGCCGAAGCGGCTCGCCTCGCCGCTGCGGATGTGCTCGACGCGCCCGATGGCGCCCTCCTCGAAGCCCGTCGTCGCGGCTTCGACACGATCGATCTGAACGAGGAAGGCGCGCCCGGCCTGCGCTCGGGATGTCTCTGCCATACCCGGCCTGGCTAGCCCGCAGCGCACCGCGGAGTCTTTCACTAGACTTTCAATTCGGACGCCCGATCCGTGCTTGCGCGGCGGCGGTCCGTTCGGAGACAACCGGGGGGCCGTCGGAGACCGCTTCCCCGGCAGCAGCATCATGAGCGCCATCCGTCTCCGCTTCGCGCCCTTCACGTTCGATCGAGAGAGGGAGCAGCTGTTGCGCGCCGAGCATCCGGTCCGCCTGCGGCCGAAGACGCTCGGCTTGCTGCGCTTCCTGATCGACCACACGGGGCGGATCGTCGAGCGCGAGGAGATCATGCGCGCGCTGTGGCCCGGCGTCGCGGTCACCGACGTCGTGCTCAACGTCTGCGTCGCGGAGCTGCGGCGCGCCCTCGGCGACGACCGAGCGCACCCGCGCTACGTCGAGACCGTCCACCGCCGCGGCTTCCGCTTCGTCGCAGCGCTCGAGGCCGAGCCGGGGTCCGCGGCGCCTGTGACACCACGTGCGGACGATACGCCGTTCGTCGGCCGCGAGGCCGAGCTGCGGCTACTGCAGCATCTGTGGGCGCAGGCCCGGGCGGGTGAGCCCCGGATCGTGCTCGTGACCGGCGGCGCCGGCATCGGCAAGTCGTCGCTGGTGACACGCTTCCTGCGCGATCTCACCGAGCACGATGCGGGTGCCGCGTTGCTCCTCGCACGCGGCCAGTGCCTCGACCTCCGCGGCCGCCCGGATCCGTTCCTGCCCGTGGTCGAGGCACTGGGCGCGCTGTGCGCTGGTCCGTTCGGCGACGACGTCGTCGCACGGATCCGCGCGTCCGCGCCGGCGCTGCTGCTGCACCTGCCGCTCGCGCTCGAGCCGGCCGAGAGCGCGGCACTGCACCAGCGCTTCGCCCACCGTGGCCCCGAGGCCATGCTGCGCGACCTCGCGCGCGCGCTCGCGGCGGTGGCCCGGGTCGCACCGCTCGTCCTCGTGCTCGAGGACCTCCACTGGGCGGACAGCGCGACCGTCGACCTCGTCGCGGCACTCGCCGAGCGGCGCGACGGGGCGGCCCCGCTGCTCATCGGCACGATACGCCCCGGCGAGGCGATCCTCGAGGGGCACCCGCGCCGCCTGCTGCACCTAAAGGTACGCGCCGGCACACAGGTCACCGAGCTGCCGCTCGCATTGCTCGGCGACGCCGAGGTGCTCGAGTACCTGCGCCAGCACTTCGGCGACGGCGCCGTCGCGGCGCGCCTCGCCCCGTGGCTCACCGCGCGCACCGACGGCAACCCGCTCTTCATGAGCGCCATCGTCGAGCACCTGGTCGCGAGCGGCGTCGTGCGGCGAACCGGCGACGCATGGAGCCTCGGCGAGGCGGACCTGCCGACCGAGGCCCCGGCGAGCCTCGCGCGCCTGCTGCGCGACCGCATGTCGGAGCTGGCGCCGCGCGAGCGGCAGGTGCTCGAGGTCGCCGCGGTGTGCGGGCTCGGGATCGCGTCGCAGGCGGTGGCGGCCGGCGTCGAGTGCACCCTCGAGGAGGCGGAGGCGCTGTGCCAGAGCCTCGCCGAGCGCCACCTGATGCTCGACGACTCCGGTCCGCTCGCCTGGCCGGACGGCAGCGTGGCGCAGAGCTGGCGGTTCCGCCACGCGCTCTACCGGCAGGTCGTCGAGGCGACGATCCCGGCAGCTCGGCTGCGCCAGCTGCACGCCCGCGTCGGCGCGAGCCTCGAGCGCGCGTTCGCCGGCTCGATCGGCGACATCGCGGCGCTGCTCGCGGGCCACTTCCACGCCGCCGCGGACGACGCACGCGTCGTCAAGTACGGCAAGCTCGCCGCGCGGCGCGCCGCGTCCCACGGCGGCTACCACGAGGCGATCATGCATCTGAGCGGGGCGCGCGCGGCGCTCGGATCGCTGCCGCCGGACCGGCGCGACCACGAGGAGCTGAAGGTCCTCACCGAGCTCGCGCCGCTCTCGGTGTCGATCCACGGCCTGAACGACGCCGCGACCTCCGAGGTCCTCGCGCGGACGCGCGCGCTCTCGGCGGGCACCCAGGACCTGGCGCTGCAGGTCGCGTCGCTCTCGACGCTCGCCACCACGTGGCGGCAGCGAGGCGAGATCGACGCCGCCGCGGCGTTCAGCCGCGAGCTGCTCGCGGTCGCCGGGGAGGCCGCCGAGCCGCCGCTCCGCCTCGCCGCGCACATGATCGCGGGCTCGACCTTCTTCCACGCGAGCGAGTTCGCCGTCGCGCGACGGCACTTCGAGAGGTGTCTCGGGATCGGTGCGGAGAACGCGCTCGAGAGCGACGTCATGCCGGCGATGTCGCTCGCCGCGGCGCGCGGGCACCTCGCGGTGATCCAGTGGCTGACGGGCTTTCCGTCGACCGCGCGACGGACCGCCGAGGAGGCCCTGGAGTACGCGCGACGCACGCCCTACAGCCCGGTCGGCAGCATGGCGCACGCCCTCGCCGCGTGGGCCTTCGTGCTGCTGCGCGACTTCGCACGCGTCGAGGAGATCACCTGCTCGGACGCGATCCTCGCCTCCGAGCCGCCGCTGCCGCTGTGGACCGCGACCACCGCGGTGATGCGCGGCTGGGCGTGGGTGCATCGCGGCCGCACGGACGAGGGCCTCGCGGAGACCGACCGCGGCTTCCAGGCCTACCTCGACAGCCTGGGCGACGCGTCGTCCTTCGACTACCGGGTGCTGCGCTGCGAGGCCTACGCGCGCGCCGGCCGCGTCGACGAGGCGGCCACCATGGTCGAGGACGCGCTCGAGAACCTGCGCGCGTACCGGCAGGGCTACTTCGTACCCGAGCTGTACCGCATCCGCGGCGAGGTGCTCGCGACAGGCGGCGGCGACGCCGCGCGCGCCGTCGCCCGCGACGCCTGGCACGAGGGCCTCGGGCTCGCGCGCACGCATGGCGCGTGGTCCAGCGCGCTCCGGCTGGCTCTGGCGCTGGCGGGAACGTCCGCGACGCCCGCCGAGGCGATCGCCGACCGTGGCCTCGTCAGCGAGATCGCCGCTTTGATCGACGACGCCGAGGAGTCTCCCGAGCTGGTGGAGGCCGGGCGGCTCGCCCGCTGACCCGCCGACCGGCTTCGCGTTAGCCCGCGAGGGACCGTCCGCACGCCCGGCCTCCTGGCGGCATCCGGAGCGCATGGCGGTCGGGCGCCGGGAGGAAGGTGCCACCGGCGGAGGCCGCATCCGGCGCGACCGCACGTACCGTGCCCAGCGGAGCCGGGCGCCGACCGCTCGCGGCGGAACGGCGCCCGTCTCCGGCCGCGGCCTACTTGCAGGTCGCGGTCGCGCCCGATGGGTTGAACTTGCAGGACGCCGGCGCAAACGTCGTCGCGACGCACTGTCCCGTCTCCGCGAACGGAGGATCGAGCACCAGCGTCGCCGCGAGCGGCGTCTCGCCCACGGCGACCGGATACGCCGAATTCTTGCCGCGGATGGTGAACTTCACCTGGCCGAACGTCTTCGTCGTGCGCACGGTGACGCCGGTGATGCCCTGGATCGGCGCGGCTGACCCGTTCACGTAGCTCGTGCCGGTGCCGTTCAGCTTCCAGCCGACCTTCGTGTTCTTGTCGAAGGCGCCGCCGGGAATGGTCACGTCGGCGACCTGGCCGTTCAGCTTGTCGAGCACGAGGCGTACGCCCGTGGTCGCGAGGTCGGCGAGCGGCGGCAGCGTCGCTCCGATGAAGCTCCCGGTGATCGTGAGACGGTCGTCTCCGGGGGGGTGTTCAGCTTCGCGACGACGATCCTCGTGCCCTTCGCCTGCACCGCCGGCGAGACTGCGGTGCAGAGGTCGCAGGCGTCGCCTACGTCGTCGAGGTCGGCGTCGGCCTGGCCGGCGTTCGGCGTCGCGTCGCAGTTGTCGAGGAAGTCGCACACCGTGTCGGCGTCGGTGTCGGGTTTGACGGCATCGGCCGGGCAAGCGGCGTCCGAACCGGTGCACGACTCCGCGAGATCGCAGTCGTCGGCAGCCGGCCGGCACTCGGTGCCCGGCGAGACGAAGCCGTCGGCCGGGCACGCACCGCTCGCGCCGTCGCAGACCTCGGCACCGTCGCAGACACCGTCGCTCGCGCGACAGACGTGGCCCGCACCGCGCAGGCGGCAGTCGTACGTGCAGCAGCTCACGCCGTTGTTGTTCGCGCCGTCGTCGCACTGCTCGCCGGCATCGATCGCACCGTTGCCGCAGGCGCTCTCGACCAGAGTGGCGGTGCAGTGGAGCAGGTTCACGGCGTACACGTCGCGCACCGTCGGGCCGATGTCGCAGCCGCTTCCGTCGAGGTAGCAGTCGAGCGGAATGGTGGAGTACACGACAGCGCCGGCGCCGTAGCGGGACGTGAACGTCACCAGGTCACCCGGGCTCGAGCGGGTCGGGATCACGCGGGCATCCGCCGGAACGCTGCGGGCGACCGTGAACCCGTGATTCGACGAGCAGCCGTTGTCGAGGCTCGTGTCCGTCAGCGTTCCCGCCGGCCCGCCGGTCACCAGCGTGGTGTCGTCGGCGGCGTCGATCTGGCGGTCGTCGACGAAGTCTCGCCGGACGTCGAAGGACCCTCCGCCGGGCAGGATCGTCTCCGCGGCCTCGACGTAGCGATCGTGGATGATCAGGACCATCCCGTTCGCGACAGCGGTCTCGATGTCGGCGAGATGATCGAGGTACTCCTGCGCGTAGAGACCGTTGCTGCAGTTGTTGACCATCAGCGCATCGAGGCCGAGCGTCTGGAACTCCGTCAGCGTGAGGTCGTTCACGATCCACGCGGTGTGCCCGGCGCCGGTGACCGGGTTCACCTGGTTCAGGCGTCCCGCGCCGTCGCACATCTCTTAGATCCCGACGTTGATCGCGTGCGCACTCGTCGGCAGCGCCGCACCGAGCGCTGCGAGCGCGACGAGCGCGCCGACCATGCGCACCCGCAGAGACAAAAATTGTTTCGCCGTCATTTCACGTCTCCTGCTGGCGAAAGGACCAGCCCGGCGGGAGTTCCGCTACGTCAGGAATAATTTTTGTGACCCCGACGGCCGATTCGCGGTGGCGCACCAGCAACTGACGCGCCGCCGCCCAAACCGGACCGCGGGAAGCAGGCTGCGCAGC
Organism: Deltaproteobacteria bacterium; assembly: GCA_016874715.1. Taxonomy (GTDB): domain Bacteria; phylum Desulfobacterota; class Binatia; order UBA12015; family UBA12015; genus VGTK01. Next base: position 4,637 of record VGTK01000058.1, on the reverse strand, counting down.
GTGCGGGGGCTCCGGCGACCCGGCGGACGACGACGGTGCGGGATTCCGGAATTCCGGGCGTCGCGGCCATGCGGAATCCCGGACGCGGTGTCGGGCACCGGCCAGAGCGCGACACCTGCGGCGCACCTCCGCGCGGCCAGCGGGCGCTCGGAGCCCGAGCGGAGATCGCTCGGGCTCTGGTGATCGAGCAGGAGCAGGCCCTTGGCCCGCCCCCTGCGAGCGTTCGCGATTCCTGCTCAGGCTCTCATGCGAGGAACGAGCAGACGTACTCGCAGATGCCGCTCGCGACCTCGATGTCGAAGCCGGACTTCGCCGGCACGTCGAAGCTCTGCCCCGCCCCGTAGTCGCTCGCCTCCGGCGAGCCGTCGATCTTCACCCGACACAGGCCGGCGACGATCTCCATGCGCTCCGCAGCGTCCGTTCCGAAGTGGAACTTGCCCGGGTAGATGAGACCGAGCGTCTTCTTCTCGCCGCCGGCCAGCAGGATGGTGTGGCTGACGACGCGGCCCTCGAAGTAGACGTTGGCCTTGGCGACGGCGGTGACGTTCTCGAAGCGCTCGGGTGCGGGCATGGCGGGGACTGTCGCGGATGCGGACGGCGCCCGCAACCGCGCGCGCGGAGGGCGCCTCAGAAGCGCAGCAGCTCCACCTCGAGCGAGACCAGGTCGAGCACGCCGACCGCGTTGAGTCCCGGCACGTGTCCCGCGCACTCGCCCGGGTTGAAGCGCAGGCGTCCCGCGTCGCGCTCGACGACCAGGCGGTGGTCGTGGCCGTGCAGCGCGACGTCGTGCTCGTCTTCCTGCGCGGCGGCGAGATCCTTCGGGTCGTGCACGACGACGATGCGGCGTCCGGCGAGCGTCAGGCGGAGTGCGCCCTCGTGGAAGGCGAAGCCGTGCTCCGCGGCCGCCGGTGCCAGATCGTCGCGCTCGTCGTTGTTGCCGTAGACGCCGACCAGCGGCGCGCGCAGCGCCGCCAGGGCGTGCACCGTCCGCGCCTGGGTGACGTCGCCGGTGTGGATCACGCGCTCGACGTGCGCCGCGTTGAACAGCTCCACGATGCGCCGCACGTTGGACAGCAGGTTGTGGGTGTCGCTGACGACGCCGATCCGCATGCGTTCGAACTACGAAGGGGGCGGCCTGCAGGCACGCCCCCTCCGCGCGAAAGCCCGAGAGCCGCCTACGCGGCCTTCTCGAGGATGTGGATCGCGCACGCGCTGCCGAGGCCGATCACGTGCGTGAGACCGAGCTTTGCGTTCGGCACCTGGCGCTTGCCCGCCTCGCCGCGCAGATGCGTCGAGACCTCGTAGATGTTCGCGATGCCGGTGGCGCCGAGCGGGTGGCCCTTCGAGAGAAGTCCGCCCGACAGGTTGACCGGGATGCGGCCGCCGATCGCCGTCTGGCCCTCGTCGATGAGCTTGCCCGCCTCGCCGTCCTTGCAGAGTCCGAGGTTCTCGTAGTGCAGGATCTCCGCGGTCGCGAAGCAGTCGTGCAGCTCGACCAGCTGGATGTCGTCCGCCCCGACACCCGCCATCTCGTAGGCCTTCTTCGCCGCGAGCCGCGTGCAGGTGTTGACGTCCGGCATGACCAGATCGCGCTCCTGCCAGGGGTCGCTGGTGAGGACCGAGGCGCGGATCTTGACCGCGCGCTTCATGCCGAGCTGCCGGGCCTTCTTCTCCGAAACCAGCACCGCCGCGGCCGAGCCGTCGACGTTCACCGAGCACATGAGCTTGGTGTTCGGGTACGAGATCATCTCGGCGCCCATCACCTGCTCGAGCGGCGTCTCGATCTGGTACATCGCCTTCGGGTTCAGCGTCGAGTGGTGGTGGTTCTTGACGCTCACCTTGGCGAACTGCTCGAAGGTCGTGCCGTACTTGCGCGCATGCTCCATGCCCGCTTCCGCGAACACTGCGGGCATCGTCATCGAGCCGAGCAGGCCCTCCTTCGGGATGCCGCGTCCGGCGCCGGTGCCGCCGAGGAGGCCCTTGCCCATCTGCTCGACGCCGACCGCGAGCACGACGTCGTAGGCGCCGGCCTTCACCGCGAGCCACGCGTCGCGGAACGCCGTTGCACCGGTCGCGCACGCATTGGCGCAGTTGACGACGGGAATGCCGGTCTGGCCGATCTGCTGCAGGACCTGCTGGCCGACCATGTTGTTGGCCTGCATCAGGTTGCCGCACCACATCGCCTCGATGTCCTGGATCTTGAGTCCGGCATCGTCGAGCGCCAGCAGCGCCGCCTCGGCGCCGATCTCGGCCAGGCTCTTCTCCGGGAAGCGGCCGAACTTGATCATGTCGATTCCGAGGACGTAGACGTCTTCGCTCATCGTGTTCTCCTCGTCGCCCCGCTCGGCTCAGCTCGCCGGCTGGAAAAAGTAGCTCAGGTAGGAGTTGCCCTCGCGGTCCTTGCGGCCGAGCGCGTCCTTGTAGACCACCTCGACCGGCATTCCGAAGGAGATGTTCTTCGGGTCGGGCTCGACGCCGATCAGGTTGCCCTTGACCGTGCCGCCGCCGTCGAGGTCCACGATCGCCGAGATGTAAGGCGTCTGGATGCCGGGGAACGACCGGTAGACGATCGAGAAGACGTACAGCTTGCCCTTGTTGGACAGCTTCACGGCCTCGATCTGGCCGCGCGCCCCGCACTTCGCGCACGCGCTGCGCTCGCCGAGGTACATCGCACCGCACACCTTGCACTTGTGCCCCTCGAGATACGGCTCGCCGCTCTCGGGGATCTTCAGGAAACCGACCGCTGGACGCGGCTTTGCAGCTGCTTCGGCCATGCCTTGATCCTCTGTGTCTTCTGTCTGGGGGTTCAGCGGACGGATACGGCAAGCCTCGAACGGATGCCAGTGGCCCGGCGGTCGGCCGCCCCTCGGCGGCGCGGTTCCCCCGGGGCAGCCGACCAGGACACTTGCGCCTTGAGGGGCATAGTCGGGACGCCGATCGCCGCCGAACCCCATGCTTGAGCCATCTGCGCTCGCCAGCTATTGCGCCTGCGGGAGTACTGTGCCGTCAAAGTTGCGTGCACTGACGAACCAGGGGAGGGAACTGATGATGGGTGAGATGAGGAGAGGTAGGCGCCTGACGGGACTCACCGTCTTCGCCTTGGCGGGAGTGCTTGCGGCGTCGCCGCAGGCACGCGCGGATGGCCCGGAAGCGGGTGGCTACGTGGGCGCCGGGTTCCCGATCGGCCACTACAACGACACGGCGGGCATCGGCGGCGTGGTCGGTGGCTGGGGCGGCTACCGCTGGATGTTCGACAAGAGCGCGGTGTCGCTGATCGGCAATCCTTCGTTCTCGATCCTGCCGTCGGAGGACTGCCCGGGCGGTCCGTACTTCGTCGCCTGCGATGACGACACCAGCGTCGCGAGCACGTTCTCGATCACGGCCGGCCCGAAGTTCGCGATCGTCGACGAGGGCGTCGAGGCGTCGGTGGCGCTGCTCGGCGGCTACTTCCGGGACATCGCCGGTCCGATCGACGAGTCGGGCGCCGGCCTCGCCGTGCACGGTGCGCTCGGCTTCGACGTCCACCCCGAGCTCAACCTCGGCGTGTTCGTCCGCTTCGAGGAGCAGTTCCTGCGTCCGGCGGCGAACTCCGACCGCGACGACCGTCAGCTGATCAGCGCAGGTCTGCAGCTCGGCTGGCACGAGCCCGCCGAGGCTCCGGCGGCCCCGCCGCCCCCGCCTCCCGCGCCGGCGCCGAAGAAGAAGATCATCCTTCGTGGCGTGAACTTCGACTTCGACAAGGCGACGCTGCAGCCGCAGGGCAAGCCGATCCTCGACGAGGCGGCGAAGATCCTCAAGGAGAACCCGTCGATCAACGTCCAGGTCCAGGGTCACACCGACTCGATCGGCAGCGTGGAGTACAACCTCCGCCTGTCGGACCGTCGCGCGGCGACCGTCAAGAACTACCTGGTCAGCCAGGGTGTGGCGGCGAGCCGGCTCACGACCCAGGGCTTCGGCAAGGCCAACCCGGTCGCGACCAACGACACGGCCGAGGGACGCGCGCAGAACCGGCGCGTGGAGCTCGTACCGACGAACTGACGATCACCTGATCGTCGTCCGGGAATCGGGCGCGGAGAGCGATTCTCTCCACCGGGAAGCGGGCGCGGAGAGCGATTCTCTCCGCGCCCGTTCTCGTTTCGGGCCCTCACGAAGCGGGCAGGGGCAGCGCGCAGGCCTGCCGCGTCCGGACCACCGGACAGCCGCCATCCGGCGCGCGGGTCGCGCCTTGCCGCCGGGCTCGCCGCACGCGACAGTCGTGGCGGTGTCCTCCCTCGGCCAGGCTCTCGCGCTCGCGCCGGACGTGCGGGCAGGCCTCACGTCCGGCGTCAGCGCCTTCGGGCAGCGTACGCGCGAGCGCGGCGCGCGCTACGCCCGCGATGGGCGTGTCGCGTCGCTGACGCTCGGCGACGGCGCCATCGACGCCGTCGTGCAGGGCGAGGCACCCTACCGCGTCCACTGGGAGCGCGCGCCGCACGGCGAGCGCGGCCCGTGGATCGCGCGCTGCTCGTGCCCGGTCGGCATCTTCTGCAAGCACGCGTACGCGGTCGCGGCACTTCTCCTCGGCGAGGCCGTCGCGGGCGCGCTCGACGACGCGCCCACGGACCTCGTGCGCCGCGCACCCGCGCCGGTGCCGGCGC
>VGTK01000057.1 GCA_016874715.1 Deltaproteobacteria bacterium | reverse complement strand
CGGGCAGGCGGGGCGGGCGCGGCTGCCGCAGCAGCACCGGCGCCACGCCGTGCCGCGCCGCGAGCTCGCCGCCGAGACGCTCGCTGCACACCAGCACCGCGTCCGCCTCGCGCACGACGGACGCGACGTTGGCGCGCACGTTCGGCGACGTGAAGAAGTAGCCGCTGCGCGCTTCGCCGGGGACCCGCTCGAGGTCGTCGTCGAGATAGGTCGCGACCTTGCGCCCGAGGCGCTGCGTCTCGATCAGGATGCGCTTCTCGGACGGCGATGCACCGCGCACCAGCACGACCGCGTCGCACCACGCGATCAGGTCGGCGCTCGGCGTGACCGTCGAGCCCGTCCGGAGCTCGCACGCGCCGCTCGCGGCGAGGGCGTCGAGCACCGCGTGGACGCCGAGCACGGCTGACGGGATCGGTGCCTCGCTGAGCGCGACGATGCGTGGGCGGCGGGACGCTGCGGTCGGGTCGCTCGGCGCGGCGCTCATCCGAACCCGGCTAGCGCACGCGGCGCGGGTCGTCTATCCGAGCGCCCGCCATGCGCCGCTTCGTCTCCTGGAACGTGAACGGAATCCGCGCCTGCGTGCGCAAGGGCTTCCTCGAGTGGCTGCCGACGGCGCGCGCCGACGTGATCGGTCTGCAGGAGACGCGCTGCGAGCGCGACGACCTGCCCGAGGCGCTGCACCGCCTGCCCGGGCTCCGGCACGCGCACTGGGTCAGCGCGCGATCGCGGCGCGGCTACAGCGGCGTCGCGATCCTGTCGCGCCGCGCGCCCGGGTGGGTCGAGGACGGGCTCGGCGACGAGGCCTACGACCGCGAGGGACGCTTCCTGCTCGCGCGATTCGACGACGTGCTGCTCGCGAACGTGTACTTCCCCAAGGGCAGCGGAACGCAGCGCGACAATTCCCGCGTGCCCTACAAGCTCGCGTTCACCGAGCGCGTGTTCGACGTCCTGCGCCACGCGCGCCGCCGGTACGGCCTGCCGGTGATCCTGATGGGCGATCTCAACGTCGCGCCGTCCCCGATCGACCTGGCACGGCCGCGCGGCAACGAGACCACCAGCGGGTTTCTGCCCGAGGAGCGTGCGCTGCTCGCGCGCTGCACCGCGCGCACCTGGGTCGACACGTACCGCGCGCTGCACCCCGATGGCATCCAGTACAGCTGGTGGAGCAACCGGACCGGCGTGCGCGAGCGCAACGTCGGCTGGCGCATCGATCACGTGCTGGTGACGGCGGAGCTCGCAGCGCGCGTGCGGCGCGCGTTCGTCTGGGACCACGTGCGCGGCTCGGACCACTGTCCGGTCGGCATCGACCTGGCCGACGCGGCGCGCTGAACACCCGCTCTCGGACCGGCCGCCTCGCGCGCTGCGCGGCGTCGCTCGGGCGGGTGAAACATTCGGGCGAATCCGGGCGTCGATCCCCTGCGTATTCGAGGCGGACCACCTCTCGCAAGGGCCCGACCCCCCATGCGCGAAGAACGATCCCCACGCCGGCGGCTCCTGATGGTCGCGTGTGCGCTCATTGTCGCGGCGGCCGCCCGGCCGGCCCGCGGCGAGGAGCTGGTGCTCGCCCGCGACGGGTCCGGCTCGCCGTGCGCGCGTCGGGCGGTGACGCTCTGCCTCGACGCGGCGGACGCCGAGGACGCCGCGCAGCGCGCGGACCTGCTGCGGCGCGCCCTCGAGGGCGCCGAGCGTGCGGTCGCGGCGGAACCGGACGACGCGAAGGCGCACTTCGCCCTGTTCTGCAGCCTCGGCCGCATGCTCGAGACCGATGGCGCGAGCGTCGCCGGTCTCGTGCAGCTCGGCCGCCTGAAGCGCGCCGTCGACCGTGCGCTCGCGCTCGCGCCCGGCTTCGTCGACGCGATGACGGCGAAGGGCGCACTGCTCGTCCGGCTCCCGGGGATCCTCGGTGGCGACGCCGACGAGGGCGAGCGCCTGCTGCGCCATGCGCTCGCCCTCGCGCCCGGGCACGTCCACGCCCGTCTCGAGCTCGCCAAGGCGCTCGCGGGAAGGGGCGAGAGGCAGGCGGCGCTCGAGGAGGTGCGCGAGGCGCGCGTGCTGGCGGCGAAGCTCGGCTCCTGAGAGCTCGTGAATCCATCCCCCGACCGACCCCGGACCGAGCCGGGAGGGGATGGATGCACAGACTCCGAGCCGTCGCGCGCCCCGCGTTTGCGGGCGCCGCCCCCCGTATGCTCTGTCAGCAGCCGGAGGACGGCATGAGGAGGCGCGCTGTGACCCGCATCGCGGGACTGGTCCTGGGCTTCGGGCTCCTCGTTGCGGCGCAGGCCGCCGCGCAGGGCGACGGCGGCATCCCGGCGGGCGACATGAACGACGTGCTGCGCGCCCGGATCGGCAAGACGGTCACGCTCGTCTTGCGGTCGGGCAAGGAGTACGGCGGCACGGTCGGCGAGGTGCGCGGCCAGTCGGTCGTGCTGAAGAGCCTGTCGGGCAAGGAGTTCTACGACGCGCTCATCCGGCGCGACGACGTCGCCGCGATCGAGATCCGCAACCGCTGAGCCGCCGGATACCCATGAAGCGTATCGACGAGGACCTGTTCGCGCGGATCCGCGACAAGGTCGCGATCGTCGGCATCGGCCACCTGCCGTTCTCGAAGGACATCGGCCGCCCGATCTCCGACACCGCGATCGAGGCCATCCAGATGGCCATCGACGACGCCGGGCTCGAAAACGAGGACGTCGACGGCATGTCGATGTTCGAGATGGAGCACACGCACGAGGTGACCATCGCGCGCGGCCTCGGCGTCCGGAATCTCCAGTGGTGGGACAAGATCTCGTACGGCGGCGGTGCGTCGGCGGCCACGATCATGCACGCCGCGGCGGCGATCGCGTGCGGGCTCGCGGAAGTCGTCGTGTGCCACCGCGCGCGCAACCGGGGCTCGAAGGCGGCGCGTCCGTGGGCGCAGGAGCGCGAGCTGGTCACCGACGACAAGGCGCTGCACGTGCCGTGGGGCCTCATCCGTCCGGTGGACGTGATCGGCATGTGGGCGCACCGTCACATGCACCAGTACGGCACGACGCGCGAGCAGCTGGGCAACGTCGCGATCGCGGCGCGCAAGCACGCCAACCGCAATCCGTACGCGATGATGCGCGACAAGCCGCTCGACATGAAGACCTACCTCGAGGGGCGCGTCATCGGCTATCCGCTGACGCTCTTCGACTGCTGCCTCGAGACCGACGGCGCGCTGGCGTGCGTCGTGACCTCGGTCGAGCGCGCGCGCGATCTCAAGCAGAAGCCCGCGCTGGTGCACTCGGTCGCGCAGGCGAGCGGCCCGAACCCGGTGCACCTCGCGAACTACAACACGCCCGACCTGCAGACGACGGCCGTGCCGTGCGCCGAGCTGCTCTGGAAGCGCGCCGAGCTGAAGCCGAAGGACATGGACTGCGCGCAGATCTACGACGCGTTCACGCCGCTCGTGATCCTCGGGCTCGAGGACTACGGCTTCTGCAAGCGCGGCGAGGGCGGTCCGTTCACCGAGGGCGGCCGCATCGAGCTCGGCGGCGAGCTGCCGCTGCTCACGTCGGGCGGCGGGCTGTCGGAAGCCTACACGCACGGCTTCAACCTGATCGTCGAGGCGGTCCGCCAGGTACGCGGCACGTCCACGTCCCAGGTCGAGGGCTGCAAGAACGTGCTGGTCACCGGCGCCTCGGGCGTCGCGACGAGCGCCATGGTCATCCGGAGCGAGTGAGCGCATGGGTGAAGTCCGTTTCGGTGAGCGCACGAGCAAGGCGGAGGACCGTCCGATCGGCGACCTGCACCCCGACTACCCGCTGCCCGACCCGGACCACCCGGTCGTCAAGCCATTCTGGGACGGCTGCCGGGAGAGGAAGCTCCTCGTGCAGCGCGACCGCGAGACCGGACGGTTTCACTGGCCGCCCAAGCCCGGGTACTGGAAGCACGGCCGCCTCGAGTGGGTCGAGGCGAAGGGGAGCGGGACGGTCTACACCTACGTGGTCGGCAGCGATCCGTTCCTGCCCGCGTTCCGGCACATGCTGCCGCACGTCATGACGGTGGTGGAGCTCGACGAGGGGCCGCGCCTCGTCGGCTACATGGTCGACTGCCCGCCGGCAGAGATGAAGATCGGGATGCGCGTCGAGGTGGTGTTCGAGCCGCTGACGGAGCGCGTGACCCTGCCGGTCTGGCGTCCCGCGCGCTGACGCGCGGCCCCTGTGGCCCGTGCCGCGCTGCGCGCCGCCGCGCCGCCCGCAGGCGGCGCGGCGGGCACGGCACACTCAGCCGAGGCGGCGGTCGTGGCGCGGAGCGACGCTGGTGGGCGGGGGCGGCGCGTCGAATCCGCTGGCCGCCGAGCGCATCACCAGCTTGACGGTGCGCGATTCGAACAGGACCTCGCACGCGGTGAGGCTCGCGAGCCGCACGACCACGCCCTCGCCGAAGGTCGCGTGGCTGACGCGCGCGCCGACGCGGTAGCTCGTGTCGGCCAAGTACGGGGCCGAAGCGCTGCGCGCCTGCGCGATGGCCTCGGCCCACGACAGCAGGCGCGGGGCCGCATCCGCGGTGCGCCGCGGACGGGTCGCCGTGTACTCGTGCTCGAGCTCGCACGTGCCGCACCGGACACGGGTCGGCTTGGCGCCGACCTTGGCGATCACCACGTGCTTGGTGGTCGCTTTGCACTTGCGGCAGCGGGTGTCGACGTCGGTGCCGACGATGGCCTTGGGGGGCGGCTCGGGCTTCTCGGTCCGCTTGCGGGCGATCGGGAACGAAACGGGGCGCTCCTTCCGCAGGACGACGAAGCCCGCGGGGCGCCTTCGGGGACACGCCGCGACGGTCTCTTCGATCGCGTCTTGCGAGGCCCTCGAGGAGCGGCCGGATGCCGGATGCACCGCACGGCGGGTCGCAATCGTGGGAGCCGAGCGCGTGCGACCGTCCGAGCCCTTCACTTGCAGCCTGTGCCCGGCCAGCTGTCAAGCCCGACGTTGTATACTTGATGAGGCCCGGGAGGCACCCGCGGAGGCCCCTCGGGTGCCGAAAGGGGCCCGTTGTGCCGCGCCGATCGCATGTGCTAGCCACCGCGGTGGTCGGTTTGTCGAACGAGTTGCGTGCGGACGGTGCAGTTCCTGACCGGACGGGTTGCTTGATCGTCCATCCTGCCTTTCGCGGGCCCGCGCGGGCCCATTCACCAACACATCCCCGAGCGATCGGGGAGCAGACTTTGCAGGATTCAGGGAAGGAACAATGGGAAAGAAGATCTACGTAGGCAACCTTGCCTTCAGTGTCGACTCGTCGGCCCTCGAGCAGATGTTCGCGCCGTACGGCACCGTCGACAGCGCGAGCGTCGTGACCGACCGTGACAGCGGCCGGAGCCGCGGCTTCGGGTTCGTCGAGATGGGCAGCAGCGAGGAGGCGGAGGCCGCGATCGAGGCGCTCAACGGATCCCAGCAGGGCGGCCGCGCGCTCACGGTCAACGAGGCTAAGCCGCGCGAGGACCGCGGCGGCGGCCGTGGCGGGTTCGGCGGCGGCGGCGGCCGCCCGCGGCGCTACTAGCCGGCGAGCGCCGGGCCGAGCGGCGATCGACGCCGCCCGGCCCGGCGGCTCCGCCCCCGGGAGCACATGTCCTCGACCGGTAGTCCGAGCCCTGCTGCATCCCGCAGCCGGCGCCGCCGCGGCCCCGTCGCGGAGGCGTTCCGTACGCACGTACGGCCGATTTTCTCGAAGCGGCTGTCGCGCCTCGCCGCCGCGGTTGTGCCCGTGCTGTACGTGCTCTACATGCGCTTCGTCTGGGCGACGAGCCGCGTCTCGGGGCAGGAGGACTTCTGCCTGAACGCGATCTCCGCGCAGCGCGATGGCGCGGTCGCGCTCCTCTGGCACGAGGAGGTGTTCACGGTCGCCTTCGGGTACCCGTACATCGGCATCCGGGGGCACACCCTCGCGAGCGTCGGCGAGTCGGGCGAGGTCATCACGCGGATGCTGAAGCTCTGCGGCTACGTGGTGTTCCGTGGCGGCTCGAGCACCAGCAGAGCGCGGCGGCGCAGCGGCGTGCTCGAGGAGATGATCGCCCACATGCGGCAGAACAGCGGGGTGATCTACGGCCTCACCGTCGACGGGTCGAAGGGCCCGCGCTACCGCATGAAGACCGGTGGCATCATCATCGCGCGGGAGTGCAACAAGCCGATCGCGCTCGTGCGCACGTGGTACCGGCGCTGCCTGCGCATGAAGACCTGGGACCGCATGGCGGTGCCGCTGCCGTTCAACGAGATCCGCTACTATCTGCGCGGGCCGTACCACGTGCCCGAGGACACCCGCACCGACGAGGGGCTGGCGTGCTTCCGGCTGAAGCTCGAGAACGACCTCATCGAGATCGCCGAGCAGAGCTATCGCGATGCGCGCCAGCCGGCCCCCGCCAAGCTGGTGAAGCGGAGCCCCGACGAGGCGCCGGATCTCGAGGCGGATCGCGCCTGAGGTCGGCCGCGATGCCGTGGGCGCTCGCGGCTTGCAGAGCGCTCCCCTGCCGGTCTACGGTCGGTCGATTGATCCCCGACCGATGAACTCAGGAGGACGTGACCCGTGAGCAGGTATCTCGAGGGAAAGACGATCGCCGTCACCGGCGCCGGCCGAGGCATCGGCCGTGCCGTGGCGCTGCAGTGTGCCGAGGCCGGCGCGAACGTGGTGGTCAACGACTACGGCGTATCGATCGACGGCAAGGAGCCGACGAGCGAGGTCGCGGAAGAGGTCGTCGCGGAGATCAAGAAGGCGGGTGGCAAGGCCGTCGCCAACGCCAACTCGGTCGCCGAGATGGCGGGCGGCGCGAGCATCGTCAAGAGCGCAATCGACTCCTTCGGCCGGATCGACGGTGTGGTCTGCGTCGCCGGCATCCTGCGCGAGCGCATGCTGTTCAACATGGGCGAGGAAGACTGGGATCCCGTCATCGCGACGCACCTCAAGGGCACGTTCACGGTGTTCCGTGCCGCGTCCGCGGCGATGCGCGAGCAGAAGAGCGGCGCGCTGATCGGCTTCACGTCGGGTGCCTTCGCGGGCTCGGTCGCGCAGGCGAACTACGCGTCGGCCAAGGGCGGCATCGTCTCGCTGGTGCGCAGCGCCGCGGCCGGCATGCACCGCTACGGCGTCACCGCGAACTGCATCGCGCCGGTCGCGCGCACGCGCATGAGCGCCAACGTGCCGATGGAGATCGGCGGCATCGGCGACGCGGAGGACGTCGCGCCGATGGTCGTCTTCCTGCTGAGCGACAAGGCGCGCCAGATCACCGGCCAGGTGTACACCGTGTCGGGCGGCAAGATCGCGGTGTGGAACCAGCCGGTCGAGGCACGCGCGATGTTCAAGGACGGGCGCTGGACGCCCGAGGAGATCGAGGCGCGCCTGCCGGGCACGGTCGGCGTCGAGCGCATGGGTCTCATCGACCGCCTCGAGGCGATGCGGCAGGCAGCGGCGAAGGGCGACAAGCCCAACGCCTGAGCCTCCCGTGGTGCCGTCGAAGCACTCCTTCGCCGCGGACGCGCGGTGAAGGAGTGCAGGCGGCCACTTGCTGCGGTGAGGCTTTCGGGGCGCCCTGACCGTCAGGCTCCCGCGCCGCGCGCGCGCACGAACGCGAGCGTGCAGCGGCGGTGCGCGATGCGCCAGCCGTCGGCGGTGCGGACGAAGCGGTCGTGGTACTCGCCGACGAACTTCGGGTGACCGACCGGCGCCGGCCGCTCGGCCGTGCCGGTCGTCGAGTCGTGCCTGTAGTTGAGCAAGTACGAGATCCCGGTCGCCTCGTCCGGGCCGGTCAGCGTGATCGCGACGTTCGTGCAGACGTGGCGCGAGGTGCGCCGGGTGACGCCCTGACGCGCGCCGAAGCCGGCGCGGATCGCGTCGCGGCCTTCCATGCGGATGCCTTCGGCCTCCCACACGCCGCTCTCGGTGAACAGGTCGGCGATGCGTGCCGCCTCGCCGAAGTCGACGAGGTGCGTGTAGTCGATCACCAGCCGCTCGCAGGCGCGCTCGTGGAGGAGCCGGGACAGGGCTTCGTTGTCCATCGCCGACGCGTATCCGAGGGTTGCGGGGGCTCGCAAGCGACGTCCGGATCCCGCGAGATCGATCCGGCGCCGCCGCTCTTCCCCGGCACGCGCACGGCGCGCGGCCTACTGACAGTGCGTGACCTGGCCGGTCGGGATCTCGCTGCCGCTGCACGAGCTACAGCTGCAGCACTGGTCGGTCGGCGTGAGCACGTTCGCCGTCCCGGCGACGACCACGGTGCAGGGGCTCGCGCTCTGCAGCGTGACGGTCACGGCCTGGCTCGCGTTCGGTACCAGGCTGTCGCAGGTGAAGGTGTCGAAGTTCTGCACCAGCGTCGCCGTGGAGCAGTCGGGTGCGATCTCGACCGCGACCTGGCCTGCGTTGTCCGGGTTCTGGCAGCGGTTCGGATTGGGGCAGTCGCCAGGTCCCGTGCACGTGCGCCAGTACAAGCCGTTCACCTGGAACCCGATCTCGTACGTGCCGAAGAGCTGCGCTACCTGCACCGTCTTCTGGGACTGGCTCGGGATGTCGACCGGCGTCGGGCCCTCGAAGAAGGTCAGCGATGGCCCCATGCACGGCTGCGGGATCGGCAGCTGGTTCACGACGACCATGGCGATCGGGCCGCTCGCGCCCGGCAGAGGGGCCGAGCTGGTCGAGCTGTCGCCACCGCCGCAGGCCGCTGCGGCGCACGCGGCGAGGACGCCGGCGAGCGCCAGGACCGGACGCCGAACACGCGCTCCCGGGCGCGTCGGAAGACGCTCGTGCCGTTCCCGATCGGTCGGTGCCATCCGCATGGTCGTCCTCCCCCGCAACGTTGCCATTCGTCCCTTGTCCTACGAGCGGTGCACTAGCGCCACGCGTCGCCACCCGGAAAGAGGTGCGCTCGCAGGCTCGCCGCACGCATCTCGACGCCATAGCCCGCCGCGGTCGGCAGGCGGTACGCGCCGCCTTCGACGACGACCGGGTGCACGAAGTGCTCGTGCAGGTGATCGGCATATTCCGTGAAGCGCCCCTCGAGGCCGGGCGCGACGGCGATCTGGTCGAACGCCGCAAGGTGCTGCACGTACTCGCAGAGCCCCACGCCGCCCGCGTGCGGACACACCGGCACGTCGAACTTCGCGGCGAGCAGCAGCACGGCCAGCACCTCGTTCACGCCGCCCAGCCGGCAGGCGTCGATCTGCGCGGCACCGATCGCGCCCGCCTGCAGGAGCTGCTTGAAGATGACCCGGTTCTGCGCCATCTCGCCCGTCGCGACGCGGATGGGTGCGATCGCACGCGCGATCGCCTGGTGGCCGAGAACGTCGTCGGGGCTGGTCGGCTCCTCGATCCAGTACGGGTCGAATTCCGCCAGAAGGCGCATGCGCTCGATCGCCTCGGGCACGTCCCAGATCTGGTTGGCGTCCATCATCAGGATGCGGTCGCGGCCGATCCGGGAGCGGACCAGGCGAGCGCGCGCGACGTCGAGCTCCGCGGGACCGCCGACCTTCATCTTGAAGCGCGTGAAGCCGCGCGCGAGCGCGTCGGCGCACCTCTCGACGACGGTCTCGTCGCTGTAGCCCATCCAGCCCGCCGACGTGACGTACGCCGCGAGTCCGTCCGACGACAGCTGCTCGATGCGCGCCGCGCGTCCCGCGGCGCGCTCGCGCAGGATCGCGAGCGCTTCCGCCGGCGTGAGCGCGTCGGTCAGGTAGCGGAAGTCGATCAGCGAGACGATCTGCTCGGGCGTCATCGACGCCAGCAGCCGCCAGAGCGGCATGCCCGCGAGCTTCGCGCGCAGGTCCCAGAGCGCGTTCAGGATCGCCGCCGCGGCCAGGTGGATGACGCCCTTCTCGGGGCCGATCCAGCGCAGCTGCCCGTCCTGCGTGACGCTGCGCGAGAAGCGGCCCATGTCGGCGAAGATCGCGTCGAGGTCGCGCCCGACGACCAGCGGAGACAGCGCCGCGATCGCGGCGACGACGATCTCGTTGCCGCGGCCGATGGTGAACGCGAGGCCGTGCCCCGACGGCGCCGCCGCGTCGTCGACGCGCACGACCGCGTACGCGGCCGAGTAGTCCGGATCGGGGTGCATCGCGTCGGACCCCGCGAGCGTACGCGAGGTCGGGAAGCGGACGTCGAACGTTTCGATGCTGCGGATCTTCATGGTCGGTCTCGTCTGACGCTGCGGATCTTCATGCGGGCTCCCTCGCGCGGAGCGCCTCCTCGGCGTCGCGCTGGATGCGGCGCACGGCGTCGGCCGGCGTGCAGGCGCCGCGGATCGCGTCGCGGATCGCGTGCCAGCCGGCGTCCTCGACGTCCGGGAACGACGCGTGCGGCGGATACGTGATCATCTGGTGGTCGATCGCGTCGCGCGTCAGCGCGAGGCGCCGCTGGTCCTTCGCGTCGACGGGTACGGCGTTGGCGAAGATCGCCGTGTGCGCGGGGACGCCGCCGTTCGCGAGCTCGAGGTGCGCTGCGTCCGCGCCGGCGAGGACGTGCAGCAGCTCGAGCGCGCGTCGGGGATCGGCGCAGGTCCGCGGGATCGCCCACGCGTGCGCGCCGGAGTAGGTGAAGCGCCCGAATGGACCGGCGGGGTAGGGATGTGGCGCCAGCGTCGCGTAGTGCGGCGAGCGTCGGATCGCGCCGAAGCCGCCGGGCCACGCCGCGGCCATCGCGACCCGCCCTTCGAGAAGTGCCGCGTCCACCTGGTCGTAGTGCCAGTCCACGAGCGCGCGCGGCGCGTTCGCCGCGAGCGCGTAAAGCGTCGCGACCGCGCGCTCGGCCTCGGGGGTGGTCATGGTCGGACGTCCATCGTCGTCGAAGAGGCGTCCGCCCTCACCGACCACCAGCTCGAAGAACGTCCCGAAGAGCCCCGACTCGCGACCGGGAAACGCGAACGCGGCGCGGCTCTCGAGCACGTCGCTCCACGTGTCGGGCGGCGTCGCGCAGCGCTCCTCGTTCACCCACAGGACGCGCACGTCGACGTTGCGCGGCACGCAGAGAAGAGCGCCGCCGAAGCGGCAGAGCCCGACCGCGCGGGGCGCCAGCGCGTCGAGCAGCGCGGGATCGACGAGGTCGTCGAGCGGGCGCAGCCAGCGCGCCTGCGACGGCGCGTACTTGGCGTGCGTCGAGATCAGGTCGAGGCGCTCGCCGCGCGACAGGATCTCGGCGACCCGCCGGTTCAGCGTCGGGTGGTCGGCGTGCACGACGACCTCGACGTCGCGCCCCTCGAGCAGCGCGTACATCGGGTCGTACATCGGCCCGCCGACCAGTGCTGCGCGCAGCGAGCTCATCCCGCGACCTCGTCCGTTGCTGCGTGCAGCGAGCTCATCCCGCGACCTCGTCCGTCTCGGACGACGGCGTCGGCACCCGGTCGCCGAGCAGGCGTTCGCGCCGCAGGTCGTCCCACAGCGCGAGCGGGATCGGGCGGGCGAGCAGGCGCGCGTTCTGCGCCATCTCCGCGGCGCTGCGCGCACCGGTGAGCACGCACGCGACGGCCGGGTGCGCGAGCGGGAAGCGCAGCGCTGCGGCCTTGAGATCCACGCCGTGCCGCGCGCAGATCTCCGCGAGGCGGCGCGCACGCTCGACGAGGCCGGGTGGCGCCGGGACGTAGTCGTAGGTTGCGCGCGGCGACGGGTCGGCGAGAATCCCGCTGTTGAAGACCCCGCCGGCAATCACGCTCACGCCGCGCTCGGTGCAGAGCGGCAGCAACTCGTCGAGCGCCGACTGGTCGAGCAGCGTGTAGCGGCCCGCGAGCAGCACGCAGTCGACGTCGGCCTCGCGCACGAAGCGCGCGAGCATCGCCGACTGGTTCATGCCGGCGCCGATCGCGCGGATCACGCCCTGGTCGCGGAGCTTCTCCAGCGCGGGGAGCGCGCCGCGCAGCGCGTCGTCGGCGTGGTCGTCGGGATCGTGGACGTGCAGCAGGTCAACCCGGTCGGTGCCGAGCCGCGCGAGGCTCTCGTCGAGCGAGCGGAGCGTTGCGTCGTGCGAGAAGTCGTACGTCCAGCCGACGGGCGGCGTGTCGACGAAGCCGTCGGCGTCCTTGACGACATCGGGGACGAGCAGGCGTCCGACCTTGGTCGCGAGCACGTACTCGTCGCGCGCGTGCGAGCGCAGCGCCGTGCCGAGGCGCTGCTCGGACAGGCCGTGCCCGTAGAGCGGTGCGGTGTCGAACAAGCGCACTCCTGCGTCCCACGCGGCGTCCACCGCGGCCGACGCGTCGTCGTCCGTGACGCGCGTGAACAGGTTGCCGATCGGCGCTGCGCCGAAGCCGAGGCGCGTGACCTCGACCTTGCTCGACCCCAGGCGCGTGACCTCGACCTTGCTCGACCCCAGGCGCGTGACCTCGACCTTGCTCGACCCGAGCCGTGCGTGACGCAGAGGATCCACGCGCGGGTCAGCTTCCCTTGACCGTCTGGCGCAGCTCGCGCGCGCCGGCGGCGAGCAGCATCGAGTCGACCCCGACCGCGATCGGCGAGAAGCCGCGCGCGAGGTAGCCACGTGCGAGCTCGGCGCTGCCGCAGAAGATGCCGACCGGCGTGCCGTGCTTCTTCCCGGCGGCGAGTACGGCGTCGATCGCGCCCTGCACCTCGGGGTGCGTGATCTCGCCGAGGTGGCCGAGGCTGCCCGAGAGGTCGAACGGGCCGATGACGGCCGCGTCGATGCCGTCGGTGGCGAGGATCGCGTCGATGTCGCGCACGGCCGCAGCACTTTCGACCTGCACCAGCACGGTGGTCTCGTCGGGCGACGACTGGAGGTACTCGTCCATGCGCGGGCCGTAGCCGTGCGCGCGCGACACCCCGAAGCTGCGGCTGCCACGCGGCGGGTAGAACGCCGCCTCGACCGCGGCGCGGGCCTCGTCGCCGCTGTCGACGTGCGGCAGCAAGACGCCGTCGGCGCCGGTGTCGAGGATGCGCTTGATCCACACCGGGTCGTTGGCCGGCGCGCGCACGATCGCGGCGGCGTCGCCCTTGGCGCGCAGCATGGCCTCGACGTGCAGCAGGTCGAGCGGCCCGTGCTCCATGTCGATCCACAGCCAGTCGAAGCCCGCGTCGGCGACGATCTCGGCGATGCCGGCGAGCGGCATGGTGACGATCGAGCCGATCAGCGGCTCGCCGGCGCGGAGCCGGCCGCGGAAGGAAGTCCGGGGGGAGGGCATGGCGTTGTCTACGCCGAAGCTCCGACGCCGGGCAACTGGCGGGGCGCTGGCCTGGTGTCGACGGACGGCGTCTCGCCCTCGACGGGGAAGCGATGCAGCGAGGCGACGTGCATGAGCGGGTCTCCCGCGTCCCGCTGTAGCCGTTCGAGAGTGCTCGTGTCGACGGTCGCCCAGGGCGATCCGGGTCGCGGGTCGCGTGTGGCTTCCGCGCGCAGCGGGTGCGGACGGCCCGCGGAGGTCGCAGGTGATTGACGGCGCTCCGCCGGATCTTCTAAACGAGTCGCTACGTGGTCCGCCGGAGGACCGGGCCGGATCGCCGAACGGTGGATCCGTCTCGTCGTCCGGTGGACCCCGGATCGGCGACGCCGGGGCAGCGGCCCGGCTTCACGCCCGGGATTCCCGAGGAGGGGTATGGCGACCGGACTCATCGCACTGCTGGACGACGTGATCGCCATCGCCAAGGTGGCGGCCGCGTCCCTCGACGACGTCGGCGCGCAGGCCGTCAAGGCGAGCTCGAAGGCGGCCGGTGTCGTGATCGACGATGCCGCGGTGACACCCCGCTACGTCGTCGGATTCGCCGCCGATCGCGAGCTGCCGATCGTCGGCAAGATCGCACTCGGGTCGATTCGCAACAAGCTGCTCATCCTGCTGCCGGTGGCCATGCTGCTGAGTGCGGTCGCGTCGTGGGCGATCACGCCGCTGCTCATGCTGGGCGGTCTATTCCTGTGCTACGAGGGCGCGGAGAAGCTCCTCGAGGTCGTGTCGCCCCACGCGGCGCACGAGCACGAAGCCGACATCGGCCTCGACCCGCACGACGCGGCGCATCTCGAGGAGCAGAAGGTGGCGAGCGCCATCCGCACGGACTTCATTCTCTCCGCGGAGATCATGGCCATCGCCCTGGCGAGCATTCCCGACGCCGGATTCGTGTCGCAGCTCATGTCACTCGTGGTCGTCGCGATCGCGATCACCGCCGGTGTCTACGGCGTCGTGGCGCTCATCGTCAAGGCCGACGACGTCGGTCTGGTCATGGCCACGACTTCTTTCGGCCTGGTTCGTGCCCTCGGGCGTGGTCTGGTGGCCACCATGCCCGTAGTGCTGCGAGCCCTGGCGGCCGTCGGAACCGTCGCGATGCTGTGGGTGGGCGGCGGGATCGTCGTCCACGGCCTCGAGTCGTACGGTCTGGGCGCCATCGCCCACCTCATCCACGATACGGCCGCGTCGCTCTCCTGTGGCCGGGCGGTGATCGACTGGCTCGTGAACGCGCTGCTGACCAGCATTTTCGGCGCGACGGCCGGTGCGGTGCTCATCCCGGTGGTCGGGCATACCGTCGTGCCGCTCTGGAAGCGGCTCGCACCCGCCTCCTGAACGGCTCCACCCGCCGCGCTCCTTTCCGTCGGCCGCGCTCCGGTCAGTTCGCGTCCGTCGCGTCGCCGAACCAGACCACCGAGTACTTGCCGAGCATGGCCGCCCCCATCGCCGGGTGCGCGTCGAGGAACTGCCAGCCGCTCGTGCTCAGCAGCACCGCACGGTGCTGCGGGCTGTTCACGAAGGCCTGCAGCACCTGCTCCGGCGTGTTGCCGTCGAAGCCGCGCAGCGCGATCTCGAAGCCGTTGCCGGTGTAGGAGACCAGGCCGAGGCCGGCGCTGATCTCGCGCGGCTTGCGCCACATGCAGTCCGCCTGTGCCGCGTCGATGGTGTAGCAGCAGCCGGTCCAGACCAGCCAGCCGTGGCTCGACCAGCTGTGCGGGGTGCACGCTCCGGAGTCGATCTCGGGATGCTGCTGCAGGTCGAGTACGTGCAGGGCGGCGGTGATGCCCATCGTGCGCGAGTACGGGTGCGCGGACTTGCCGTTCGCCGTGCGGTACTGGTTCACGAGATCGAACAGGCGCTTGCCGAGCGCGACGGTCGCGACCGGTCTGGGCGTCGCGGTCGGACGCGGCGTCGCGGTCGGCGCCGGCGCGCAGGCGCCGGTGTCGCCGGGGGCCGCGATGCGCAGGTCGCCGTTGGTGTCGGCGGCGTCGATGCAGTGCGTGTGCGCCGTGCAGCGCGTCGCATCGTACACGCCAGGCGTGTCGCGGCAGGCGCTGCCCGGCAGCTCGATCGAGCACGACACGGCACCGGTCGCGAGCGCTGCGTGCGTGCATACGGTCGCGCCGCGGCCGGGGGTGTAGCCACACGTCGACTTGAACGTGAAGCGCTTCGCCTTCGTCGCACACTCGGAGCGCATCGAACCGGCGTCCACGAGCGTTGCGATCACCTCCTTCGCGCAGCGCTTGTACGCGCGCCGATCGCGCCCCGCGGACCCGTCGTGGTCGTCACACGGACAGGACGCCGCGATCGCGGAGCGCACGACCCGGATGTCGGCCGCGTCCCCCAGCGCCACGGGAGCGTCGCCGAGGCAGTCGGTCGATGCCGCCTGCGCGGCCGGGGCTGTCGCCAGCAGCGCACGCGCCAGCAGCGCACCCGCCAGCACCACCGCTCGCCATCCCTTCGACATTGCCGTCATTCTGCACGATCCGCCCGTCTTCGCGCCATCCGCGAGCAGGCTGGAGCCGAACCCGAGCCGGCGGCGGTGTCTGCGTAGCCCGGGATGGTCGAGGCGTTCGGAGTGCGGGGCGGGCTGCACTCTTCTCGCTTCCGGGGCGTGCGTTGTCCAGTCCGAGCGGCCGGGGGCTTGCGGCACCGGGACTGGCCCTGGAGGAGCCCGATGCCGGTGCGAAACGCGGACGACCGGCCGTCGCGCGTCGCACGAGGCACGACCGGCGGCTCGTCCGTCGTGGCCGGCGAAGCTGATGCGGACGTCGGATGCGGGTCGGATGCGGGTTGCGCGCGGTCGGTCGCGGACCAATGATCCGCCGATGCGCAACCGACGCGCTCCCTGCGGCGGTCGAGATCCGCACGTCCGGCCCACCCGTTCCGCGATGCTCGCGTGTGTCGTCGCGGTGCTGGCTCTGGTCCCGAGCGCGGTCGCGGACGGTGCGGCGGCTGCCGCCGAGGCCGCGCGTGTCGTGTCGGGGCCGCTCGAGCTGCGCGTCGCGGCGGAACCCTTCGGGCTCGCGTTCGCCGACGGCCGGGGCGCGTTCCTCGCGGACGCACCGTCGGACGATCCGTCGCTCACCGGCACGCTCGGCTTCCGCGACGCGACCGGCTGGCGGCAGGCGGTGCGCGTCGTGCACGTGCGGCAGCGCGTGCCGCGCGGTCCGGCGGTGCTGCGGCTCGACACCGACGACCCGGCGGGCCGGCAGATCGAGCTCACCATCGCGGCCGAGGTGAGCGGCGCGATCGCGCTCTCGGCGCGTGCGCAGGGTGCCACGGCCCACGTCGCGGCGCTCGGCGTCGCCTGGCGCACAGCCGACGACGAGCGCTTCTTCGGCCTCGGTGAGCGTGCCGATGCCGTCGAGCACCGCGGTGCGGAGGTCGAGAGCTACGTCTCCGACGGTCCGTACCGGGAGGACGAGTACACCGGCATCGGTGCGCTGCTGCCGCCGCCGGGCTTTCGCCGGCGCCGCGATGCGACCTACTTCCCGATCCCGTGGCTGCTCTCGAGCCGCGGCTACGGCGTGCTCGTCGTCAACGACGACACCGCGTATCACCGGTTCGGCACCGAGCGCACCGACGCGTGGAGCGTCTCGGTGCAGGGCGCGCCCGACGGCGAGCCGGCGCTGCCCGCGCCGAGCGAGCTGCGCTTCGTCGTCTTCGCGGGGCCGACGCCCGCCGACGCGCTGGAGCGCTTCTCGGCCTGGACGGGGCGCCAGCCTCCGGTAGCGTCTCGGGCGCCGTGGGTGCTCGGCCCCTGGTACCAGCCGGGCGGCTCGCTCGACGCTCAGCGATCGCAGATCGCGGCGCTGCGCGGGGCCGACGCGCCGCTGTCCGTCGCGCAGACCTGCCTGCACTACCTGCCGTGCGGTGACGACAGGACCAGCGAGCCGGCGCGGGTCGCGGCGCTGCACGCGCAGGGCGTCGCGGTGACGACGTACGTGAACCCGATGCTCTGCGAGAGCTTCGCGGAGCCGTTCCGGCACGCGCTGCGGACCGGGGCGCTGACCCGCAACCCCGACCTCGAGCCGTACCTGTCACGTACTTCACGACGCGGCCGTTCACCGTCGGGCAGTACGACTTCTCGTTCGCCCCCGGCCGGCGCGCGTTCCGGCAGCTGCTCGCCGACGCGGTGGCAGACGGCCACGACGGCTGGATGGAGGACTTCGGCGAGTACACGCCGCTCGACGCGCGCCCGCACGACGGACGCCGCGGCTCGGCCGCGCACAACCGCTACGTCGTCGGCCACCACTGTGCGGCGTGGGACTGGGCGCGCAAGCAGCGGCAGCCGATCGTCCGCTTCCAGCGCTCGGGCTGGACGGGTGCCGCGCGCTGCGCGCAGGTGGTCTGGGGCGGCGATCCGACCACCGACTGGGGATTCGACGGGCTCGAGTCGGCGCTGCGCTCGGGCCTCGGCATGGGGCTGTCGGGCGTCGGGCTCTGGGGCTCCGACATCGGCGGCTTCTTCTCGTTCAACGGCCGTCGCCTCACCGACGAGCTGCTCGCCCGCTGGGTGCAGCTCGGCGCGGTGTCGGGCGTGATGCGCACGCAGCGCAACGGCATCCGGGTGCCCGACTACGAGCGCCCGCAGGTCGAGGACCCGGCCCAGATCGCGAACTGGCGCCGCTACGCAAAGCTGCGCACGCAGCTCTATCCGTACCTTGCCGCCGCCGCGGAGGAGTACCAGCGGAGCGGGCTACCGATCATGCGTCACCTGGTGCTCGCCTACCCGGACGACGCGAACGTGCTCGCGCGCGACGACGAGTTCCTGTCCGGTCCCGACATCCTCGCGGCGCCGGTCCTCGAGCCGGGCGCGACGACGCGTCGCGCGTATCTCCCCGAGGGGCGCTGGATCGACTTCTGGCGCGCGGTCGCGTTCGACGAGGCGACCGGTGCGTTCCGCATCGTGGCGCCGGCGACGGCTGCGGCCGGCGGTCGTGAGGTGGAGGTGCCGGCACCGCTCGACGAGCTGCCGCTCTTCGTCCGCGCGGGCGCGCTGCTGCCGCTGCTGCCCGCCGACGTCGACACGCTCGCGGATTTCGGTGGTGGCGCGGGCGGGGTCGTACGGCTCGAGGACCGGCGCGGCGAGCGTACGTTGCTCGCGTTCCCGCGCGGCAGCTCGCGCGCCGCGCTCGCCCGCGGCAGTCTCGTCTCGCTGGAGCTCGCGACCGGCTGGCAGCTCGCCATCGACCGCCCGAACACGCGCTGGACGATCGAGGCGTCGGTCGCCACGCTCGAGCGGCCGTTCGTGCCGTGCGCGGTGCACTGGCAGGGCGCGCCGCTGCCGGCCGGGCAGTGGTCGTACGACGCGGCGGCGCAAGTGCTGCGCGCGGTGGTGAACGGCACCGGGCAGGTGGACGTGCGCCGCTCCTGCTCCGGACGGCGGGTCGCGCCGCCCCGTTCTCCCGGGATGCGCTCTCGCGATTGCCCGCCGCCGTGACCTGTGTTCGACTCCCGTCTCGGCCGGCCGCCCGAGGCGCGCCGCGCGGTTTCCTCGACGCCGGAGGATCACATGGCCCCCACCTCGACTGTCTTGCGCACCATCCTCGCCGTCGGCCTGGCCGCGACGATCGCCGCGTGCAGCGACGGCGGAACGTCGAGCACCGGCGGGCCCGGCGTCCCGAGCGAGCCGACCTGCGAGGGCACCGAGTACGAGAGCACCTTCGCGGCGATCCAGACCGAGATCTTCGCGAAGCACAGCTGCACGCAGGACGTCTGCCACGGCTCGGCGAAGCAGGGCGGCCTCGATCTGACGCCCGGGGCAGCCTACCAGAGCATCTTCGACGTGCGCGCGCTCGGCAGCACGCTCCAGCGCGTCGAGCCCGGCGACAAGTCGCGCAGCTTTCTGTGGCTCAAGCTCGCGGCGGCGACGCAGCCCGGCAGCGTCGACATCACCGGCGCGCCGATGCCGAGCGGCCTGCCGCCGATCGGTGAGGACGAGCTCGAGGCGCTGCGCCTGTGGATCTACGCCGGCGCGCCGGAGACTGGCACCGTGGACGGGACGGCGCAGCTCCTCAACGGCTGCCTGCCGCCACCGAAGCCGATCACCATCAAGCCGCTCGACCCGCCGGCGCCGGGCGAGGGCGTGCAGTTCGTCCTGCCGACCGTGCCGCTGCCGAAGAAGCACGAGCAGGAGGTCTGCTTCGCGACCTACTACGACGTGAGCGCGCAGGTGCCCGCGGAGTTCCAGGACCCCTCCGGGAAGTACTTCCGCTTCTCCGGGCAGGAGCTGCGCCAGGACCCGCAGAGCCACCACCTCGTGCTGATGCACTCGGGGGTGCCGGTCGAGGACCTGCACGATCCGGCGTTCGGCCGCTGGTCGTGCGTCGGCGGCGCGCACGACGGCGAGACCTGCGAGCCCACCGACGGCGGCTCGTGCCCCGGCGGCTTCTGTCGCAGCGAGCCCGACGTGACGGCGCTCGGCTGCGTCGGATTCGGCCCGCGCAGCACGAACGGGCTGCCGATCCTCAGTCGCCAGATCGGCGGCGCGCAGGCGGCACAGGCGCAGCAGACCTTCCACGATGGCGTGTTCGCGCAGGTGCCGATGCGGGGCGTCCTGTACTGGAACAGCCACGCGTTCAACGTCACCGACGAGGACTCCCAGCTGAACGGCCGCCTGAACTTCACCTTCGCGAAGGACCAGCGCCACCCGGTGCGCCCGATCTTCGAGACGCGCAGCGTGTTCGCGGCCAACGCGGCGCCCTACACCACGCAGACGGTCTGCGGCGAGCACGTGCTGCCGCAGGGGGCACGGCTCTTCGCGCTCACGTCGCACACCCACAAGCGCGGCAAGCTGTTCCAGGCGTGGACGCCCGACGGCTCGCAGATCTACGAGAACCGGGTGTACAACGACCCCGTCAAGCAGGGATTCGAGCCGCCGCTGGCGTTCGACTCGGCGAGCCCGGTGGAGCGGACGATCCGCTACTGCGCGACCTACAACAACGGGGTCGCCGACGACGGCTCGCCCGATCCCGAGACCGTCACCCGCGCCTCGCGCGTGCCGCAGAGCGCGCGCAACACGATCGGCGCCTGCACGCCGATCGCCTGCGCAGCAGGGAAGATCGGCGCCGCGTGTTCCGGAGAGGACGACGACGCGAGCTGCGACTCGTCGCCCGGAGCGGGCGACGGCGACTGCGATGCGTGCCGCATCACCGGCGGCGAGAGCACCGAGAACGAGATGTTCCTGCTGATCGGGCAGCACTACATCGACGCGCGCTTCCCGCAGCCGGACGACGACCTGCTGGTCGGCGGCCTCGCGTCCGAGGGGGCCGCGCGCCACGACGGCGGCGGCCGCTCCCTGTTCATCGGCTTTGCCGCCCCGCCGGCGCTGGGTTGCGCGACGTCACCGGGCGGGCACGCGAGCCACGCGGCGCACGCCGCCGGCGAGGGCTGAGCTGGGCGGCCGGCCTGGACTACGGCCGAACCGGACTGCTGCCGCACCGGACCACGGCCGAACCTGAGTGCCGCGGCCGAACTGCCGCCGAACCCGACTTGCGCCGCCGACCGGGCTGAGCGATCCTCCCGTCCGCCCGCGGGAGGTGCCCGCCGGATCAGCTCGTGCCGGGCCTGCCGGCCGCGACGAGGACCGCCCCATGCTCTCGACCCCGTGCCCCCGTCCTGCGAGCGCGCTGCGTGCGCTGCTCGTGCTCTCGTGCGCCGCGGCGCTCGCCGCCTGCGGCGGGTCGTCGGGCGGGGGCTCTGGCCCGACCACGCCGGGAACACCGTCCTGCGAGGCGGGTGAGAGCTTCGATAGCACGTTCGAAGCGATCCAGGAGGTCGTGTTCGAGAAGCACGGCTGCACGCAGCAGGTCTGCCACGGCAGCGCCGCGGCAGGCGGGCTGAATCTGTCGCCGGACGTGGCCTACGCCAACCTGTTCGAGGTCAAGGCGCTCGGCAGCGCGCTGAACCGGGTGGCGCCGGGCGACAAGGACCGCAGCTACCTCTGGCTCAAGCTCGCGGCGAGCACCCGTCCGGGAACGGTGGAAATCGGCGGGGCGCCGATGCCGCTCGGACTGCCGGCCCTGTCGGAGAACGAGCTGGAGGCGGTACGCCTGTGGATCTACGCCGGTGCGCCGGAGACCGGCACCGTGCTCGACACCGAGGATCTGCTCGACGCGTGCTTGCCCGAGCCGAAGCCGATCACCATCGAGCCGCTCGACCCGCCGCCCGCCGGTGAGGGCGTGCAGATCGTGATGCCGCAGTGGCCGCTGCCGGCCCGCAGCGAGCACGAGATCTGCTTTGCATCGTACTTCGACGTGACCGATCAGGTCCCCGAGCAGTACCGCGATCCGAGCGGGCGCTTCCTTCGCTTCGACCGCGAGGATCTCCGCCAGGACCCGCAGAGCCACCACCTGATCCTCAACTACTCGATCGTCCCGGTGGAGAACATCCATGACCCGGCGTTCGGCGACTGGACGTGCCGCGGCGGGGGGCGCGACGGCGAGGCCTGCGAGCCGACCGACGCGACGTCGTGCGGCAGCGGCCTCTGCGCCGCGGGCATCCGCGACGGGTTCGCCTGCACGGGCTACGGTCCTCCGGTGCGGGGCGGGCTCTCGTACTACCAGATCGGCGGCGCGCAGCAGGCGCAGCAGACGGTCGAGTACGTGCCGGGCGTCTTCGCGCAGATCCCGATGAAGGGGATCCTCTACTGGAACTCGCACGCCTTCAACCTGACCGGCGACGGCCACGACATGAACGCGCGCCTCAACTACTGGTTCGCGCCACCCGACCGGCAGCGGACTCCGGTTCAGGGTGTCTTCGACGTCAATCGCATCTTCTCGGCGAACGCCGAGCCCTACACGACGCAGACCCTGTGCCACGACCACGTGCTGCCGCAGGGGGCGCGGCTGTTCAACCTGTCGTCGCACACGCACAGGCGCGGCAAGCACTTCACGGTCGACCTGCCGGATGGCTCGCGGATCTACGAGAGCTTCGTCTACAACGACCCGGTCGACCAGGACTTCGACCCGCCGCTGGCCTTCGACTCCCCCGATCCGCGGGAACGCACGCTGCACTTCTGCTCGCTGTACAACAACGGAGTGAACGAGGACGGCTCCCCGGACACCGAGTTCGTGACCCGCTTCTCGCGCCTGCCGGCGAGCGTGTTCGTTCCGGGCGTCCCCGGGCGGTGCAGGCCGAAGGCCTGCACCGCCGGCCAGGTGGGTGCGGCCTGCGAGGGGGTCGACGACGACGCCACCTGCGACTCGTCGCCAGGCGCCGGCGACGGCGAGTGCGACGCGTGCCGCATCACCGGCGGCGAGAGCACCGAGAACGAGATGTTCATCCTGCTGGGCAACTACTTCATCGAGGATCTCGACGGAGCCGGTGCAGCCACGCCCTTGCTCGCGGCCCCGAGCGGCACCGGTCGCTCGGACTTCGTCGGCGTCGCGGTGCCGGCGGCGCGCGGCTGTGCGAGCTCGCACGGCGGACACGGCGCGGCGGCGACGGACGCCCAGCAGGCGGGACACTCCTGAGCGCGTGAGCTGCGGCGGACGCGGGGCGCGGCACCCAGCAGGTGACCACGTCCGCGCGAGCTCGCATCCCGCGTCCCGAGCGGGTCCGTGACGTCGCGGTCGCGCGGGCCGTCGGCTACGCTCGTCCGATGTCGTCGTCCGCCCCGCGCCGCGTGCTGGTGATCCGCCTGAGCGCGATCGGCGACGTCGTGAACACGCTGCCCGCGGTGACGCTGCTGCGTCGCGCGCTGCCGGATGCGATGCTCGGCTTCGTGGTCGAGGATCGGGCGCGCGACGTGATCGTCGGCCACCCGCTGCTCGACCGCGTGTACGTGTTCCCGCGCAAGCGGTGGCGTGGGATGCTGCGCCATCCGGCGAGCTGGCGCCAGCTCGCGGCCGAGATGCGGGGCTGGGTGCGGGAGCTGCGCGAGGTGCGCTGGGACGTGGCGCTCGACGTCCAGAGCAACCTCAAGGGCGCCGCCTTCGCGTTCGCGAGCGGTGCGCCGCGCCGCATCGGCTTCGCGCGGGGACACGACTACGAGCTGAACCACCTGCTGTCCACCGAGCAGGTGGTGCCGCCGGCCGATCGCCCGCACCGGGTCGACAAGTTCGCGTCGCTGCCGGGCGCGATCGGCGCCGACGGCGACGCACGCGAGTACGTGCTGCCCGCCGACCCGTCCGCGCGCGAGCGGATCACGGCGTGGTGCGCGGGCGCTGCCGTAGCACCGGGTACGTTCGTCGTCCTGCACCCGGGTACCAGCGACCACGGCGCCGAGAAGCGCTGGCCCGCGGAGAGCTTCGGCGCGCTCGCCCGCGCGGTCGCGCGCGACCTGCGCCGGCCCGTGCTGGTCACCTGGGGGCCAGGCGAGGAGACGCTCGCCGAACGCGTGTGTGCGCTCTCGGAGGGGGCTGCGAAGCCGGGTCCGCCGACCGCGTCGCTGCTCGAGCTGGTCGAGTTGCTACGGCTCGCCGCAGCGTTCGTGTCCGCGGACACCGGGCCGATGCATCTCGCGGCGGCGGCCGGAGTGCCGTGCGTGGCACTGTTCGGGCCGAAGGACCCGGCGGTCTACGGGCCCTACGGACCAGGGCACCTCGTGCTGCGCCCGCCGGGCGGTGGGCGGGTCACGGCCGACATCGCGGTCGACGAGGTGCTCGCCGCGGTGGCCGCGAAGGCGGGTGCTGCTTGACGGTGTCGCCAGGGCTGCTCGCCGAGGCGATCGACGTGTCCGCCGCTGGCGCGAGCGGTGGCGTCGCGGCGTCTGCGCCGGGCGGACGCACGGCCCTGCTCCGGGGCGAAGCCGGCCGTACGCTGGCGCTCTTCGCGCTGCTCGCGCTGGTGCTTGCGGTCGTGACGCCAGCGAACAGCGCGTACGACGGTCCGCTCCGCCTTGCGCGCGAGCTGGCGAGCGGTCGGACGTATCTTCCCGAGTTCTACCCCTGGATCGAGATGTACCGGCACGACGGCCGCGACTACCTCGCGTATCCGCCGATGGTGAGCATGGTGCTGGTGCCGTGGGTGCTGGTCACCGGCGGGAAGGGTGGGCAGCCGCCGTTCAACTCGCTGCTGATCTTCGGGTCCGCGATCCTGCTGTTCCGCATGGTGCGCCGTCTCGACGGCATGCGCGCGCTCGCGCCGTACGCAGCCGTGGCCTACGTGCTCGGCACGCCGGTCCTCTACTCCGCGTGGGCCGGCAACACCTGGCTGCTGATGCACAGCGAGGGCAACTTCTTCCTGCTGCTCGCGCTGATGCTTGCCCTCGCTCGCGGGCGCTGGCTGCTCGCCGGGCTGAGCTTCATGACCGCGGTGCAGACGCGTTACGTGCTCGCGCTCGCCGGGCCGGTGTTCGCGTTCGTTCTCGTGTCGCGTGCGTACCAGCAGCGCTCGGTCGGTGTGTTCCTGCGCGGCGGCGCCGCGTTCGCCTTCGGCGCGCTACCGCCGCTGGCGGCGGCGCTGGTCTTCCAGTGGTGGACGCTCGGCGACGCGCTCATGTCGCCCTACATGGCCGGCTGGAACCAGTGGGGGCTCCGTGGTCCGCAGTTCGGCCTGCAGTATCTGCCGATGAACTGGCCGGTGTACACGTATCTCCACCCCGAGCTGGTTCCGGAGTTCCCGTGGCTGCGCTTCCACCCGGCGGGGCAGTCGCCGTTCGTGATGAGCCCGTTCTTCCTGGGCGTGTTCCTGCTCGACCTGCGCCGCGGCTACGTCCGCATGCTGCTGCCGAGCCTGGTCGCGATGCAGTGCTTCTACCTCGTGTACTTCGGCTCGGGCTTCGCGCAGTACGGCGCGCGCTACGCGCAGGACTTCTACCCGCTCCTCCTGCCCGTCGCGCTCAGCGCGTTCGCGCGGCCGGGGCACGGCTGGTGGGTCGCGTTGCGCTCGCTCCTCGCGCTGGCGTTGGCGCTCAACGTCTACGGCGTCTACGTGATGAGCTTGACGTCCGGGCCGCGCTGAAGCCGCGGCTTGCGGGCGGTTCTCCCATCCAGCAGGATCTGCGTCCTGAATCCCTCGATGTCCTCCAGAGCCGCGATCATCATCGGCGCCGGCCCGGCCGGTCTCACCGCCGCCCACGAGCTGCTCGAGCAGACCGACATCCGGCCGATCGTGCTCGAGGCGACCGGCGACGTCGGCGGCATCGCGCGTACCGTCAATTACAAGGGCAACCGCATCGACATCGGCGGGCACCGCTTCTTCTCGAAATCGGACCGCGTGATGGCCTGGTGGGAGAGCATCCTGCCCTTCCAGGCGGCCGAGGACGGCGCAGGCGACCTGCGCATCACCTACCAGAACCAGTCGCGCACGGTGCGGCCTGGAGCCGCGGTCACCGACCCCGAGAAGACCGATCGCGTGATGCTCGTGCGCCCACGCGTGTCGCGGATCTTCTTCCAGCGCCAGCTCTTTCCCTACCCGATCTCGCTCAGCGTGGGCACGCTGCGGAAGCTCGGACTCCGGCAGACCATCCGCATCGGCCTGAGCTACCTCCGCGTGCGCGTGTCGCCGCTGCGCGAGGAGCGGTCGCTCGAGGACTTCTTCATCAACCGCTTCGGACGCGAGCTCTACCTGACCTTCTTCAAGGACTACACCGAGAAGGTCTGGGGCGTGCCCTGCAACGAGATCAAGCCGGAGTGGGGGGCGCAGCGCATCAAGGGCGTGTCGATGAGCAGCGCGCTCTGGTACGCCGTCCGCTCGCTGTTCCGGCGTGACGACTCGATCGCGCAGAAGGACGCCGAGACCAGCCTCATCGAGCGCTTCCTCTATCCGAAGCTCGGCCCCGGCCAGATGTGGCAGGAGGTCGCGCGAGCGGTTGCCGAGCGCGGTGGCGAGGTGCGGCTCGGGCAGGAGGTCGTGCGGGTCCATGCCGACGGAACGCGCGTCACGGGCGTCGACGTGCGTGACGTCGCGACCGGAGCCGTGTCGCGCCTCGACGGTGACGCGGTGTTCTCGACGATGCCGGTGCGCGAGCTGGTCGCATCGCTGTCGGGCGTCGAGGTCCCCGCCGGCGTGGCGCGCGTCGCCGCCGGACTCGCGTACCGCGACTTCATCACCGTCGGTCTCCTGCTGCGCCGGCTCAAGGTCCGCGGCGAGGCGCGTCCGGGAATGCCCGAAGGGCTCGTTCCCGACAACTGGATCTACGTCCAGGAGCGCGACGTGAAGATCGGCCGGCTGCAGATCTTCAACAACTGGAGCCCGTACCTCGTCCGCGATCCCGACACGGTGTGGGTCGGCCTCGAGTACTTCTGCAACGAGGGCGACGGGCTGTGGACCATGCCGGACGGCGAGCTGCAGCGCTTCGCGGCGGGCGAGCTGCACCGCATCGAAGTCATCGACGAGACCGACGTGCTCGACGCGGTGGTGATCCGCGTTCCGAAGACCTATCCCGCATACACCGGCACCTACGACGAGTTCGAGCAGGTGCGCGAGTGGACCGACCGCTTCGCGAACCTCTTCCTGATCGGGCGCAACGGCATGCACCGCTACAACAACCAGGACCACTCGATGCTCACCGCGATGACGGCGGTCGAGAACCTGCGCGACGGTGTGACCAGCAAGGACAACATCTGGGCGGTCAACACCGAGGACGACTACCACGAGGAGCGCTGACCGCGCGCTCAGGGGCGTTCGACAGGTCGCGTCGTGGTGATGAGGCGCTGGCGGCTCGTGGCGATCTGCGCTAATCGGGGCCGGCACCTGGTTGCCACATGAGCACGAGCGCCCGCCGCACGCGGATCCTCCGGTGAAGAACGACAAGACGAGCGCCCCGCTCCGAGCGGGGGCGCGGGCACGCCGCCAGCGGGCAGGGGAGGGACTCGCACCGCGTAGCGGGGGCAGGCGTTCGCCCGGAGCCAAGTCGGGCCGCCGCGCCGCCCACGGCGACCGCAGCGTTCGGCAGCCCGGTCGCGAGAGCTTGCTCGAGGCGGCGACGTCGCTCTTCGCCGAGCACGGCTACGACGCCGTGACGACGCGGCAGATCCTCGAGCGGGCGGGCGTCGAGGCGCCGTCGCTCTACCACCACTTCGACAGCAAGCTGGGTCTCTACCGGGCGGTGCTGGCGGATACGAGCGAGCCGTTCGTCCAGCGTTTCGTGCGCCTCGGCGCGAAGCTGCGCCGCGACGAGTCGGCGAGCGCGCAATCGGTGCTCGACGAGATGGTCTGGGCTTCGTTCCGCGGCGCGCTGTCCAACCCGGAGACCGTGCGCATCGCCCTGTTCGAGGCGACGCGGCCCGGAACTCGTCGCTACGACGTGATCTCGATCTGGGAGCAGCTCCGCGACGTCTTCAAGGCCGTGCTCGAGGACGCCGAGGCGTCGGGAGAGCTGGTCATGCCGCCTGGCGGCGCCGGGCTGGTCGCGAACAACTTCATCGGCAGCCTCACGGTCCATCTGCAGCTCGGCACCGTCGATCGCCGGCTGCTGACGCGCCGCCTCGCGCGGCACATCACGTCGGCGATCGTCGTGGGCCTGATGCCGCGCACCGGAGGCCGGTGACGCACGCGCCGGAGCGCGGGCACGCGGCTGCGGCGCCTGACGCGTCGACGATCGACGTGCGCGATCCGGCGCGCGGCACACCGGTCGGGACGGTCGCACGCCGGACGCGCGAGGAGGTCGTCGCGGCGGTGGCGCGTGCGCGCGCGGCGCAGCCCGCGTGGGCGGCTCTTCCGGTACGCGAGCGCTGTCGCCTGCTGCGGGCCGCGCGCAAGCGCTTCGTCGGCGCACGCGCGGCGATCATCGATCTCCTCGCCCGCGAGACCGGCAAGACGCGCTTCGACGCGACGGGCGAGGCGATCGCCGTCTGTCTCGACGTGCGCGCGGTGTGCCGCCATGCCGCGCCTGCGCTCGCGCCGCGGACGGTGAGCCGCGGCTTCCCGCTCGGCAAGCGCCGCCTCGTGCTGTACAAGCCGCACGGCGTCGTCGGTGTCATCGGCCCGTGGAACGCGCCGCTGACGCTCAGCCTGGGCGACGCCCTGTACGCGCTCGTCGCGGGCAACGCGGTCGTCGTGAAGCCGTCCGAGGTGACACCGCTCGCCGTGTCTTGCGCGGTGCGCGCGATGGCCGAGGCGCTGCCCACGGACGTCCTGCAGGTCGTGACCGGCGACGGCGCCGCGGGCACGGCGCTGGTCGACGAGGTCGACATGGTCGCGGTCACCGGGTCGCCGCAGACCGGACGGCGGGTGATGGAGCGTGCGGCGCAGCGATTGACGCCGGTGCTGCTGGAGCTCGGCGGCAAGGACCCGATGATCGTGCTCGACGACGCGAACCTCGAGCGCGCCGCGAACGCGGCGGTCTGGGGCGGCTTCTTCATGGCCGGGCAGGTCTGCATGTCGATCGAGCGCGTCTTCGTGGTCGAGTCGGTCGCGGACGAGTTCACGCGCCTCGTGGTCGAGAAGACCGCGGCGCTCCGGGTCGGGCCGAGCGACGTCGAGAGCGACCTCGGGCCGCTCACCACGGCGGCGCAACTGGCGACCGTCGAGCGTCACGTCGCCGACGCGCTGGCGCGCGGCGCGGTCGCGGCGACCGGTGCGAGGCGCCGCAGCGACCTCGGAGAGCTGTTCTACGCCCCGACCGTGCTGACTGGCGTGGCCCCCGAAATGGATGTAATGACGCACGAGACCTTCGGCCCCGTTCTGCCGGTGTGCCGTGTACGCGATGAAGAAGAAGCACTCGCACTGGCCAATCGAAGCCCCTTCGGGCTCAACGCCAGCATCTGGACCGCGGATCTGTCGCGTGGCTTGCGGCTTGCTCGTCGAATCGACTCGGGATGCGTCTGCGTCAACGATTGCATCCTGAACGCGGGCGATGCGGAGCTTCCCTTCGGTGGTGTCAAGCAGAGCGGGCTCGGTACGCGACACGGCGGCATCGAGGGAATTCGCGCTTTCACCCGTCCGTGTGCCGTGCGCATCGACTCGGGGCGGAGTCCGCGTGACCCGGCCTGGTTTCCGTATCGCCTCCGCACCAGCCGCCTCGTCGAGCGGGTGATGGGCTGGATCTGGGGGTAGAAGGCGAGGATCTTCTTACTTGTCGGCGGCTTCAGCATCGTGCTAGAGCCGGTCGATCTTGCGCAGGGGCTGTGAAAGGCAGCCATTTGCGAGAGCGAGCCGAAAGGAAGGTTTGTGTCGAAGACCGCGTTTGTGGGTAATCTGAGCTTCTCCGTTACGGAGGAAGAGTTGACGACTCTGTTCTCCGAGGTGGGTCCGGTCGTGAAGGCGAGGATCGGAACCGACCGCGAGACCGGGCGATCGAGAGGGTTCGCTTTCGTGGAGTTCGCCAGCGACGAGGCGTGCGCTTCCGCGATCGAGCGACTGAACGGGCACGAGATGGGCGGTCGTCGCCTGCGCGTCAACGACGCCGACGACAAGCCGCCGCCGCGTCCAGCCGGAGGTCCGCCGCGCGAAGGCGGGTTCCGCCCCAGCGGCTTCACACCGCGCCCTCCGGGAGCGTTCCAGCCTCGTCCGTTCGCACCGGAGCCGCCGCCGCAGCAGTTCTTCGAGCCGCGCGGTGACGCCGGTGGTGGCGGAGGTGGCGGCGACGGCGAGCGCCGGCGGCCGAACACCAAGGGCAGCCGTCGCGGTCTGCGCGCGCGCAAGCGCAGCCTCTGGAGCTGACCTTCCGCCTGCCGAGCGGCGCAACAGGACGTTGCGCCGCTCTCGCAACGACTTGACGCCGCGTTTCATCGGCTCTGCGGCGTCGGGTCTCCGCGTGGCTCGCGAACACGCGCGGCCACTGGTGGTGGTCGGCGGCGCGGCGTGCGGCACGTCCCGTGCTCGCGCGTTGGGACGATGGACGCTTCCCGTCGGGGCCGCGCACTCTCCGCTGCAGGGCCGCTGCTGATCGCGGCCGCCGTTCTTGGGGGCGCCGATGCCCTGACCGCGGCCTGGTACGCAGCGGGCATCGCGCCGGAGCGGACGCTGCCACTGTGCTCGACGGTGCCGTTCGGGATCGCGCTGCTGGTGCTCGGTCCGCCTGCCGGCCTGCACTGGATCGCTGCCAGCTGCGCGACGCGGCTCGGCGTGGCCCGGGAGGCGACGCCGGCGTCCCGTACCGCGGCACTGCTCGGCGTGGCCGGCGCTCTGGCGGTGCCGCACCTCGCGGACGGCTTCGCGGTGCCGCTCGCGAGCGCGGCGTTCGTGGCGTGCCGGCGGCTCGCCCTCGCAGCCCTCGGGTGCATGGCCGCG
>VGTK01000056.1 GCA_016874715.1 Deltaproteobacteria bacterium | reverse complement strand
CATCCACGACGCCGAGCGGCCAGGAAGCACAAAGCCGCGATTTTGTCATAACGTCAGCGTTATCGGACATCCCGCGCTTGGCTCCCTCCGCCCGGTGCCGCAAAGTACGGGTTCACCTCCGAGGACCTCGTCGTTGGTCGGGTGTACACGCGCAAGGATCTCGCCGATCAGTTCAAGATCACGGACGCGACGCTCAATACGGGCGTGTTCAGCCCGAAGGGGTCGTCGTCGATCTGGCTCTTCGTGACCGAGAAGAAGACGTCGGACCGCACGCAGTACCTCGACTACCTCGACGGCGACATACTGCGCTGGGAGGGGCAGACGTCGGGTCGGACCGACGACGTCATCGTCGAGCACGAGGGGCGTGGCCTAGAGCTGCTGCTGTTCTACCGGCGCGAGAAGT
This sequence comes from Deltaproteobacteria bacterium, assembly GCA_016874715.1. Taxonomy (GTDB): domain Bacteria; phylum Desulfobacterota; class Binatia; order UBA12015; family UBA12015; genus VGTK01. Next base: position 30,270 of record VGTK01000056.1, on the reverse strand, counting down.
ACGAGCACGAGGGCGCAGGGTTCCGGTACGAGGGGCCATTCCGGTACGTCGACCACCACGGCTCTGGCCCTACCAGCTTCGTCCTTCGGCGCGTGGTCGATGACGTTGCGCGCGTAGCCGACGAGGCGGAGACCGGCGGCGGCTTCGACCCGACGAGTGTCGAGGATGCCCGCAAGCGCACCTTCGCCGCGATTGTCCAGCGGCGGGGGCAGGCGACGTTCCGGAACGCGCTCCTCAAGGCCTATGGAGGCAGGTGCGCGATCACCGGTTGCGACGTGCTCGAAGCCTTGGAGGCGGCGCACATCTACCCCTACCAAGGTTCCGCCACGAACCACGTGTCGAACGGGCTCCTGCTGAGGGCCGACCTTCACACCCTGTTCGACCTCGGGCTCCTGACGGTCGACCCTGACACGATGACCGTGATCGTGGCGGGTCGCTTGAAGGCTTCGGTGTACGGCGTTCATCACGGGAAGAAGATCGAGCTGCCTGCCACCCCCGGCGATCGGCCGAGTGGTGCGGCGCTCGCGCGGCACGCGCGAGAGTGCGGGCTTGTCGATGGCTAACCGAAAGACGGTGAGGCGATGATCGACCGGGTCGAGCCCATCCTCGCGAAGCTCGGAACTCTGCGGCGCCCCGGAGGCCACTTCCGAGAAGTGAGCCTCGGGCAGGGAAGGCTCCTTGCCGTCGACGTGTTCCAGTCGGGCTCAGAGCGAGGGCACGTCCGAGTGCACCTCCACGGCACGATCGTGCGGCCCACGAGCGCACCGCCAGCCGTGCCGAGCGGCACGATGCCGGGCTGCTCGGCGTGCGCGAACGCGCCCGACGGACCCTACCCGGCGTCGTACACGGGGCCACGAGGGACGCGAGAGTACTTCGGCTTCCAGTGGCACACCGACGATGTCGATCTTGCCGCGATCGAGGCGGTGGCCCGGTGGCTGGCGAAGGGGTGATGCCGCCCCTGTAGGTTGTCGCGGATTTGATCGGGGCCGACGGCACAGTCCCGATGGACGATCCCGGGCGTCGCTGTGACACCACGACGCCCGGCCCGTGTCGACATAGTTTACTGCCTACACACCAGCGTGCTCTGCGCCCCGTTGAACAAGCAGCTCGCAGGCGTGAAATCGGACTCGCCGCAGTAGCCCGCGATTGCATCGGTCTGGTTTCCGAGCACGACCACGAGCTGAACCGGCGTGTCGGCCGAGACGACCGGGAAGGTCGTCTTCTTACCGGTGAGGGATGCAGTCACTCGTCCGGGGCTCGTCTTGTTCTTGTCGGTCACCTTCAGGGTCGTGATGCCCGACAGCGGAGAAGTCGTCTTGTCCAAGTACTGCCAGACCGTGCCCTTGGTGTTCGACTTCCAGCCTCGGCTGCCGCTGCCCGCGTACGTGCCGCCGGGAAGCACCTGATCGACCTCGACGCCGCCCGCTTGGTTGAGGAGGACGATGCGGGCGCCGTGCGCGATCGGGTTGAGCGAGCCGAACGAGCTGGCCGACGGCAGGTCGAATGCGGCCGAGAGCTTAAGGCCGTCGTTGCCGGGCGTCGTGTCGGTGTTGATCTTGGTCAGCACGAGCTTGGACCTTGCGTAGAAGTCGCGTGCGTTACCGACGTTGGTGCACGTGTCCTGTGCGTCGCACACCGAGTCGACGTCGGTGTCGGGCAGCGCGACGTGCTCGCACGTGCCGTCGCCATCGCAGGCGTCGCTTGTGCACGGCTGCCCGTCGTCGGTGCAGGCGATGCCCGCGGCGACAAAGCCGTTCGCCGGGCAGTCGGCAGCTGCGCCTGAGCAGCGCTCGGCGGTGTCGCACTCACCGGCGGGGGGTCGGCACTCGTAGGATGACGGCCGGAAGAGGTCGGTAGGGCAGGACGGGCTCGCGCCGTCGCACGACTCGGGCAGGTCGCAGTCGCCTGCCGACGCGCGGCACGTCGCACCAGCGTTCCCCGCCGGGTGAGTGCACGCGCCGCTGCCATCGCAGAGGTCGAGCGAGCACACGCTGCTGTCGGCCGTGCACGCAGTGCCAGCAGGGAGATTGCAGGTGTTCAGGATCTCGTCGCACGTGTTCGCGCACTCGGGGCCACCGACGCACGGGTCGCCCGCGTGCGCCGAGCACGAGCCACCGCTGCAGGTGTCGGCACCGGTGCAGAACAATCCGTCGTCGCACGACGCGGTGTTGTTCGGGTGGATACATGCACCGGAGCCGTTGCACTGGTCGTCGGTGCAGACGTTGCCGTCGTCGGTGCACGAGCTGCCGGATGTCGCGAATGAGTTGGTGGGACACGCTGCGCTCGAACCCGTGCACGTCTCGGCCGGGTCGCAGACGCCCGCCGACGCCCGGCACTGCGTCCCGGCGGTGACGAACGTACATGTCGATGAGCAGCACGACGTGGCCGTCCCGTTGGCGGCGCCGGCGTCGCAGGCTTCGCCGTCCTCCAGCGCGCCATTGCCGCAGGCGATCGTCTCGATCGCGAGGTCTTCGACCCAGTGGTTATCGGTGAGACCGCCCGTCCGGCCGCCGATGCCGAACCGCCAACCGGCCTGCGGTGCCCAGCCGGGGATCGTCACCTCGATGAGCGGTACGGAGCTATTCGTGCTGTTCTGATGCGCGACGGCGAGCCGACCGTTGGCCGACATCGTGATGACCACGTCGCGGAAATCGCCCGTGCGAATCGTGCGCACCCCGCTCGCCGCGACGTGCGCGCCGGCGTACACGACCTCGATCTCGTTCACGAAATCGCCGCCACCTCCGAACGTGTCGAAGCGCAGGATGAGGCCGTTGCCGGTGCCTTCCTCGCCGAAGGACGCGCTCGGAAGATCGCCGAACGCGAAGCTCATCCCGTCGGCACCCGACCCGGCCCCGATCCCGAACCGCACCGTCGCGGCGAAGCGCTGGATCGCCGCACCGGCGTCAAGATCGTTGAGGATCATCGCACCTTGCTGTCCGCCCGGCGACGTGGTGGTCAGCTTGACCGCTCCCGCATCGTAGATCGCGTTGCCGAAGAGATTGACCCCGCTCACGGGCGGGCTGTCGAAGGTGCTCCGGAAGTCGGCGGCGCTCGTCGTCGCGATCACGACGTCCTCGATCGAATGCTCGTCGTTCAAGCCACCGGTCGCCGCATTGAAGACGAACCTGCGGCCCGCGACTCCGCTCCATCCCGGAATCGTCGCGCTGATGGCGAACGTCGTGTTGTGGAACACCGTGATCAAACCGTCCTGCCGGACGACGACGTCGAGGTTCACGTAGCTGCCCGTCCGGAGCGTGAGCGCGCCGCTCGTGGCGATGCTCGCGCCGTTGTAGCGGACCTGCACCGCGTTGAAGACGTCGCCGCCCCCGTTGTTGAAGGTGTCGAGGCTCACAGCGAGGCCGGTATTGACGCCGTCGACCGCCGAGGTGATCGAGCTCGGATCGCCGAAGCTGAAGCTCATGCCGTCGGCGCCCGAGCCACCGCCGATGAACACCTGGCAATGGGCACTGAACGCGTCGATCGATTCGCCGGGGTCGAGGTCGTTGAGCAGCATCTGGCCACTCTGTCCGTTGGCTGCCGCGGTGAGCTGCACGTGCCCGCCGACGTAGGCGGCATCGCCGCTCAACGTGACGCCGGCGACGGGCGGGCTGTTGAACCGACTCGCGAAGCTCCCGGCGGTCGCGACGCTGGGAAGGGCCACCAAGAGTACGAGCACAAGGTGCCGCAGCGCGGCGCGTGGACGACGAGCGAGGTGCATCACCAATCCCCCGGTTTTGCTAGGTGAATCGCCCCGGGTTTCCCGGAGGCTCTGGGGTGCCGATCCGGTGGGCGAGGGGCGTATGGACGCCATCTCCCGCATCGCGACCGAGCACGATCCCCACCCTCGGAGTGCTCGAAGCCCGCCAGCCGGGGGTATGGGAGGAGGATGCCCGATCTCGAGTTTGAGCCGGTTTTTCGCGCGCCCAGGACGGGGTTCGTGTGTTGACCCGCGGCCAATGGGCAACTATTCGTGCCTCCCATGAAGCACCCCTGGCTCGCTTCCGTCGTGGTGGCCCTGGGTGTCGCGTGTCTCGTTCCACAGGCCGCCAGCGCCGACGAAATCGACGACCTGAACGCGAGCTGGGTGGGGCGCTCGCTTCGGGCCCAGCGACGCATCGACCTCGACACCCCGATCGGGGACACGAGCCTCGTCGGCGCGCACAACAGCTTCAACTCGCAGGCCTACTCCGCGGGCATCCGCTACCTCGATCCCAACCAGCTGAGGTCGACCTTCGACCAGCTCCGCATGGGAGCCCGCGCGATCGAGTTCGACGTCCACTGGACGACGAAGTGGGAGGGCGGGCTGTCGTTCTCGACTCGCCTCCTCCTTTGCCACGGCACGGCGAGCCACCTGGGCTGCGGAGTCAACGACCGAACCCTCGAGGAGGGGCTTGACGAGATCGCCGCCTGGTTCGGGACCGCCGACTCGATCGGGCAGGTGCTGATCCTGCACATCGAGGACCACATGGACGGCCATCACGGGGAAGCCTTCGCCCGCGTGGTCGAGCGCCTGGGCAATCGCATCTACTTCAGCGGAGGCTGCTTCGACGTTCCGTCGAACCTCACGAAGGCCCAGGTGCTCGCCGCCGGTAAGCAGGTGATCGTCTGGAACGAGGGCGGGTGCAGCGGCGACGGCAACTGGAACTCGATGGTGTTCACCGGCCTCGGTTCGATCACCCGGGTGTGGGAGGACTCGACCACGCTGGGCGGCGGCTCGGTCCCTCCGATCGGCTACGGCGAGATCGTGAGTCTCCACGCATCCGGCATCAACGTGCTCGACCTCGACCGGCTCGATCCGGGCGACGGCCGGTGGGCGGCCGCGGTTTGGAGTTGGGTGCCGGGCGAGCCCAACGCCATCGGCGACGAGGACTGCGCCGCCCAGCAGGCGGACGGCCGCTGGAACGATGCCGACTGTCGGCTCGAGAAGGCGTTCGCCTGCGAGAACCTGGCGACCGGAGGCTGGGCAGTCACCGTGGAACAGGGCTCCTTCGGCCAGGGCGCCCTCGCGTGCAGGCGGCTCGGACCCGACTTCCGCTTCGCCGTGCCCACCAACGCCCAGGACAACCAGCTGCTCGCCGCGGCGCGCGCGGCAACCGGCCACCCGTCTGCGTGGCTCGCGCACGACGACCGAGACGTCGAGGGGGACTGGCGGATCCGCAACGGTGACGATCTCGATGTCTTCTGGGACCGGGGCGGGCTGGTTCTCTTCGCGGGTGAGTCCGTGCGCACTACCAGCCGCTTTCTCCGCTTGGAGCCGAACTGCAACCTCGTGCTCTACTCGCTCGACGGAGACGAGGTCGGTAGCGGGCTGTGGACGAGCGGCACGGCGAACCTGGGCACGAACTGCCGCGCGGAGTTTGGATCCGACGGCCGCCTCGCGGTCCGAGACGGCGCGGGGCACACCCTCTGGATCTCGAGCGCGAGCGGCGACGAACTCGTCCTTCAGACCGACGGCAACCTGGTTCTCTACGACGCCGGCGGGGTCGCCCACTGGTCGACGTTCACGAACGTGCCCGAAGAGGCGACCTTCGTGGCGGGCCAGTTCCTGCTCACCCCGGGGCAACGCGTCAGGACCCAACGCCTCGATCTCGCGCTGACCGTCGACGGCAACCTCGTGGTCTCCAGCGTCGACAACGGTTTCGTCGGTGGCGTTCTCTGGCGCAGCGGCACGACGGGCTCGGGATCCCACGCGGACTTCCAGGCCGACGGCAACTTCGTCGTCTACAACGGCGCGGGCCAGCCGCTCTGGAACTCGGGGACGTCCGGTACCGCGAACGCAACGCTTCGCCTGCAGTCCGACAGCAACGTCGTCATCTACAACGGTGCCGGCCAGCCCCTCTGGTCCACGCTCACGAGCACGCCTGTAGAGGCGGTCCTTCACGCCGGGCAGTTCGCCCTCGACCGGGGGGCGTGGGTCCAGACCCGCGGCCGCAAGCTCGAGCTGACCGCGAGCTGCGACCTCGTGCTGTCGAGCGTCGACAACGCGCTGGTCGGCGGCGCTCTCTGGCACAGCGGCACCTCGGCCTCCAGTTGCCGCGCGGACTTCCAGGCCGACGGGAACTTCGTCCTGTACGACGGCGCGGGCCAGCCGCTCTGGAACTCGGGGACGTCCGGTACCGCGAACGCTGAGCTTCGCATCCAGTCGGATGGCAATGTCGTCATCTACAACGGGGCCGGACAGCCGCTCTGGTCGACCCAGACCCGCCTCCCGACCGAGTCCACGTTCTTCGCGGGCCAGTTCGCGTTGAACGCCGGGCAGTTCGTCCTGCAGGCGAACCGATTCCTCGAGCTGCGCGCCGACTGCCAGCTGATCCTCTACTCGCTCGTGAACGGTGCGCCTGGGCTCCGGCTGTGGGACACGAACACTGCGGGAGCCGGCACAAACTGCCGGCTCGACTTCCAGTCCGACGGAAACCTCGTCCTCTACAACGGGTCGGGACACGCGCTCTGGGCTGCCGGTACCTCGGGAACGTCCGGCGCGGTGTTTCGCATCCAGTCGGACGGGAACATGGTGATCTACAACGGCGCGGGGCTGCCCTTGTGGACGAGCCAGACCCCCGGAAACTCCTCGGAGATCGCGGTCTGCGGGGACACGACCTGCAACGGGTACGAGAACTGCGCCTGCGCAGGCGACTGCGGCGCGTGCCCGCCTTCCTGCAACTGTGGTGACGGCGTGGTCGAGCCCACGTGCGGCGAGCAGTGCGACGATGCCGCCGCCCCCGGCGGCTGCTGCTCCGGCGACTGCCGGATCGAGCCGGCCGGGACCGAGTGCCGGGCATCGGCGGGCGCCTGCGACGTGGCCGAGGCGTGCACGGGTTCGAGCGCGGCGTGTCCTGCGGACGGGAAGAGCACGGCAGAGTGCCGGGCATCGGCGGGTGCGTGCGACGTGGCGGAGAGCTGCGACGGCGTGAATAGTGCCTGCCCGGCGGACGGGTTCACCGCGGGTGGCACCGAGTGCCGGGCACCGGCGGGCGTCTGCGACGTGGCCGAGGCGTGCACGGGTTCGAGCGCGGCGTGTCCTGCGGACGGGAAGAGCACGGCAGAGTGCCGGGCATCGGCGGGTGCGTGCGACGTGGCGGAGAGCTGCGACGGCGTGAACGATGCCTGCCCGGCGGACGCCCACGCGCCCGACGGCACGTCCTGCGACGACGGTCAGTCCTGCACGGTCCTCGACGTGTGCGCCGCCGGATCCTGTGGCGGCGACCCGATCACCTGCGGCGACGGAAGCCTGCAGCCCGCGTGCGGCGAGCAATGCGACGACGGCGGACGGGTGCCCGGGGACGGCTGCGACGCGGCCTGCCGACTCGAGATCTGTCCGGCGAGCCCCCGCTCGAATTGCGTCGAGTCCGCCCGGGTCAAGTTTCAGTTCGTCGAGCGCAGCGTCGGCCGGGAGCAGATGAAGGTCGAGTGGAAAGCGTTCTCGGAAGCCACGACGACCGCCACCTTCGGTGATCCCGTCTCCGGGGCGAACTCGGTCGCGATCTGCATCTACGGCGACGCCGGCAATCTCGTACAGCGCCTCGAGATCGACCGCGGCGGCGAGAGTTGCGCCGGGGCGCCCTGCTGGCGAGCGATCGGATCGACGGGCTTGCGATACAAGGACCGCAGCGCGAGCGCCTCCGGCGTGCAGCAACTCGACTTCGTCGCAGCCGAGGCCGGCCGCGGCAAGGCCTCCGCGAAGGGCCGCAACGATGCCGGCAAAGGGATGACGTCGCTACCGACCGGTGTCGCCGCCCGGCTCTCCGGCGAGTCCCACCCCACCCTCCAGCTCGCGACGGAACACGGGTTCTGCCTGTCCGCAGAAGTCACGACGGTTCGGCTCGCCGACGGCCAGCAGTACAAGGCCGAGCGTCGCTGAGGATCACCCCTCGACGGGGAGTCGCGCGCACGGCGGCGCCGGCATTGAGGGCCTCGGTCGAGCCGGCGCCACCGCTCGAGTTCGCGACGCTCGACGGCGGCTTGCTCGCGTGCGCCGCGTCCTGGCGCGACTACCCGCAGCTCGTCGCTGGCGGTGGGTCGGCGATGCGTGCCGCGCGGACCTTCGCTGTTCCGGGCTGGGCCTTCTCCAGCGCCGCTCCCAGGTCGTGCAGGACGACCGGCTTGGCGAGGAAGTCGTTCATGCCCGCGCGCAGGCAGATCTCGCGATCCTGCACCGCCGCGTTCGCCGTCATGGCGATGATGTACGGCTGCACCTCGTCGGGCAGGCTGGCACGAATCCGTTCCGTCGCCTCGACCCCGTCCATCTCCGGCATCTGCATGTCCATGAGAACGACGTCGTAGGTCTGACGACGGATCGCCTCGACCGCCTCGAGTCCGTTCGCCGCGACATCGGCGCGGTAACCCATCCGCTCCAGCATCCTCATGGCGACGCGCTGATTGACGCGGTTGTCCTCGGCCAGCAGTACGCGCAGAGGATGCCGGCGCCCGAGGTCGGGATCCACCTCGGAAGCCGCGAACCTGACGGGTGATGGACGCTCGATCGAGGGCGTGACCACCTCGGCCAGCACCGTCGCCAGGTTGCCCAGATGTGTCGGCTTGGTGAGCACACGGGCGAACAGGCTCCGTGCCGTGTCGTCGACGCGGAATCTGCCGATGTCGCCCGGGGCGACCGAGCTCAGGAGCACGCGCGGCAGGCCGCGCGTCGCCTCCATCCCGTCGAGGTGCCGGGCCAGGGCGACTCCGTCCATGTCGGGCATGAGGAAGTCGAGCACGGCGATGTCGTAGCGGCCGCCCTGCTCGACCCACGCCAGCGCCTCGGCTCCCGAGCCGGCGGCGTGCACGATCATGCCCCGCGCACACGCCTCGCGCTCGAGGATCATCCGGTTGGTCGAGTTGTCGTCGACGACGAGCAGACGCCTGCCCCGCAGCACGGCTCGCGCGTCGGGAGCGACCGGCTCGGCCGAAGCCGCAGCGGTCCGGATGGTGAACCGGAACGTCGATCCGACGCCGACCTCGCTCTCGACCGACATGCCGTCGCCCATCAGGTCGGCGAAGCGGCGCGCGATGACCAGTCCCAGCCCGGTGCCACCATGGCGGCGCGTGGTCGACGAATCGACCTGCATGAACGGCACGAACAGCCGGTCCAGGCGATCGCGGGGAATCCCGATGCCGGTGTCGCGCACCGCGATCTCGATCTCGCAGACCTCCTCGCGGCGATCGCGGACCCGCGCCGAGAGGACGACTTCGCCCTGCTCGGTGAACTTGACCGCGTTGCCCAGCAGGTTGACGAGGATCTGCCGGAGGCGCGTGACGTCGCCGACGATCCACCGCGGGACGTCTGCCTCGAGAGAGTACGCGAGCTCGATGTGCTGCTCGGCGGCACGAAGCGCGACGACGTCCAGGGCGTCGGCCACGCAGAGCTCGAGATCGAAGGGCCGCTCCTCCAGCTCCAGCTTCCCGGAGTCGATCTTCGAGAAGTCGAGGATGTCGTTGATGATCGCGAGCAGGGATTCACTGCTGCTGCGAATGATGCTCGCGTACTCGCGCTGCTCCACATCGAGTTGCGTGTCGAGGAGGAGGCCTGTCATCCCGATCACGCCGTTCATGGGAGTCCGGATCTCGTGGCTCATGTTGGCCACGAACTCGCCCTTGGCGCGGGCGGCCGCTTCGGCCGCGTCCCGCGCACGCACCAGATCCTCGCGGGAGCGGGCGCGTTCGATCGCGATCTCGGTGAGGCTCGCGGCCAGCTGGAGCAGCTCGCGCGTCGCAGCGCTCGGCTCCCCTGCATCGCGCAGGTGGGCTTCGACCACGCCACGCAGCGTTCCGTCCGGCGCACGGATCGGTTCGACGTGGCGTCGCCGAAAGCCGGCGCACGGTGCGACGCTCCTCGGGTCGTCCCGACCGGGACCGCTATCCGCATCTCCGCCGCCGACGGATCTGCCGAGGCGCAAGAGCAGCCCCGGAGTGAGCGCGAGCTCGCGCTCGGCCGCGGCGGCTTCGACGGGCAGGCTCGGCGCGCAGGCGAGCTGCAGGACCGGTGGGTCGTCGCCCGCGATCACGCGGATCGCCAGCACCATCGCGGGTTCGCGCTCCTCCAGGACCTCGATCAAGGCGCGGAAGATCTCCTCCAGGGCGAAGTCCTGCGCGACCAGCTCGAGGACTCGCTTCTGCCCCTCCTGAAGGACGTCGGCGCGAGCGCGCTCGCGCCGCTGGAACTCCTGCGCCGACGCGACGTACACGCTCGCGGCGATGAGGGCGTACACCGAGACGAGGGTGTTGGCTGGCACCTCGACGTCGGTCGGGCGCAGGCCGACCAGAGCGGCGACGGCGAGCGCCGCGACGCCCGCAACGGCCGCCTGCGGTCGTACTCCCCACGGGAACACCGCTCCCGTCGCGATCACGATCAGGGCGATCGTGAAGGCCCCCCGGACAGGATCACCCCACGCGACCCCACCGACCGCGGGCACGACCAGGATGCCGGTGGCGATGCCGGTCGCGGTCAGCGCCAGGTGGCGCCAGGCGACGCGCTGCATCCGCCGGGCGAAGACCAGGCCGAAGACGCAGAGGCCGACGCCCCAGAGCTTGGCCGCGACCACGATCCAGCGCATCCGCCCGGGCAGATGCCGGTCGGAGACGATCGAGAGGGGGATCGCAACCAGCGCCAGCCAGCAAATCGCGCGCAGACGATCGGCCAGCAGCGGTCCCATCTCGGCCTGAGGGACCTCCCGGACCCTGCGACCTGTCGGCGGCGGACTCACCTGAAGTGCGAAACCGCAAGATGCATGCCTTGGGCCGACCCGCGCCCTGGTGCCCGCGCCCTGGTGCCTGCGCCACCGACCCGCCTCGCCGAACGCTGCCGGCGTTCGGCGCCCGAGCGCAATCGCTCGGGCTTCACTCATCCCCAAGGGGAGCGTCGCATCAGCCGTTGCCGTGGCTCCAGCGCCACGTGCCGTCGGTGCTCACCTCGAGCACGGCGTCGTGATGCTGCTTCAGGTCGTGCGTCTCGCAGATGGTCAGATACGTGATCGCGTGCTCGCGGAGCGCGTGGAGCAGCCGCTCGACGCCATCGACTCCGAGCACCGTGACCGGTCGGTCGAGGAACGCGAAGCGCGGCGGTGCGAGCAGGATACGCGCGAACGACACGAGCTGCTGCTCGCCGAGCGACAGCAGCTCGCCCCAGTCGTGCTCGCGGTCGAGGTCGCGCGCACGGTCGAGCAGCGCCTCGAGGCCGAGCGACGCGAACACCTCCTCGACGCGTTGCTCCTCGAGCGGCTGCCACGGACGCTCGAGGAGCTCGCGCAGCGAGCCGCGCGGCAGGTACGGGCGCTCCGGCAGGAACGCCATGTGCTCGGGCCCGGGACGCAGCACCCAGCCCTCGCCGACGTCCCACATCCCCGCCGTCGCGCGGAACAGCGCGGTCTTGGCAGCCTGGTTCTGACCGAGCACCAGCACGCGCACGCCGTGCGGGATCGTGACCGTCAGCTCGTGCAGCAGCGTGCTGTCGTCGTGTACGGAGCGCAGCGTGAGCTTGTCGAACATGATGCCCGCGTCGTCGTCGTGGACCTTGATCGACATGCTGCCGTGCACGGGAGACATCTCGGGCAGGCAGATGGCGCACTCGGGTCCCGCGTGCTCGTCACACACCTGGCGCGCCTGGATGCCGACCGACTGCGCCTGCTCGATCGCCTCGGCGAACGAGCCGAGCCGCCCGACGATCGCGGTGAACGACGAGATCGACTGGAACTGCGTGACGATCAGCGAGAACGCACCGAGCAGCTGCGTGAACGCCATCGCCGACTGCGCGATCTCGCCGAACTGCGCGTGGCCGCGGATGAACAGCGGTGCCACGATCAGCGCCGGGATGATCTGGATCAGGTAGTTGTAGCCGGTGACGAAGAAGCCCAGGTTGCGGTTGACGGCGATCATGCGGCGCGAGTTGTCGATCACGTCCTCGATGCGTCGCAGGAGCCGGTCCCGCATCAGGCTCTCGCTCCGCGCCAGCGCAACCGACTCCGCGTTCTCGCGCAGTCGGATCAGCTCCGAGCGCAGCTCTGCCTCCTTGTCGAGCTGCTTCGAGTTGAGGCCGACCAGCGGCAGGCCGAACCAGATGGCACCGACGGAGCCGAGCGTCGCGTAGACCACGCCGACCACGAAGAGCTGTGGGCTGATCGACCACATGACGCCGGAGAACGCGAACACGGTGAAGCTCGCGTTGAGGCCCATGAGCACGAACGACAGCGTGGTGGTCGTGAAGGTGCGGACGTCGTCGGCGATGCGCTGATCGGGATTGGTGATCTCGCCGTTCTCGACCACGCAGTCGTTCAGACGATAGAACGTCGGGTGCTCCACGTAGGCCGCCACCAGGTCCAGCGTCAGCCACTCGCGCCACAGCAGCCCGAGGCGCTCCTCGGCGAAGCGGAACAGCACCGCGACCAGAGTCGAGGCCGCGAACACCCCGACGTACAGGATCGCGAATCCGACGAAGCCCGACATGCTCTTCTGCTCGATCGCGGTGAAGAAGTCGCGCCCGACGTAGCTGTTGACGACGTTGAGGCCGCTGATCAGGAGCGCGAGACCGATCAGCGCCGCGAACATGGCCTTCGCCCGCGCCCCGACCTCGGAGACGGCGAAGCTCTTGACGGTCTGGGCGAATCGCCGCCGCACGTGACGGTCGATGGATACCGGGAACCAGTTCATCGGGTGGCCTCCTGTCGTGGCCGGCGGACCGCGAGCACATACATCATTTCGGCCCGGCGAACGCACTTCGCGAGGCCGCCCTGGCAGACTCCAGCGGCGCCGCCACCCGCGCGCGACGCGTCATCGCAGCGCATCGACAGCCGCTCCAGGCGGTGCAGGGGCGAGGTCGAAGGCGACCTCACGGATCGCGACGAGGCGACGGTCCGGGGCCCCGGCCCTCGACGCACTCCGCGCGGATCGCGACCGCGGCGGCACGCTCCCTCCCCGGCCCCGCGAGCGACACGATCCGCCGCTACAGGACCTCGATCCCCGGCACGCCCGCGACCACGCGGAAGCGCGCGAAGGTCGATGCCTCGGCGTCCGGGTCGAAGGTGTCGAGCACGCGGAACTCGACGATCGCTTCCCCCGGCGTGAGGTCGACCGTCGTGTATCCCTGGTTCAGCAGGTCGATCTGCTTCAGATAGGGCGCGTTCGCGTTCAGCATGATCCGCTCGGCGACGTGCAGCAGGTCCGCGGGCGCGATCGTGCGCGGATCGGGATCCGCGGTCAGCGAGCCGGTGACGAACTCCATCGCCGTGATCGGCGACGCGGGATCGTCGAAGTCCGGCTGGATGTTGCTCGCCTTGTAGAAGTGCGTGTGGCCGCTCGACACCAGCACGTTCGGGATGCGGCGCTGCGCGATGTACGACATCAGCTCGCGGCGCTCGGCCTGATAGTCGTCCCAGGCCTCGTTCGAGACGTACACGCCGCCGTTCTTCTGCAGGTTCGGGTTCTGCATGCGCAGCTCGGGCGTGTCGCGGTCGACGATCTTCCACGGCGCCATGTCGTAGCTGCTGCCGAGCACGCGCCACGTCGCCTCGGCGCGGCCGAGCTCGCCCTTGAGCCAGCGCTTCTGCGCGGTGCCGAGCGTCGTCCGTCCCGGGGCGAACATCTGCTCGCCCGGCGGCAGCGAGGTGTCCTGCGCGTCGATGAGGCCCGCGAACGTCGCGTTCGCCGGCACCTCGGGATCGCGATACTGCCGCGTGTCGAGCAGCATGACGCGCGCCAGCCGTCCCCACTCGAGCGTGCGGTAGACCCGGTCGTCCGCGCGACGCGGTACCGGCATCGCCTCGAACCACGCCGAGCGCGCCGCCGCGAGGCGCACCGGATCGCCGGTGCGGTCGACGCCGTTGTAGAACTCGCCGTCGTCCCAGACCGCGACCAGCGGCACCTGCGCGTGCAGGTCCTGCAGCAGCGGGTTCGCGTGGAAGCGCCGGTAGACGCGGCGGTAGTCGTCGAGCGTGATCGTGCCGCCGTCGCTGACGTAGACGTAGTCGCCGAGGTGCAGGAAGAAGTCGAGGTTCTCCCTGGTCAGCTCCTTGTGCGCCACGTAGTAGCTGTCGGTGATCTGCTGGCAGCTCGCGAAGCCGTAGCGCAGCCGGTCGGGACGCGTGCCCGCGCGCGGCGCCGTGCGGAGCCGTCCGGTGACGCTGGTCTCGCCGCCGACCTCGAAGCGGTAGTGGTACCAGCGGTCGGGCTTGAGCCCGCGCACCACGACCTTGACGTGGTGTCCGCCGGTCGCCTTCGCGACCGCGAGCCCGCCGCGCACGACGCGCTGTAGATCGGCGTCCTCCGCGACCGACCACAGGACCGAGACCGGGCTCGCGTCCGCGGGGGCCGCGACACGCGTCCAGATCACGCCGGTCGTCGGCTGCGGGTCGCCCGACTTGATGCCGTCGGGATACGTCGCCGTCGCGCTCTGCGCCGCGGCCCGCCGCGGCACCGCGGCGAGCGCGACGGCGCCGCCGGCGGCCGCCCCGAGGAGGCGCAGGAAGTCGCGGCGCGGCAGCGTCGCGCCCGTGCCGGGCGGCGGGGCGATCTCGAGCGGGCGCAGGGGGTGGCGGTGGTCACTCATGGCGCCGCACGGCTAGCACGGCGGAACGGGGTGCGGAAGGCGTTTCCGGCGGCGCTTTCGTGGCCTTTCGAATCCCGCTACGAGCCAGCGTGATGACCCTGCCGCTGCTCGCCGCCATCGGCCTCGCCGTGCTCGCGCTCGGGTACACCGGCTTCGGCCGCTTCATCGCGCGCCAGTACGCACTCGACGACGCGCGGACGACCCCGGCGGTCGCCGTCGACGACGGCATCGACTTCGTGCCGACGCGTCGGTTCTACCTGCTCGGCCAGCACTTCAGCGCCATCGCTGCCGCGGGCCCGATCGCCGGCCCGATCCTCGGGTGCATGCAGTTCGGCTGGCTGCCGTGCATTCTGTGGATCGGCTTCGGCGTGATCTTCATCGGCGCGGTACATGATTTCTCGGCGCTGGTCGCGTCGGTGCGCCACCAGGGCCGCTCGATCGCCGAGATCGTCCGCCTCACGCTCGGGCCGCGCGCCGGGCTCGCGATCATGGTCTTCATCTGGATCGCGCTGGTGTACGTGATCGTCGCGTTCGCCGACATCACCGCGAGCACGTTCGTGAGCGGCGGTGACGACCTCGCCGGCAGCGCGTTCGCGTTCAACGCGGGCGGTGCGGTCGCCGCGGCGAGCATCCTCTACCTGTCGCTGGCGGTGCTGATGGGACTCGTCGAGCGCTTCCTGCGCCCGCCCCTGTGGCTCCTCACGGTGATCTTCGTTCCGGCGACGCTCGCCGCGGTCTGGCTCGGCACGCAGCTCTCCACCGTGCTCGTGCTCTCGACGAAGACCTGGGGGCTGCTGATCCTCGCCTACTGCTTCGTCGCCTCGCTCACGCCGGTCTGGGCGCTGCTGCAGCCGCGCGGGTATCTGGGCGGCTTCGTCCTGTACTTCACACTCTTCGTCGGAACGGTCGGGATGTTCTTCGGCGGCTTCGAGATCAAGCAGGAGGCGTTCAAGACCTGGAACGCCCCCGGCGCGACCGGCGCCCTCTTCCCCTTCCTGTTCGTGACCATCGCGTGCGGCGCGTGCTCGGGCTTCCACGGACTCGTCTGCTCGGGCACGACGTCGAAGCAGATCGGCAAGGAGAGCGACTGCCGGGCGATCGGCTACGGCGCGATGCTGCTCGAGGCGTTCGTCGCGCTGATCGCGCTCGCGACGGTGATGATCGTGGCGACGTCCGACACCGCCGGCAACGCCCCCGGAACGATCTACGGCGCCGGACTCGGACGCTTCCTCGCCGGCATGATCGGCGAGGAGCACCTGCTGTTCGCGACCACGTTCGGCGCGATGGCGTTCTCCACCTTCGTCTTCGACACGCTCGACGTCTGCACGCGCCTCGGACGCTACATCCTGCAGGAGCTGCTCGGCTGGACGAGCCGCGTGGGCGCGCTCGCGGCGACCGCGGTCACGGTGGTCACACCGGCGATCTTCCTCCAGGCGTCGGGCGAAGGATCGTACCGCATCTTCTGGACGCTCTTCGGCACCAGCAACCAGCTGCTCGCCGGGCTCACGCTGCTCGGCGTGAGCGTGTGGCTGCGCAAGAGCGGGCGCCGCTACTGGTACACGATCGCGCCGATGGTCTTCGTCCTGACGATCACCGTCTGGTCGCTGGTGCTGCAGATCACGACCGCCTTCGGCGCGCTGGCCGGCGGCACCGGCGGCTTCGACACGACGACCCTCAACGGCATCGTCGCGGTCGCGCTGATGGCGCTCGCCGCACTGCTCCTCGCCGACGGCGCGCGCGCGCTGCGCGCGCCGCTGCCCGGCGGCGGAACCGGGATCTAGACGTCGTCCGCGGCGCCGGCCGGCGCGGGAAGCACGCCGGCGACCGTGACGACCGCGCCGGGAAGCGTGACGACGCCGACCTCGTCGACGGGGGGACTGCGACGGGATCGCGATCCGGACGCGCCGCGCTCGCGCTCACCCACGGATCGTACGCGGCGTCGATCGCGGTCTGCTCGCGTGCTCCGCTGGTCCTCACACGGCGCCGGCGCCCTCCTGCGGCCAGAGGTGGAACGCCTGCCACAGCTTGAGGGTGCCCGGCGTGACGACGTCAAGCTCCTGGCAGAGCCGGCGGACCTTGGCGACGGCCTCGGTGGTCTGTGCGCGGTGCTTCGGGTTCGCGTCGTACGCTTCGCGCAGGACGTCGGCCGGGATGCCGAAGCGGCGCACGATCTGCGGCGACGGACGCATCATCATCTGCGACATCTGGCCCAGGATGAGCGGCGTGCGGATGCGCAGCATGGTCTTCTTCACGCGTCCGAGCCGCGGCACGTTGCGCCGCAGGTAGAGGCGCGCGAACGACAGGTGGCGGGCCTCCTCGGTGACGTGGATCTGGCTCACGCGGCGCAGCAGCGGGTGGACGTCATAGCACTTCTTCAGCATCTGGCGCTGCACGTGGTCGATCGGATCCTCTCCTCCGAGCACGAACAGGAAGAACAACTCCGGGAAAGTCCGTCCGAGACGCACGACCATGCGGCTCGCGACCTTCTGCCACGTCGCGAGCCCCTTCACGTCGAAGCTCGAGCGGTTCACGAACTCCTGGAACATCAGCGAGTGCTGCGCCTCCTCGATGACCTCGTGGTAGACGTAGCGGAACTCGGGCGCGCCGTTCGGCAGCCGAAACGCGTACTCGAGAAGCCCGCGCTTGAGCACCGACTCGAACTGCAGCCCGATCTTCATGAAGGTCGCGAAGAGGTGCAGGCCGATCGCCGCACGGACGGGCTGCGGCTGCGCGCGATACCAGGCCGTCGCACCGAGCGGGTCGTCGCCGTCGAGCTCCCAGCGCGGGTCGTCCGGGTCGATGCGCATCTCCGGCGCGTCCCAGTCCACGTCGGCGTAGGCGTCGAAGTGCTTGACGACCGACTGGTGCGACAGGCGCTGCAGCAGCTTGCGATAGGCGGCGTCGGCGGCTTCGCGCGACGAGGTGTCGAGCTCGTCGTCGAGGACGAGACGGCCGGAAGGGACCATGGTGCTTTCCGCGGTGCTCATTTCTCGGTTTCTCCAATCTCCGGCGGGGTGCGGTCTGCGCCCGGCGCACCGTCCGCAGGGCCCCTCTGGGCCTCGTCGAACAGGCTGCTGACGAGGTGCACGATCGCGCGCTCGAGCTCGCCGAACAGCCGGTCGAGCTCGGCACGATCGCGACGCAGCTGGTGCTGCAGGAAGATCCCGTCCAGCGACGCCAGCACCAGCGCCGCCACGGTCTCCAGGCCGGGGGGACGGACGCCGATGACCTCGGCGATGCCGTCGGTCAGTGCGGCGCGCGCCCGGTCGAACACCCGCAGCAGGACGGCGCGCGTCTCGGCGTTCTCCCCCGTCCGCTCGAGGAGCATCGACTGCAGGAGGCGGAGCAGCGCGGGCCGGGTCTCGACCAGCTCGCGCATGCCGGCGATCGCACGGGTGAGGCGTTCGCGGGGATCACCGGTCTGCTGCACGCTGGCGAGGATGCCGTCGATCCAGGCCGTCGCCGTCTCCTCGAGGACCGCCGTCAGCAGCCCCTCCTTGCTGTCGAAGTGCCAGTAGACGGCGCTCTTCACCACGCCCGCGTCGCGGCAGACGTCTTCGATGCTGGTTGCCGAGAAACCACGCTCGGCGAACTGACGCGTCGCGGAGCGCAGCAGGCGATCGCGGCTGCGCAGCCCTTGCGCAACTCGCTTGCTGATCCGGCCGGAGCCCCCTCGAACGGTGCTTTTGCCTCTGTCTGACGGGCACATCCGCTACATCCAGAACGGTCGGTACAGAATTATGGAGCGGGCCGGCCCGTGTCAAGCGGTTGCGTCCCGGCGACTTGCAAATTGCCGCCGCGAGAAGCGCTGTGGTAACCCCCCTCGCCGCGCGAGCCGTGCGCGGGTTTACGGCGGACCCGCCGAGCGGCGCGCGCGATGGCGCGCTGCTTGCGGACGAGCCGAAAGGACGAGCGCATCCGGACGGCAGGAGGCGCGAGCCGACGACGAAGCTGCCGACACCTTGCGCAGAGGGCCCAATGTTCGATCAGAAGCTGCACGATTCTCTCCCGGAAACGCTGCGTCCCCTCGTCCGCATGGCGGGCAACCTGTGGTGGAGCTGGAACGGATCGGGGATGTCGCTGTTTCGCGACATCGACCCGCAGCGCTGGGACCTGTGCGAGCACAACCCGCTCGTGCTGCTGCGCACGGCCGCCCCCGAGCGGCTCTCGCAGATGGCGGTCGATCCCGACTATCTCGAGCGCATCCAGCGAACGGTCGCGCGCTTCGACGAGTACATGCGCGCCAAGCCCGGCACCCCGCGCAGCGAGTCGCTCCCGACCTGGGCACGGCAGAACTTCCCGCAGGCGACCGCCGATCACCCGATCGCCTACTTCTGCGCCGAGTACGGCATCCACGAGTCGCTGCACCTGTACGCGGGAGGTCTCGGCATCCTCGCCGGCGACCACCTGAAATCGGCGTCCGACCTGGGCATCCCGCTGGTCGCCATCGGTCTCCTCTACCGGCAGGGGTACTTCCGCCAGCGCGTCAACGTCGACGGCTGGCAGGAGGAGTTCTACAGCGACGAGGACTTCCGCGAGCTGCCGCTCACGCTGCTGCGCGACGAGACGAACCAGCCGCTCACGGTCGAGGTCCCGATCCGCGGGCGAGCCGTGGGCGTGCAGATCTGGCGCGCAGAAGTGGGCCGCATCCCGCTGTTCCTGCTCGACACGGACTGCGATCGCAACGAGGACATCGATCGCTGGATCACCGCACACCTCTACGGCGGCGACGCGAGCACGCGCATCGTGCAGGAAGTGGTGCTCGGGATCGGCGGCGTGCGCGCGTTGCGCGCGCTCGGCATCACGCCACACGCCTATCACCTGAACGAGGGCCACTCCGCGTTTCTCACGCTCGAAATGATCCGCGAGCAGGTGACGACCGGCGTCGACCTCGACACCTCCGTCAAGAGCGTCGCGCAGCAGTGCGTGTTCACGACACACACTCCGGTACCCGCCGGCAACGACACCTTCGACGCGGCGCTCGTGCAGGAGGTCCTCGGCGGCTACCTGACCGAGGTCTGGCCCGACGCGGAGACCGTACTCGGTCTCGGCCGACGCCACCCCAACGACACCCTGGAGCCGTTCGGCATGACGCCGCTCGCGATCCGGCTGTCGCGGTCGGCGAACGGGGTGAGCAAGCGCCACGGCGAGGTCTGCGCCCGCATGTGGCAGCAGCTCTGGCCCGACGTTCCGGTCGATGCGTCGCCGTTCATCGCGATCACCAACGGCGTGCACCACTCCACCTGGGTCGCGCCGCTGATGCGTCGCCTCTTCGACCAGTACCTGGGCGCCGACTGGGCGCTGCACGCCGACGACCCCGAGCTCTGGAAGAAGATCGACGAGGTTCCCGACGCCGAGCTCTGGCGCGCGCACTGCCTGCTGCGCGCGCGCCTCGTCGCCGAGGCGCGCTACCGCGCCGAGATGCAGTGGCGCGAGGCGGGCGAATCCGACCAGATGGTGCACGGCGCCAGGCGCCTCCTGAACCCCGACGTCCTCACCATCGGCTTCGCCCGTCGCGTGGCGACCTACAAGCGCTGGAATCTCCTGCTGTCGGACATGGAGCGTGCGATCGCGATGCTCAACCACCCGACCCAGCCCGTGCAGTTCGTGCTCGCCGGCAAGGCCCATCCGCGCGACAACGAGGCGAAGCGCATCCTGCAGCAGCTCATGCAGTGGAAGGAGCGGCGCGAGCTGCGCGGCCGTGTCGTCTTTCTCTCGGGCTACGATCAGTACGTGGCGCGGCGCCTCGTGCAGGGCGTCGACGTGTGGCTCAACCTGCCCATCCCACCGCTGGAGGCGAGCGGCACGAGCGGCATGAAGGTCGTCGTCAACGGCGGGCTCAACTGCAGCATCCTCGACGGGTGGTGGATCGAGGGCTCCGACGGGCAGAACGGCTGGGACATCGGCGCCGCCTACGACCTGCCGGCCCGGGGCAGGCTCGTCGCCGACGACCGCAACGCGGCCGATGCCTTGTCGCTGCACGACGTCATCGAGAACCAGATCCGGCCGCTGTTCTACGACCGCAACCGGGAAGGTGTCCCGCGCGGCTGGGTCGCGCGCATGCGCGCCTCGATGAAGACCCTCGCCCCCGCCTTCAGCGCGACGCGCATGGTGAAGGACTACGCGCGAGTCTACTACCGATGAGCCGGCGCACCCCGGGGCGGCTCATCGGTGCGCGCCGCCGGGGTCGCTCCACACGGCGCTCAGGTGCTTCAGCTGCGCGTACTGCGTCAGGTCGTACTGCAAGGGCGTGATCGTGATCCAGCCGTCGCGCAGCGCCGACAGGTCCGTGTCGTGCTCCTCGGGCTCGCGGTCGCCGGCATCGGTCAGCCAGAAGTAGCTGCGGCCGCGCGGATCCGTCCGGCGGTCGTAGGTGTCGGTCCACGGGCGGGTGCTCTGCGGGACGACCTTGACCCCCTTGGGCTCGCCGCGGTCGAGCCTCGGGATGTTCACGTTCAGGACCATGCCCGGGCTGATGCCGAGCTCCAGCGCGCGCTCGACGATCCGGCGCACGTGCCTTGCCGCGCGGGCGAAGTCGAGCTCGGCCGACGACTCGAGCGAGACCGCGAGCGACGGGATGCCGATGAACGCAGCCTCCACCGCGGCCGCGACCGTGCCCGAGTAGATCACGTCGACGCCCCGGTTCGACCCGGCGTTGATCCCCGAGACCACCAGGTCCGGACGTTGCTCGCAGAGCTGGCTCACGGCGAGCTTCACGCAGTCCGCCGGGCTGCCGTCCACGCTCCAGCCGGTCAGCGTCCCGCCGACGGTCACGCGCTGCGTGATCAGCGGCGCCATGAACGTGATCGCGTGCGCGGCACCGCTCTGGCCGGACTCCGGCGCGATCACGTCGATGTGGCCGAGCGGCTCGAGCGCCGCGGCGAGAGCCGCGATGCCGGGGGCGAGGATGCCGTCGTCGTTGGTCACCAGGATCCGCATGCCCTCTCCCCTAGCGGTTGAGCGCGGCCGCGGCGACACCTATGACCGTCCCCATGCCGCCTACCCCGCCGACGGACCGGACGCCGACGCCGTGACCGGTCCGGCCTGGCCGCGCTGTCCGATCCTCACCGGACGCGCGTGGGCGCTCGGGCTCGGTGTGACGGCGGACCTCATCCTGCCGCCCGCGCGTGACGCGGCGACACCTCCGGGCGACCTGCTGCTGACCCCGATCGACCCGGACTTTCCCGCACGCGTCACGCAGGGCGACATCCTGGTCGGCGGCGGCGCCTTCGCGGCGGGCACGACGGACGACGCCGGCGTGCGGGCGATGCTCGCGCACGGCATCGCCGCGGTGGTCGCGTACTCGCTCGACCCGGCGTTCGCGCGCGCCGCACTCGAGCGCGGCCTGCCCGCGCTGGAGGTTTACGAGGCGCTCGCGATCCACACCGGCGCGACCCTGCGCATCGACATCGAGGGGACCCGGGTGGCCAACATGAGCTCCGGCGACCGCTACCCGATCCGCAACGTCGACGAGGCGTACCTCGCGCGCTTCCGTCAGGCCGATGCTTGAGGCGGAGATCAAGCTGCCGCTGGCGGCGGCCGACGAGGCGCGCCTGCGCGAACGCCTCGCCGCACTGGGCGCCGCGCCGGCGGTCACGCACGAGCAGGCCGACAGCTACTTCGCGCACCCGGGACGCGACTTCCGCCAGACCGACGAGGCGCTGCGCCTGCGGCTCGACGACGGCGTGCTGCGCATGACGTACAAGGGCCCGAAGCTCGACCCGCCCCGCAAGACGCGCGAGGAGATCGAGTTCAAGCTCGAAGCCGGTCTCGATCTCGCGACCACCCTGCTCGAGCGCCTCGGCTTCCGCGCGGCGGCGGTGGTCCGCAAGCGGCGCGCGGAGTGGCACGTGCCGGGAGCCTGCCCGGCGGTGGTGTCGATCGACGAGGTCGAGGGGCTCGGCACGTACTGCGAGGTGGAGGTGTCGGCCGCCACCGTCGAGGAGGGTCGCACCGCGCTCATCGGGCTGCAGCGGCAGCTCGCGCTCGACCACCTGTCGCCGATCGCCGAGAGCTACCTCGAGCTGCTCGAGCGCCGCGCCGACGGCGCGCGCTGAATTGCTGCGTCAGCGCAGCGAGCGCACGTAGGCGATCGCGGTCTCGCCGCTCGGGTACGCCGAGGTCCCCGACGGGCGCAGCGCGTAGCCGGCCGCGGTGAAGAAGCGCTGCGCGCGCTCGTTCGAGTCGGCGGTGTGCAGCCGCATCTCGCTCGCGTCCCAGGCGCACGCGACCCGCTCGGCCCGACCGAGCAGCAGCCGCCCGATGCCGCGCCCGCGAGCCGCGGGCACGAGGGCGATCGCGAGCAGCTCGGCCGTGGGGCGCCGGCCGAAGCCGATCGCGCGGCGCGCCGCGAGCAGCGCGACCCCCAGGCGGTCGATCGGGTCGCCGGCCACGATGCCGATCGTGTGCGAGCCGTCGAGCCAGCTCGTGACGGTTTCGCGGTAGTCACCGAGGTCGGCGAACGTGCGTGCGCAGAGATCGACGATGAAGCCCCGATCCTCGTCGCGCGCCAGCCGCAGCGCGATGCCGCCTGCGTCCGGCGAGGCGGTGGCGACGATCGGACGCAGCGCGGTTCGCATCGGCCACGGGGCCGTTCAGTGCTGGAAGGACTTGACCGGGAGCGGCTGCAGCCCGCTCAGTGCCTCGACGAAGTGACCGAACTCCTCCTCGCTCAGGTAGAGATCGATGCCATGGTCGTAGAAGGAGATGCTGATGTTGGCGCTGCCTTCGTCGTCGACGAAGCGGACCACGCGAAAGCAATCGCACTCGTACAGGGTGTCTTCGTCGTCTCGCTGGCTCATCGGCTCTCCCCGGGGCCCGTCGCCCAAGAGCGGCGTGTGCCGCGGGAGATCCCGCGGACTGCCTCTTCGTAACGGGATGCCCTGCGCAATGCCACCAAGCCCCGCGCGAGCGGCACGCGCCGGTCAGCCGATGGCGCCCTCGCCCTTGAGCCGGGCGATGTCCTCCCAGCCGCAGCCGGCGTCGAGCAGAACGGCCTCGGTATCCTGGCCCAGCTCGGGGGCCACCCGCGAGGTGCCGACGGTCTGGCCACCGAGCTGCACCGGGCTCGCCACCGTGTGGAAGGCCCCGTGCTCCGGGTGCTCGCCCGGCACCAGGTAGCCGTTCGCCGCGACCTGCGGGTCGCGTGCGACCTCGGCCGGCGTCTGCATCGGCGCCCACACGCACTCGTTCGCGGTCAGGCGCTCGGCCCACTCGGCGAGGTCGCGCTGGCGAAAGATCTCGTCGATGCGCGCGATCACGCGGCCCCGGTTCTGGAAGCGCGCGAGCGCGGTGCTTGCCGCGGTTCGCGTGCTCGACCATGTAGTTGACGCCGGCTCCGCCCGGCAGCATGCCGCCGGTCAGGAGCCCGCGCAGCGGGTCGCCACGCGTCGGGTGCTCGACCTTCACCACGTCGGCGCCCCAGTCCGCGAGCACGGCCCCGCAGGCCGGCATGAAGAACCACTCCGCGACCTCGATCACCCGGATCCCCTGCAGCGCGCGCATCGCCATGGCTCGCTCCCTTCGGGACGCGCGCCGGACGCACGCCACCGTCCCCTCTGCGGCGGATCGCAAGGACCACGCAACGTTCGACCGGACGCAACGAGGCTCTCCCGGGACTTCGCCGACGGCCGAAGATCTGCTACCCAAGCGAGCGCGTCGCAGGCGCAGAGGAGGTGGGTATGAGGGGCGGCAACGGACGCGGCATGCGGGCGCTCGCGATCGCGATGGTGCTCGGCTTCACGGCGTGCGGCGGCGGGGATTCACCCGGTGCGCGCCTGCCCGACCCGGCGCCCCCGGCCGACACCGAGGTCGTCGGACTCAGCGGGCCCGAGGGCCTGACGTTCGACAGCAACGGCGTCTTGTACGTCGGCAGCACCACCGGGCGCATCACGCGCATCACCCCCGAGGGCTCGGTCAGCGTGTTCGTCGAGACCGGGCGCTCGCTGGCCGGACTCGCCACCGGACCGCAGGACGAGATCTGGGCGGCGGCCTTCGGCACCGGCGAGGTGCTGGCGATCACGCAGACCGGCGTGATCCGGGTCGCGACCAGCGGGCTCGACAGCCCGAACGCGATCGTCTTCGACCGCTTCCAGCGGCCCCTCGTGTCCGCCTTCGGCCTCGGCGGGCGACCGCAGGTCGCTCTCGTCGAGCTGGACACGACCTACCGCACGCTGACGCGCGAGATCACGTCGCCCAACGGCATGGCGTTCGGGTCCGACGGTGCCCTCTACGTCGCCGACACCTTCCAGGACCGCGTCGTGCGGATGGAGGAGTCCGACGACGCCACGCTCACCACGCCCGAGAGCTACGCGAGCGGCCTCGGCTTTCCCGACGGCATCGCGTTCGACGCCAACGGCAACCTGTTCGTCGCCGGCGCGGGGCAAGTCTGGGTCGTGACCCGTGACGAGGCGCCCGCGGCGCGCGCCTTCGTCACCAGCGGCGACCTGAACGGACCGGCGAGCCTCGCTTTCGGCTTCGGCACCGACCGCGACCGCGCGCGGCTCTACTTCACCAACTACGGCTACCCCGTGCTGGGCAGCGGTCGGACGGTCGCGTCGGTCAAGGTCGGCATCTCCGGCGCGAAGCTCTTCGCGCCCTGACCACGGCGGGGCGGGCGAACGGCGAGCGCGAGCAGCCCGCCGTCGCCCCGCCCCAGCCCGCTCGAGCAGCACGGCCTCGTTGCGCGCGGCGTTGCGGAGTCCACCCGTCGGCATCCGGGCGAGATCGCCTGCCGGACGCGTCCCGCTCGAGACCGCCGGCGTGCGGGATTCCCGATTCCGCCCACCGACACACGCTGCTACGGAGCGCGCATGCGGAGTCCCGCCGCGCGCCAGCTTACGACGTGCCTGCTTGCCTTGGTCTGGCTCGTGGTCCTGCCCTGCCTCGTGCTGTGCCCGGCCGGCCGGGCCGCAGCCGAGCCGGTGCGCGTGTTCGTGGTCGGCAACAAGCAGCGCGTGCAGGATGCGATCTCGGTCGCGACGTTTCGCGCCAAGATGTTCGCGCTCGTGGACGCCTCGCAACGCGGCCCGGGACTCGTCCAGGAAGGCGTCGACGACGTCGCGCGCCATCTCGCCCCGCACGACCCGTCAGCGCCGGCGCTCGCCGTCGTGCACTTCCCCGAGTCGGTCGGTCTCGTCGCCGGGCTCATCGGCACCCGAGGCGCCGCGGCGCGCGAGGCAACGTCGGCGACCGGCGCGTTCGCCGGCCTGCTGAGCCCGTACGCGGACCCGATCGCCTACTACGGCGGCGTCTGGCCCGAGCTCGGCGCGCATCCGATCCGCGGCCTCGTGGTGGCGCTCACCGACGTCCTCTACCGGGCCGTCTACGAGAGCTTCCGCGACATCGCCGTCGCGCAACGCGTGTGGGGGAGCGCCTCGTTCGACGCAGCCCCCGCGCGGCGCGTCGATGTCACGGAGGATCCCGCCCTGGTCGAGCGGCTGCGCGACCCGGACGAGCCGGGGCGGACGTACGCCTACGTCGCGACCTCGCCGCTGCCGCGCAACTTCGTCTTCCTGTTCGACCCGCAGGGCAACCTGCTGGTCCCGGACGGCGACGGCGGGCTGCTGCGCGCGCCCGCCGAGACCGGAGGCGAGCTGCCGGGGAGCGCCGCGAAGGTCTACCTCACGCCGATCGAGCAGACGCTCGACAAGCCGGGCGGCGGGCTCAGCCTCGCCTCCGCGTCGGTGCGCGACCTCGACGTCCTCGACACCCCGGTCGGCGCCATCGGCGTGGTGATCTCGAGGGACGCCTGGATGCCCGACGTGAACGAGCGCTTCGACCTGAAGGGCGCGACCCTGCTGCTCCAGTCCGAGGCGTTCAGCTCCTGGGCCGACGATCTCACCGAGTGGGCCCCCGACGTGTCCAAGAGCGGCGGCTACGCGAACCTGCAGAACCGCGGCGGCTTCCTCTACAACGTGGCCCCGAGCCTCACCGGCAACCTGTTCGACGTGACCTTCGACGGCCAGAGCGCGATTCTCGTCAAGCGCAGGTCGAAGGCGCCGGCGGGCGCGCGGACACCGGACAACGGCCCCCTCGGCCAGCTCGCCGACCGCGGCTTCGTGCGCCTCGCGCCATGGGTCGTGCCCGACCCGCCACCGCCGGGATCACCGACGAGAACCCTCGCCGAGCGCCGCGCGGACCTGGTCTCGCCCGGCGCGAGCCTACTGCCGGGCTCGGGCGTGCCGTGCGCCGACTCGCTCGCCGTCGGGCCGTGCGAGAACGGCTACCGCAAGGCGGTGATCGTCGCGGACCTCGATCTGCCGCCGTCCCCGTCGTAGGGGGTCGGTGCGCCGGTGCCGCCCGACCGCACCCGGCGTGCCACCAGCTTCGGACCGAATCGCGCCGTCGCCGCGAGCAGCGTCGGGCGGCAGCGCCACCCCCGCATCGCCGCGTTCGGTCGCCGCGTCGCGGTCGTGTGGGACGACACCCGCGCCGGCGGGCACTCCGCGATGTACCTCGCGGTCTCGTCGGACGCCGGAGCGACCTTCGCGCTGCCGCTGAAGGTCGGCGACGCGCCGGCCGGCGGCGCGGCGGAGCTCGATCCGGACGTCGCGATGTCGCGCGACGAGATCGTCGTGGCGTGGCAGGCCCTCGAGCATGGCGGGGACGACGATGCCGCGACCATCCGCGTCGCACGCTTCTCCCACGACGGGGTCAAGCTCGCACCCGACGCGCGCGTCGACGGCGGCACGACTCCCGCCGGGCGCTGGCAGCCGGCGCTGGCCCTGCTGTCCGACGGCTCACCGGTGGTCGCCTGGGTCGACGAGCGCGACCGCGGCCCGGACGGAGTCGCGCTCGAGCGCGTCTACGTCTCCCGCCCCGCCGACGGCAGGGACGGCGACGCCCGCGCCGTCCGCGTCGATCGGGCGCCCCCCGTGCCGCTCAGCGCGAGCCTCGACAACGAGTGGTCGCCCGCGATCCTCGCCGTCGGCGATACCGTCCACGTCGCCTGGACCGACTTCCGTGACTACAACTGGGACGTCTACGCGGCACGCTCCGACGACGGTGGCCGGACGTTCGGGGCCAGCCAGCCGCGGTCAACGGCTTCCCGGACTTCGAGCGCATCAGCGACGCCCCCGCTCTCGCACCGGGCCCCGGCGGCGACGTCCGGCTCGCGTGGACCGACGTGCGCGCGCGCGAGCCCGACGGCAACATCGACACGGCGCGCAGCCGCGACGGCGGGCGCACCTGGGAGCCCGACCGGAGGCTCGGCCTGTCGCGGCGACGCTTCGACCCGGACCGCGACCGCCCGAGCCTGCAGCACGCGGTCGCGCTCGCGACGGCCGGCGAGCGCGGCTTTGCGGCCTGGCAGGACGACCGCGCGGGCAACCAGGACATCCTGTTCGCCGCGCTCGACGACGCCAGCTGTTCGCCGCGCTCGACGACGCCAGCTGTTCGCCGCGCTCGACGACGCCAGCGGCGGCGTGGCGCGGCGCGAGGAGCGTGTCGACGACACCGGCACCGGGCCGAGCAACCAGTACCGCCCCCACCTCGCCGTCGCCGGCGTGGGCTCGGCCGCGCGCTGCGTGCTGGTCTGGGAGGACGACCGCGACGGCCGGATGCAGATCTACTCGGCCGCGCGTGCCTGCCTTCCCGCACTCCCGCCGCCGCTCGCCGTGCGCTGACGAGAGGCACCGCACGAGTCCACCGCCGTCGGCGGTTGACTAGACCTCGTCGTGCGACAGCACCGTCGGATGGTCGAGAAACGCCATCCCCAGTGCCGCTGCGACCAGCGCCAGCGCCGCGGTCGCGAACATCGCGGGGAAGCTCACCATGGCGATCGCGCCGAGGAGCGGCGATCCCACCATCTGTCCCAGGTCGATCATCGCCGTGTAGAGGCTCACCACGGCACCGCGTACGCGCGCGGGCGTGCGCGCGACCGCCAGCACGTTGAGGATCGGGAACGCGTATCCGTGCCCCATCCCGCACAGCGCGCCGATCGCCAGCAGGCTCGCCGGCGCGCTGGTGAGCGGCGTCGCCGCGAGCCCGACCGCGAACGCGAGCAGCGCGGGAACGAGGACGCGCCGCGGCCCGAGCCGTTCCGGCAGGCGTCCACCGACGATGCGGGTGAAGATCGCCGCCATCGCGTACGCGAAGAAGAAGCCGCCCACCTCGCCGCGTCCCACCGCGACCGCGTACGGGGCGAGGAACGTGAACAGAGCCGCGACCCCGACGCCGAAGAGGAAGGTCGCAACGAAGGGCAGCAGGAGCGTCCGTGCGCGCACCAGCCGCAGCCACGACACGACTCCGGCGCCGTGCGGCCCGCTCTCGTGATCGGCCCGCGCGTCGTGCAGCAGCAACGTGATCAGCAGCGATGCCGTCGTGAACCCGGCCGCGATCAGGAAGTACGTGCGTGAGCCGTACGCCGTCAGCAGCCACTCGCTGAGCGGTGGCCCGAGCCCGTTCGGCAGCATCCCGGCGACGCCGAACATCGCCACGCCCTCGATCCGGCGCTCGGCCGGCACGATGTGCGTCGCATAGGTGAAGTAGCTCGCGAACAGGGTGCCGACCGCGACCGCATGCACCACCGTCAAGGTGAGCAACGGGACGCCGATCGCGGCTTGCGGGACCAGCCCCAGGATGCACGCGAGGTTCAGGAGACCCGCACCGAGCAGGGTGCGACGACCGCCGAGCCGGTCCAGCAGGTGGCCCGCGAACGGGCGCGTCACCACCGCCGCCGCGGCGCCGAGCCCCATCACCTGCCCGATGCGCAGCTCGTCGGCGCCGAGCCTGGCGAGGAAGACCGGGTAGAGGATGAACATCGCCGTCGACATCCCGCCGGTGAAGTGCATCACCGCCGCGAGGATGAAGTTCGGCGTGTACAGCGGCAGAAGGCGGTGCGCCGCGCGCCGCCCCTGGTGTGTTGTGGTGGGCGTGGCGTCCCCTTGCCTTCTCGCGCGGCGCGAGCGTAGAAGCGGTACCAGAGCGGAACAGCGGCCTCAACGCTCGGGCGCCCGACGCGACCGGTGGGCAGCGGCCGCCGACCTCTCGCGCCGCGGCGATTCATCCAGCCGCCGGCGTCCGGCAGAGTCGGACGCAGCAACACGAAAGAACCGAGCGATCGGAAGGAGAGTCAGATGGCAGACGAGATCACGGCCGCGGATTTCTTCGAGAAGGTGGTTCCCGAGGGCTTCGCGGCGGACCCCGAGAACGCGTCGCAGGACGACGCGACGCTTGCCTACGTGGTGACCGGCGACGGCGGCGGCGCGTGGCTGCTGCGCGTGAGCGGCGGCAAGATGGCCGTCGAGCGCGGCACCGGCGAGGCGCTCGTCACCTACACGGTGTCGGCGACGGACGCGGCCGACGCGATCAACGCGCGCAACGGCGCCAGCCCGGCGCTGCTCGTGCCGCCGCGCCGCCCCGGGCAGCGCCCGGGCGCCGGATCCGCCGTCAAGTCGCTGCGCGGCACCGTCGAGCAGAACCTGACCCGCCCGGACGGCGACGCGTTCAGGGTCGAGATCTGCTTCAACGGCGCGGCCACGCCGCGCACGAAGCTCACCGTCGCGCTCGCCGACCAGATGGCGATGGCCGAGGGCCGCATGAACCCGCAGGAAGCGTTCATGACCGGCAAGCTCAAGGTCGAGGGCGACATGGGCTTCATGATGCAGGTGGGGATGGCGCTGAACAGTTGATGCACCGCCCGCGCCACGGGCCCAGCGCGCCGGCCGGCGCGCTGGGCCCTCCGGCCGGGGCCTCGCCGGGACGCAGCACCGCTCCGCGAGCCGACGCCGCCGGCAGCG
>VGTK01000055.1 GCA_016874715.1 Deltaproteobacteria bacterium | reverse complement strand
GCCAGGGGACATCGGTTTTCCTCCTCGTCGCGACTGCGCCAGACACGCCGCGGCGGGTCAATCTCCGCGCGGGCCGTCGGTGGCCCGCCCTGGCCTCCGCGCGGGCCGTCGGTGGCCCGCCCTGGCGCGCCGCGCGGCCCGCCGGTGGCCCGCGCCGATGCGGAGCGCCGTCACGTCCGGGCTTCGGCGACGTCGCTGGTGCGGCCGCATCAGCCGAGCCGCGGCTTCATCCGCCAGCGGATCGCGACCAGCATCGCGAGGAAGATCGTGACCAGGACGAGGACCGGGACCAGCACCTCGGCCGGCCCTGCGCCGCGCTCGATGATCCGCCGCGACAGGATCTGGTACCAGCGCAGCGGAAACAGCGCGCCGACCTCGCGCACGCCGTGCGGCATCAGGGCGTAGGGCAGCATCGAGCCGGAGAGCACGAACGACGGCATGATGAAGAACACCGCGATGAACACCGCCTGCGCCGACGTGCGAGCGAGCGCGGACACGAACGTGCCGATCGCCAGCGTCGCCAGGATGAAGGGCAGGGTGGCCGCGTAGAAGAGCAGCACGTTGCCGCGCGGCCAGTAGCCGTGCATCAGGCCGGCACCGATCACCCCGATCGTGAGCGCGACGTAGCTCGCCGCCACCGTCGGCAGCAGCTTGCCGAGGATGATCTGCAGCGGCGTCGCCGGCTGCGCGAGCATCTGCTCGTAGGTGCCGCTCTCGCGCTCCGCGACGAGCCCCAGTGCTGCCTGCGCGAGGCAGATGTTCGTCAGGAGGAATCCCGCGAGCGCCGACATGTAGAAGTTGCGGTCGCGGAGCGTCGCGTTGTAGCGGAACTCCTCGCGCAGCTCGATCGGCGGCGCGCGACCGGGACCGCCGCTCGCCGGCTCGCCCTTGCGCGCCCGGTCCGCAGGCTCCGATTCCGCCCGGAAGCGCGACGCGATCTGCGTGACGTAGCCCGCGACGCGTGCCGCCGTCAGCGGGTCCGTCCCGTTGAGCAGCAGCTGGACCTCCGGTCGCCCGAGCGCCGCGGCGCGCCGGAACTCGTCGGGGATCACCACCACCGCGACGAGCTTGCCGCGCCCGAGGAGTTCGTGCGCCTCGCCGTAGGAGCGCAGGTGCCGGACCGGCGCGAAGTAACCGCTGGTCTGGATCTCCTCGACGAGCCGACGCGAGGCGGGGGTGTCGCTGCGGTCGACAACCGCCCAGCGGACGTCCTGCGGCGTGAAGCGCAGCGCGAAGCCCATCACGATCAGCAGGATGACCGGCTGGATCACGACGTTCTGCACGACCGTGCTGTCGTGCCGCAGCAGCGACGCCTCCTTGTACGCGATCGCCAGCACGTTCGCGACGAAGCGGCGCACCCGTCCCGCCTTCACTGGCGCCTCGCGATCGCGCGCAGTGCGATGGTCGCGAGCGCGCCTCCCATGAGCAGGATGATCAGGATCTCGGGAAACAGCACGATCGGGCCCTCGCCGCGCAGGTAGATCGCGCGGCTCACGCGGATGTAGTGCGTCGCCGGGATCAGCTCCGAGACCCACCGGAAGGGCAACGGCATGTTGCTCGCCGGCACCGCGAAACCCGACAGCAGGATCAGCGGCTGGCTCGCGAGCACGGTCTTCGACACCGCCTCGGCGGCACTCTTCGACGTCGCGGAGAAGATCACCCCCATCGACAGCGAGACCAGCAGGTAGACGGTCGAGATGGCGATGAAGAACAGCGCGCTGCCGACGGGCCACACGCCGAGCAGGAAGCCCGCGAGGAGGATCATCAGGACGACGTCGGCCGAGAACACCGCGCCGAGCGGCAGGATCTTGCCGAGCAGGATCTCGACCGACGTGGCCGGCGTGACCTGCAGCTGCTCGAAGGTCCCCGAGAAGCGCTCGTTGACGATCGAGACCGCGATGATCAGCGTGGTGGCGAAGCTGAGCACGAAGCCGAACGTCCCGCTGACCATGTAGGGCGTGCCGTCGAGCGAGGGATTGAACAGCGCCGTCGTCCGCACCGCGACACCCGACGCGCTCGCACCCGCCTCGAGCGCGCCGGCCGCAGCGGCGCCGTCGCTCGCGCGAAGAGCAAGGCCGGTGGCAGTCGCGAGCCCCGCCAGGAAGGCTTCGGCGTTGCCGGCGAGCACCACCTCGCCGCCGTCGTAGACGACGCGGATCTCCGGCGGCGGTCCGCCACGCTCGAACGCGCGCAGGCGCCGCTCGAAGTCCGGCGGCACGACCAGCCCCGCGCCGATCTCGCCGGCGAGCATCGCTCGGTCCATGTCGGCACGCGTCGCGAGCTCGCGGGCGACGAATGCGCCCTGCGCCTCGAGCTCCGCGACCAGGCGGCGGCTGGACGCGCTGCGGCTCGCGTCGATCACGCCCAGGCCGAGCTCGCTCACCTTCGTCGACAGGATCGTGCCGAACAGCATCAACGCCACGAGCGGCACGAGGACGAGGATGGTCACCGTGAACGGATCGCGCAGCGTCGCGAGTGTCTCGCGCCGCAGCAGGACCGCGAGGCGACGGAAGCTCATGCGGCGGCCTTCCCCGTGCGGTCGGCGGCGGCGCGCATCAGCTCCCGGAAGACGTCGGTCATCTCGGGCTGCTGCACCGAGACACGCACCGACGGCAGAGCAGCTGCGATCTCGCCGAGCACCGCCTGGACGCGCTCGTCGAACTCGGATGCGCTCACCACGAGCACCTGCGGCGCGGTGCGCTCGACCGGCACGCCGCGCTGGCGAAGCAGCGTCTCGGCGTGCGCCGCGTCCGCGGGGGACGCGGACGCCACCGCCACGCGGTAGCCCGGCGAGAAGCGCCGCCGCAGCTCGGCGGGTGCCGCGTCAGCGACGAGGCGGCCGGCATCGATGAACGAGATCCGGTCGCAGTAGTCGGCCTCCTCGAGGAAGTGCGTCGTGACGAACACGGTGACGCCCGAGTCCGACTCCTCCTGGATCAGCTCCCAGAAGAGCGCTCGATTGTGCACGTCGACGCCGGCGGTCGGCTCGTCGAGAAAGAGCACGCGCGGCCGGTGCAGCGTGCTGAGCGCGAGGCCGGCGCGCTGGCGCACGCCCGCGGGAAGGTCCTCGGGCTTCTCGCGCTCCGCATCGCCGAGGTCGAAGCGCTCGCGCAGCCCACCCCAGCGCTCGTCGACCTGTACGGCCGAAAGTCCGTAGAGCCCGGCGTAGAACTCGACGTTCTCGCGCAGCGTGAGGCCCTGATACAGGCTGACCCTCTGGCCCATGTAGCCGATGTGGTCGCGCACCCGGCGCGGTGTGCGGATCACGTCGATGCCGTCGACGACGATCGTGCCCGCACTAGGCGTGAGGAGCCCGATCAGCATGCGGATCGTCGTGCTCTTTCCCGAGCCGTTCGCCCCGAGGAACGCGAAGATCGAGCCGCGCTCGACGCGCAGCGAGACGTCGTCCACCGCGGCGAAGTCGCCGAACCGCTTGGTGATGCCCGCGGCGCGGATGATGGGCTCGTCGTCGGTCACGCGGCACGGCTCCCGCGCGCGGCACCGGCGCGCGACAGCGCGAGCAACATCGACTCGAGGTCGATCGGCAGCGCCTCGGCGAGCCGCACGCCGGCCGCGCGCAGTGCGCCCAGCTCGCGCAGGACGTGCGTGGCACCCGGGCTCGTGGCTCGCCACACCTCGATGCGCGCGAAACGTCCCGTCGCGCGAGCGCCGTCGACGTAGGGCAGCGCGCGTGCGGCGCGTGCGATCGCGCGCGGGTCGTCGCCCCACGCGCGGTAGAGCTCGAGGGGCACGGCCGCACACAGCTCGCCGGGCGAGCCCACCGCAACCACACGGCCTTCGTCGAGGTAGACCAGCCGGTCGCACGCCGCGACCTCCTCGAGATAGCTCGTGCTGATCAGGATCAGCACCTGGTCCTTGCGCTCGGCGAGGATCGCCCAGATCTGGTCGCGGGCGACGACGTCGACGCCCGCGGTCGGCTCGTCGAGGATCAGGATGCGCGGGTTCGGCAGCAGGGCGCAGGTGACCGCGAGCTTCTGCTTCATGCCACCGGACAGCTTCCCGGCCTGCCGGTCGACGAACGGGGCGAGCCCCGTTCGCTCGAGCACCGGCATCGCACGACGCTCGAGCTCCCGCCGGTCCAGCATGTGCAGCCGCGCGACCACGCTCAGGTTCTCGTGGACGGTCAGCTCCGGGTACAGGCTGAACACCTGCGGCACATAGCCGAGCATCTCCTTGAGGCGCGTCACGTCTCCGCGCAGGTCGACGCCGAGCACGTCGGCCTCGTCCGCCTCGACCGCCAGCAATCCCGCGAGCGAACGCAGCAGCGTCGTCTTCCCCGCGCCGTCGGGGCCCACGACGCCGACGATCTGCGGGCCTGTGACCGCGAGGTCGATGCCGCACAGCGCCGTCCGCCTCCCGTAGTGCTTGACGAGACGACGCAGGCGGATCGCCGGCGCGCCGGCGTCGCCGCGCTCAGCGTGACCCGGCACGCGGCTCACCCGGGTCGGCGCCGCCGGCGGCCGGCACCAGGTAGACGTTGCCTTCGGTACCGGGCTTGAGCCGCGCCGCGTCCGCGAGCACGCGGACCTTCGCGCGGTACACCTGCCCGACGCGGTCGCCGCGGGTCTCGATCTTCTCCGGCGTGAAGCTCGCCTGGTCCGCGATGAAGCTGATCTCACCCGGGATGCGGCGGCCGGGCGTGCTGTCGAGCTCGATCTCGACGCGGCTGCCGACGCGGACGTCCTGCATCGCGGCCACCGGCAGGTAGACCTGCACGTACTTGTCCTCGGGGTCGAGGACCGCGACCACCGGCGTCCCCGGCTGGGCAAGCTCGCCGGGCCAGACGAACTGCGTCTGCACCACCGTGGATACGCCGGGCGAGCGGACCTGATGCTTCGCCCGGGCCACCTCGAGCTCCGCGAGCTGCGCCTCGGCGAGCACGGCGCGGCCCCGGAGCATCGCGAGCTGTCCCTGGTTGACGGCGATGTTGCGTCCCTCGCCCTCGGCTTGTGCGAGCAGGTCCTTCGCCCGCGCGAGCGCCGCACGCGCCTGGTCGAGGCGCGCGCGCGCCTCGTCGGTCATCTGCCCGGTGCTCGCACCGCTCCTCGCCAGCTCCGCCTCGCGCGCGTAGGTGCGCTCGGCGAGCGTCAGGGCGGACGCCGCCTGTGTGACCTCCGCCCCACGCGCGTCGACACCCGTCTTCCACGTGCTCTCCACGAGGCCGATGCGACGGATCTGCGTCTCGATGTCGGCCCGCATGACCTCGAGCTCGCGCTGCTTCGCCGCGATCTTCGCCGCGATGTCGCTCTCGTCCAGGCGCGCCACGACGGCGTCCGGCGGTACGACGGCGCCCTCGGCGAACGGCACCTCGAGCACGCGACCCGCGGCCTCGCTGCGGATCACACGCTCCTCGCCCTCCACGAACCCCGTGAAGTAGACGGCGCCGGCGTCGCGGCGCGCCCGCCACACGGCAGCGAGGATCAGGGCGATGAGCACCGCGACGACTCCGACGAGACCCTTCTTCATGGTGTTCTCATCCCCGGTTGCTCGCGATCAGATCGTCGATCGGCTGGCCCATCAGACGCTGCAGTGCGGCCCGGCGCGTGTGCGCCTGGTAGAGTGCGGTGGCGAGGGTCGCGCGCTGCTCGGCGAGCAGACGTTCGGCGATCAGCACGTCGTCGCTCTGCGCGCGGCCGACGTCGAACTGCTGCTCGCGGATGCGCAGGTTCTCCTCGGCCTGGCCGAGTGCGTGGCGGGCGGTTGCGTAGGCCGCGAGGCGCTCCGCGGTCGCGAGCTGCGCCGCCCGCACGGCGGCCTCGAGGTCGCGCAGCTGGCGCTCGGTCGCGAGCCTGTTCTTCTCGGCGAGGACGCGCGCCTCGGCGATCTGCGCTTCGCGTCGCGTGTCGGTGCCGAGGTCCCAGGTGAACCCGGCGAACCCCGAGCCGATCTGCTGCGGCGTCAGGATGTCCATGGAAGAGTAGTCCACGCCGCCACCCGCGCCGAAGCGTGGCAGGCGGCTGCGCTCGAGGGCGACCGCCGTCGCCTCGAGCCGCTGCTGCTCCTCCACGAGGGACAGCAGGATCGGGTTATGCGCATACGTTCGCGCGAGCGCGTCCTCCACGGTCGGGATCTCCGGCGGGACGCTGACGTCGGCGAGCTCCGCCGGATCGTTCACCGCGACGCCGACCACCTGATTGAAGCTCCAGCGCGCCTGCTCGATCGCGAGGTCCCGCGCGAGCAGGCTCTGCTCTGCGGTCAGGAGGGCGACCTGGACCGTGAGCAGGTCGTTCTTCGTGAGGCGCTCCTGGTCGAAGCGCGCCTGCGTGATCCCCACCTGCGTGCGGTAGACGGCGATCGTCTGCTCGGTGACGGCACGCAGGCGCCGCGCCTCGAGCAGCTGGAAGTACCCCTGGACGACCGCGAGCTGCTCGTCGAGCGTCGTCGCCCACACCCGGGCGCGCTCGCCCCGATAGCCCGCCTGCGCGGCCTCGAGCGTGTGCCGCAGCTCGCCGGTGAAGTCGAGCGGGAAGTAGACGGTCGCGTTGACCGTGCCCACGTCCGCCTCGCGGACCACCACGTCGGGCTTCGGGACCCCCGGAGGCAGCAGACCGTCCGGGAATTCGACGTTGGTCGTCTGCGAGCTGCTGTACAGGGTGTACCGCGCCTGCGCGGCGGTGGACGGCAGGAAGCGTCCGCGCACGTCGGCGACGCGCTCGGCGCTCGCCAGGAGCTGCTGCCGAGCCTCGGCGATGCGGCGGTTGCCGCGCGACGCGAGCACGAGCGCGTCGGCGAGGTCCATCGGGCGGGACGGGTCGCGTCCCGGTATCGGTTCCGCGACGTCGGGGGTGGCACCGGCGTCCGGAGCGGTCGACACCGACGTCGCCGGGCTCGCGGCCGCGCTCTGCCGTCGCGCCATCTCCTCGCGGCGTCGCTCGGCGTCCCAGCCCCCGTCGCCGTCGGGTCGCGTGAACCA
Organism: Deltaproteobacteria bacterium; assembly: GCA_016874715.1. Classification (GTDB taxonomy): domain Bacteria; phylum Desulfobacterota; class Binatia; order UBA12015; family UBA12015; genus VGTK01. Next base: position 24,579 of record VGTK01000055.1, on the reverse strand, counting down.
CGCACACCCGGACCCGAGCACGCACGCGAGAACGAGTGCGCACACACGAGCGTCAGCTCGCACGGCGCACCCTCCTCCTCCGGGTCGCCGCGAGACGGTCCGTGCCGCCGAGGGAGACCGCCAGGATGTGCGCGGCGAGGTCGCGCCCGAAGCCGCGCGGGTACTCCTCGCGGCCCATGAAGCGCAGCACCGCGGGTCGCATGACGTGGTAGAAGACCACCTGACCGACCATGCTGAACGAGCAGCGGTCGATGTCGGCCACGGGCAGCCGCGGATAGAGCCTGCGGTAGATCCCGCGCATCTCGTCCATCTGCGGGCGAATGAACTCCTCGACGATGTTCGGCAGCGCCGCACTCGGGTCGCACATCTCGCGCTGGATCAGCTTGCCGTAGTCGCTGGGCGGCGGCCCGACCAGGATCTCGAGCATCGTCAGCAGGCGGATCTCGATCAGGTGCTCGAGGTCCGCGCGCGACAGCTTCCGCATCTCCGCTGCCGTCGGGACGGGCGCGCGCAGTGCCACGCGCCCGCGGATCGCTGCGAACTCCGTGCGCAGCACCTCCAGGTAGAGCGCTTCCTTGGAGCCGAAGTGGTAGCTCGCCGCCGCGACGTTCGCGCCCGCCGCGCGCGCGATGTCCCGCACCGTCGTGCCGTGCAGACCAGTCGCGGCGAACAGCGCGCTGCCGGCGCCCAGAAGTCGCGCGCGCGTATCGCGGTCGTCTCGTTTTCGCACGAAACAGATGTTTGAAACAACTGTTTCGCTCAGTCAAGCGGACGCCGATGCGAGCCGGGGTCTCGACGCCGGGGTTTGTCATTCTCGCGGGGTGCCGGCAGAGTCCGGGGCATGCCAACCGAGCGCCGCCGTCCCCCCGCCCAGGAGCAGATGCTCGGGCTCATCTCCGGCTACTGGGTCTCGCAGCTGGTCTTCGTCGTGGCCCGCCTCGGCATCGCCGACCAGATCGCGCAGCGCGGGCCGATGGCTCCTGCTGCGCGCGCGAGGCGCACGGGCGCGGACGCGGGCCGCCTCGTGCGCGTCCTGCGCGCGCTCGCGAGCGTCGGCGTGTTCGCCGAGGGCGCGGGCGGGAAATTTCGCCTGACGCCGCTCGCGCAGACGCTGCGCAGCGACCGTCCGGGGTCGCTGCGCCAGTTCGCCTTGATGATGGTCGACGACTACAACTGGCAGGCCTAGGGCCATCTCGTCGATGGTGTGACCGGCACCGGCACGCCGTTCGAATCGCACTTCGGCATGCCGATCTTCACCTGGCGCCACCAGCACCCGGAGCAGGAGCGGACCTTCGTGGCGTCGATGGCGAGCATCTCCGGGACGGAGAACGCGGCGGTGGCGAAGGCCTACCCGTTCGGCGAGCTCGCGCGCCTCGTCGACGTCGGCGGCGCTCACGGCCATCTCCTCGCGACCATCCTCACGCGGCACCGGAGGCTGCACGGCGTGCTCTACGACCAGCCGCAGGTGGTCGCGAGTGCGGCGAGCAGCGGATTCCTGGCGAGGCCCGAGCTGCGGAAGCGAAGTGCGGTCGAGGGTGGCGACTTCTTCGCCTCGGTACCGGCCGGTGCCGACGGCTACGTCATGAAATACATCCTGTACGACTGGGACGACGACGAGTGCACGAACATCCTCACCCACTGCCGCGAGGCGATGGCCCCGCGCGGCCGCGTGCTCGTCGTGGAGCACGTGATCCCGCCGGGGAACGCCGCGAACTGGGGCAAGCTGCTCGACATCAACATGCTCACGCTGACCGGCGGTCGGGAGCGCACGAAGGAGCAGTTCGCAGCACTCTTCGCCCGCGCCGGGCTCAGGCTGAAGCGCGTCGTCCCGACGGCGTGTCCGCTGAGCGTCGTGGAGGCCGTGCGCCGCTGACGTCTCCACGGGCTGCGCCCACCACGAGTCTTGCGCACCGGCCTTGCCGACCGCCGGGATGACGACGAGCGCGCTTCAGCTCAGCATCTCCACGGGGACGAGGGTGCGGTACGCGGTGGGCGCGTCGAACCCCATGCGCGCATAGACCTTCTCGCCCAGGGGCGAAGCCTGCAGGCTCGCGATCGCGAGCCCGCGGGCGAAGCCGTCCTCGAGCACCGCGGACGTCGCGACCTCCGCCAGGCGACGGCCGAAGTGGCTCGGCCGGGTCCATACCCAGCCGACCCCGGCAACGCCGTGCGACGCGTAAAGGATCGCACCGGTCACCGGCTCGCCGTCCTGCCAGCCCATGTAGGCCTGCACCGTCGGGCTCGACAGCCCGTCGATGCGCTCGAAGAACGACCGGACGGTCGCGGGCGGCGTACCGTAGATCGCGAAGGCCTCTGCGACGCGCTCGCCGTAGTGCCGCACGTCGTCGTCGCCGGCGACCGGGCGGACGTCGATGCCCGCGGGCGCCGCCGGCACCGGCCGGAAGCGCTCTCGCGTCAGGCACATCCCGGGCGTGGCGTACACGAAGCGGTAGCCGCAGCGTTCGAGCTCCGGCTCGAGATCGAGGTCGGCGTGCGCGCGCAGGAAGATCACGTGGCGGCGGCCGAGGGCGCGGCAGCAACGCTCGGCGATCTCGAGCACGCGCGCGGCCGTCGTCCGCCCGTGCACCATCACCGGGTTGTGGATGGCGTCGCCGCGGGGACCGTGGATCACGGTCACCGACTCGTAGTCGTGCGCCTCCCCGCCCGAGACGTGCCGCACGTGCTGGCGGTACATCTCGACGAAGTTCAGGTCCATCAGGCGCAGCAACCGCTCGCGCCCCGAGCCGGTCCGCGCCGGGTCGCCGGCCGCGCTCAATCCGGCAGGCCGAGCACGCGCTTGGCGATGATGTTCAGCTGCACCTCGGACGTGCCGCCTTCGATCGAGTTGCCGCGCGAGCGGAGCCAGTCCCGGGTGACGCGGATCTCGTCGTCGCTGAAGCCCTCGCCGTCCCAGCCGAGGCCCTGCGGGCCTGCGATCTGCACCATCATCTCGCGGCGTCGCTGGTTCAGCTCGGTGCCGTAGAGCTTGAAGATCGACGTCTCGGGGCCGGGCTTGTGGCCGGCCTTCATCCCGTCCCGCGAGCGGGCCAGCGTCAGCTCGAAGCACCGCCGGTCGATCTCCAGCTGCGCGATGCGGTCGCGCAGCACGGGATCCGACAGCCTGCCGGCCTCGACGCCGAGATACTCACGCGCGTAGTCCGGCAACGAGTCGCTGGTGGTCGTGCGGTCCGACGTGCCCATGCCCGCGATCATCGTGCGCTCGTGCCCGAGCAGCGCCTTCGCCATCGTCCAGCCACCGTTCACCCGGCCGACGACGTTGCGGCGCGGCACGCGCGCATCGGTGAGAAACGTCTCGCAGAACGGCGACGCGCCGCTGATGAGGCGGATCGGCCGTACCGACACGCCCGGCGTCGCCATGTCCATCAGCAGAAACGTGATGCCCTCGTGCTTCGGTGCGTCGGGGTCGGTCCGCACGAGGATGAACATCCAGTCCGCCTTGTCCGCGTACGACGTCCAGACCTTCTGACCGTTGAGCACGAAGTCGTCGCCGTCGACGACCGCGCGCGTCTGCAGGCTCGCGAGGTCCGAGCCGGCGCCGGGTTCCGAGTAGCCCTGGCACCAGCGCACCTCGCCGCGGATGATCCCCGGCAGGTGCTCGCGGCGCAGCTCTTCGGAGCCCTCCTGCAGCAGCAGCGGGCCGATCATCGAGAGCCCGAAGCCGATCAGCGGCGGGCGCAGGCCGAGGCTCGCCATCTCCTGCGACAGCACGCGGGCCTCGTCGCGGTCGAGACCGCCGCCGCCGTACTCCGCAGGCCACGTCGGCGCGGTCCAGCCTCGGCTCGCCATGACGTCGAGCCACTGCTTGACGCCGGGCTCGTACGCGACCTTCCGGCCGCCCCAGCAGAGGTCGTCGGTGGACGGGACGGGCTCGTAGGCGATCTTCGGTGCGTTGGCCTCGAGCCAGGCACGGGCCTCGCGTCGGAACGTGTCGAGGTCGGCCATCGTCGTCTCCTCAGCCGTCGATCCCGCGCACGACGTTGAGCACCTGCTCGGGGTGCTTCTCGGCGCTCGCGACGCGCGCCCAGTGCTTCTTCACCTTGCCGTCCTTGCCGATCAGAACGGTCGAGCGGATGACGCCGACGGTCTTCTTGCCGTAAAGCATCTTCTCGCCGTACGCGCCGTAGGCCGTCATGACCTTGCGGTCGGTGTCCGACAGCAGCGGGAAGTTGAGCTTGTACTTGCCGATGAACTTCCGGTGCGACTCGCCACCGTCGGCGCTCACCCCGAGGACGGCCGTGCCGAGCTTCTGGAGCTCCTTGTTGAAGTCGCGGAAGCCGCAGGCCTCCTTGGTGCAGCCCGGCGTGTCGTCCTTCGGATAGAAGTAGAGCACGACGTTCTGCTCGCCCTTGAAGTCCGCGAGCGAGACCACGTTGCCGTCCTGGTCCTTCAGCTTGAACGCGGGCGCGGCCTTCCCTTCCTCGATCGGCATGATTCCTCCGTGCTCCCTCGTCTGCACACGCTTCGGCGCCCGATCATATGCGCCGAGGGGGCGGTTGCAAGGCGCTCGCGCCGCGGGTTGCGCGGCCCGAGAGCGTGCGGGTAGGTGTTCCCGATGTCCCCGGCACGGGAGCTCACGCTCGGCATCGATGACGGCACGACCGGGGTGCGCGCGGCCGTCGTGGACGGCTCGGGCGCGATCGTCGGACTCGCCTACCGGGAGATCCGCCAGCGCTTCCCGCACCCGGGTTGGGTCGAGCAGGATGCGCGCGAGGTGCAGGGCTGTGTGCTCGAGGTCGTCACGCGGGCGCTCGGCGCAGCGCGCGCTCGCGCCGCCGACGTCGCGGCTCTCGGGATCACCAATCAGCGCGGCTCCGCGGTCCTGTTCGGGGACGGCGGGGCGCCGCTGGGCCCGCTGGTCACCTGGCAGGACCAGCGCACGCGCCAGCGCTGCGACGCGCTGTTGCGCGACGGCGTCTTCGTGTCGCCCTACACCGCGGCGAGCAAGTACGAGTGGCTCGCGCGCCATCACGCCGCCGACCGCGCCCCGGGCGGGTGGCGGCTCGGCACGGTGGACGCCTGGCTGGCGCACTGGCTCACCGGCGACGCGCACGTCAGCGACCACTCCAACCACTCGGCGAGCGGCCTCTACGACCTCCTGCAAGGATGCTACGACGACAAGGCGCGCGCGGTCTTCGGCCTCGAGGACGCGCGCCTGCCGGGCTTCGCGGAGTCGAGCGCCGTGATCGGAACGACCCGCCCCGACATCCTCGGGGCAACGATCCCGGTCGCCTCGCTCTCCGGCGACCAGCACGCCGCGATGTACGGCCTCGCCTGCCACGCGCCCGGAACCGTGAAGCTGAGCCTCGGCACCTCGGGGATGATGGACCTGAACGCCGGGACCTCACTGTCCTCGCCGGGCCCGGGCGCGTACCCGCTCGTCCTCTGGTCGCTCGGCGGCGTGCGGAGCTTCTGCTTCGAGGGCACCACGATCACCGCGGGCGCATCGGCGCAGTGGCTGCGCGACGGGCTCGGCTTCGTGCGCTCGCTCGACGAGCTCGAGCCGCTCGCAGGCTCGGTGGAATCGACCGACGGGGTGTGGGCGGTGCCCGCGCTGCAGGGCCTCGGCACGCCGCACCTCGACGCGAACGCGCGCGGCATGATCGGCGGTCTGTCGCGCGGAACGACGAAGGCGCACGTCGCGCGGGCGATCCTCGAAGGCGTCGCGTGGCGCTGCGGCGAGGTGTTCGCGGCGCTGACCGCGAGCACGGCCGGCGGTGCGCCCGCTGCGCTGCGCGTGGACGGCGGCGCCGCGCGCAACGACCTGCTGCTGCAGATGGTCGCCGATGCGGTCGGGGTTCCGGCGGAGCGCCAGGCATCGGTCGAGTCGGCCGCGCTGGGCGCGGCGCTCCTCGCCGGCCGCGCCGTCGGGCTGTGGCGCGACGAGGACGTCGCGGCGCGCTTCCGGGCCGAGCGCACGTTCGAGCCGCGGCTCGCGGCGGACGCCCGTGCGGAGCGCCTCGACCGGTGGCGCAAGCGAATCGAGCTCGTCCGCGCGGCGGGGGCGTGAGCGGCGTGACCAGGCGGCTCGTCATCCTGGACTGCGACGGCGTCCTGTTCGACTCGTCGGCTGCGAACGTCGCCTTCTACAACGCGATCCTCGAGCGCATGGGGCGTCCGCCGCTCGACGCCGAGGGCGAGGTGCTGGCGCACTGGATGGGCAGCCCGCAGCTGATCGCGAAGCTGTTCGCCCACGACGCGGGCGCACACCGGACGGCGCGGGCACTCGCACGCGAGCTCGACTACACGCCCTACCTGCACCTGATGCAGCCCGCGCCCGATCTCGCCGAGACGCTGCACTGGATCCGCGCGCGATCGTCGACGGCGCTCGCGACCAACCGCGGCAGCACCGTGCCGCTGCTCCTCGAACACTTCGGGCTGGACGTGCACTTCGACCTCGTGGTGGGCACGCACCAGGTCGCGCGACCGAAGCCCGCGCCCGACATGCTGCTGCTCTGCCTCGAGCACTTCGGGCTCGAGCCCGCCGACGCGGTCTACGTGGGCGATTCACCCACCGACCGCGACGCGGCCAACGCGGCCGGGATGGAGTTCATCGCGGTGGGCGCACTCGCGCACGAGCGGCGTGTGTCGACGCTCGCCGAGCTGCGCACCCAGCTGCGCTAGCGTCCCGTCATCGAGGTCGCGTCGTACAGGTGGACGCCGTTCGGCGGCACACCGGGGCGACCGCGCCGGCCCGCACGCGCGCCGGCGGCGCAGTCCGTGACGAGGTGGGTCAGCGGCGACGGCTGCCGGTGTCGAGCTTCGCCTGACGATCCGCCGGCCTCGCGGCCTTGCTCGCCACCGCCTTCGCGCGCGCCGTGCTGCGCGCGGCGCTCGTGGCGACGGGCGCGCTCTTCGTCCGCGATGCGACCTGCGTCACCGTCCTGGTCCGCGATGCGACCTGCGTCACCGCCCTGGTCCGTGATGCGACCTGCGTCACCGCCCGGGTCCGTGATGCGACCTGCGCCACGGACTTGCCCCGCGCCACCGCCCGGGAAGCCTTGCTCGGCTTCGACCGGAGCTTGGTCGAAGCACTCGCCGTCCGCGTCGCGACCGACCTCGCCCGGCGGCTCCGGCTCGCGACGACGGTCGCGCGGCGACGCGGGCTCCGTGCCTTCGCCACGGCCGTGCGCGGCGGGTTGCGCCGCGCCTCCTCGAGCGCGAGCTGCACCGCCGGAGCGGTCTCGTCGAAGGTGGAGAAGCCGTACTCCATCAGCTTGCGGGTATCGCCCCACATGTCGGTCGCGCCGAACACCACCGTGATCACCTGGCGCCCGTTGAGCTCGGCGGCGCCGGCGAAGCAGCGGCCGGCAGCCCGCGTGTAGCCGGTCTTGCCGAGCACCGAGACGAAGTACCCGTTGAGCAGGCGGTTCTTGCTGCGTAGCGCTACGGGACGAAGGCTGGTGTCCTCGACCTGGACGACCTTCACGGTACTGCCGGCGACCTCGCGGAACCCCGGTACCTCGAGCGCGTGGCGCAGGATCAGCGCCATGTCGTGCGCCGAGGTCACGTGATCGTCGTCGGGCAGCCCGTTCGGATTCTGGAAGTTCGTGCTGGTGGCGCCGATCGCGCGCGCGCGCCGGTTCATGAGCGCCGAGAATTCGGGCACGCTTCCAGCGAGCCCTTCGGCCACCACCACCGCGGCGTCGTTCGCGGACTTGAGCATCAGCGCGTAGGCGAGGTCCTCGAGCTGCATGCGCTGGCCCGCGCGAAGGCCGAGCTTCGACGGCGCCTGCGATGCCGCGTACGAGCTGACCTCGTAGGTCCGGTCGAGGCGTCCGCTCTCGAGCGCCAGCATCGCGGTCATGATCTTGGTGGTGCTCGCGGGGGGGAGCGGCCGGTCCCCGTCTCGCTCCCAGATCACGCGCCCGGTATTGCCGTCGAGGACGACGGCGGCACGACCGGTGATCGCCGGTTCCGGCAGCTCCGTCGCGGCCGCCGATGCGACTGCGACTCCGAGCAGCAGTGCCATCGCAACCGCACCGGTCAATCGGATCTCCCGCCCGCGATCCAACATGCGCGCCCCCATCCCCCCAACCGCCAAAGTTTGCCTTATAACCGAGGCTATCGGACGTGGGAAGCGCTCTCTTGAGCGCGGACGGAGCCGCTTTGATGCCGTGCGTCGTGGCTACACGGCCGCGGCCTCCGCCGGGATGTAGTGGTCGTGCATCTCGCCGACGTAGGTCGAGCTCGGGCGCAGCAGGGTGTCCTCGGCGATCTGCTCGAGCACGTGGGCGGTCCAGCCGCCGACGCGGGAGACAGCGAAGGTCGGCGTGAACAGACCCGGCTCGAGCCCCACCCCGTGCAGGACCAGGGCGGTGTAGAACTCGACGTTGGTCTCGATGCGGCGGCCCGGCTTGCGGTGGTGGAGGACCTCGAGGATCGCGGCCTCGACGGTCCGCGCATCGGCATGGAGGGTCGCGTCGCCGCCGCGCTCGAACAGCCGTGCTGCGGCCGCCGCCAGGACCTCGGCGCGCGGGTCGCGCACGGAGTAGACCCGGTGCCCGAATCCCATCAGCCGCTCGCCGCCGGCGAGCGCTTCGGCGGTCCAGCGCCGTGCCTCCTCCGCGAGCGGGCATCCCGACCGGGCCGCCCGCTCGCGGATGCGAAACACCATCTCGAGCGCCGGCCCGGGTGCACCGCCGTGCAGGGGGCCCTTGAACGCACCCAGCGCGCCGACCATCGCCGACAGCATGTCCGAGCGCGTGCTCACGACGACGCGTGCGGCGAAGGTCGACGCGCTGAGGCCGTGATCGATGACGGTCACGAGATAGGTCTCGAGGGCGCGGACGATCTCGGCGGGCGCCGGCTCGCCGCGCAGCATGGCGAGATAGTTCGCCGCGTGGCGCAGCCGGGCATCCGGTGCGACCGGCGGGCGGCCGGCGAGCAGCCGGACGTAGGTCGCGACGATGGTCGGCACCCGTGCGACGACGTCGATCGCGCTCGACAGCGTCGCGCTCGCATCACCATGGCCGACCGGGACATCGTCGAGCTGCAGGGTGTCCACCGCCATGCGAAGGGCATCCATGATCGGCAGGCGGCGCACGGCGGCGGCGTGCAGCAGCGTGACGGTCCCGGCGGGCAGCCAGCGCCGCGTCGCAAGCCGGTGGTGCAGCTCGTCCGCCTCGTCCGGGCGGGGCAGGCGCCCGTGCCAGAGCAGGAACACGGCCTCCTCGTAGGTCGCGCGGGGCGCGATCTCCTCCACCGGGTATCCCCCGAGCGTCAGCACGCCGTGCGCGCCGTCCACGTGGCTGATGCGTGTCGCGACCGCAACCACTCCGGCCAGTCCCCGCGCGATGCTCTCCATGTCGCCGTCCTCCTCTCTCGCTGTGCACCTGGAGCTCATCAACATTGAGAACATTGAGTCAATCTAGATTACACGATCAACGTTGATTGCGACCTCAAGATCTGACACGTCTGCTCCGTGGAAGACCTCTCGGCGGACGACGCCGCGCGCGAGCTCGGGGTGACACTCGCGACCCTCTATGCCTACGTCAGCCGGGGCCTGCTGCGCTCGCGTGCCGAGCCTGGAACGCGGCGCCGCCGCTATGTCGCGGAGGACGTCTGGCTCCTGCGGCAGCGGAAGGAGCAGCGGCGCGATCCGGCGCGCACGGCGGAGGAGGCGCTGCACCAGGGCCTGCCGGCCATCGAGTCGCGGTTGTCGCTGATTCGCGACGGCCGTCTGTACTATCGCGGCCGGGACGTCCTCACGCTCGCGGTCAGCCACACGCTCGAGCAGGTCGCGGCTCTGCTCTGGGCGGGAGACCTCGAGGCGCCGCTGCCCGAGGAGCCGCTGCCGTCGCCGTCGCCAGAGTGGAAGGCGCTGCTGCGCATCGCCGCCACCCTGCCGCCCCTCGAGGCGTTCCAGCTCGTCATACTGCTGCTCGCGGCGCGCGACTCGGGCGCCTACGACTCCCAGCCGGCGTCGGTGCAGCGCATCGGGCTCAAGATCGTGCGGATCCTGGCGGCCGCCGCGGTCGGACTGCGCCCGTCACGCGACGAGACCGCGGAGGTGCTGCAGCGCGGGTGGACGACCACGTCGGCCGGCGATCGCGCCCTGCTGCGCGCCGCGCTCGTGCTGTATGCCGACAACGGCATCAACCCATCGAGCTTCACGGCCCGCTGCGTCGCGTCGGCCGGCTCGACGCCGTACGCCCTCGTGCTCGCCGGCCTGGCCGCGCTGCAGGGGACCAAGCATGGCGGTGCCTGCGAGCGCGCGGAGGCGCTCCTCGAGGAGGCCGGCGACGCCGCCGGCGCGCGCCGCGTCGTCGAGGCACGGCTGCGCCGCGGGGAGGCGATCCCGGGCTTCGGACACCCGCTCTATCCCGCGGGCGACCCGCGCGGTGCGCTTCTCCTGCAGCTCGTCAGCGAGCAGCACGGCCGCGCGCGCGACGTCGGCCTCGCGAGCTCTCTGGTCCATGCGGTGCGCGACCTCACCGGGCTGATGCCCAACGTCGACTTCGGCGTCGTGACGCTGTGCCGCGCGCTCCGCCTGCCGCCGGGCTCGTCGCTCGCCCTGCTCGGCATCGGTCGCACCATCGGCTGGATCGCACACGGCCTCGAGCAGTACCAGGAGGCCCGCCTGATCCGCCCCCGCGCGCGCTACTCCGGCGAGCCCCCGCCGGGCTGAGCCCGCGCGGCGGGGGACGACGGCTCCCCGGCCAGATTGTCAGGCCCGTACTCTGCCGATAGGTTGCCGTCGGGCCTTGGAGGAGTGGAAGGGAAGCTACACTTGCAACTCGCTCGGACCAGCATCTCGTCGTCGTGGAGGCGCGCCGCGGTCGTCGCGGCCGGAGTCGCGATCGTTCTCGCAGCCGTGCGGGACGCCGCTGCGCGCAAGTGGGTCGAGGAGGACTTCTGGCCGCGGGAGGTGCAGACCTACACCTTCGTGCCCCCGGGCAAGGCCGGTCCGGAAGGCGGGGAGCGCACGGTGATCGGCGAGGAGGTCGAGTACCGTCCCGAGAAGGGCGACACCTTCTTCGACCTCGCCCGCTATTTCGGCCTCGGCTACAACGAGCTGGTCGACGCGAACCCGGGCGTCGACGAGTGGATCCCCGGCCACTTCGAGAAGCCGGTGATCGTGCCGCACGAGTTCATCCTGCCGAACGGCAGCTACGAGGGGATCGTCGTCAACGTCCCCGAGATGCGGCTCTACTACTACCCCCCCGCGAAGGGCGGCCCGCGCACCGTCGTGACCTTCCCCGTCGGACTCGGCCGCGAGGAGTGGAAGACGCCGACCGGGAAGTTCAGCGTGCGCGAGAAGTCGGTCAACCCGACCTGGGTCATCCCGGAGTCGATCCGCAAGGAGCGCATCGCCGACAAGGGCTACAGCGAAACCTCGATCGCGGGCGGCGACCCGCAGAATCCCCTGGGCAAGTACCGCATGCGTCTCACGCTCGATCTGTACGGCATCCACGGCACGAACATCCCGTGGGGGGTGGGGATGCTCGTGAGCCACGGCTGCGTTCGCCTCTACCCGGAGGACATCGAGAAGCTCTACCCGATGATCCCGGTCGGCACTCCGGGCGCGTTCGTCTACCAGCCCATCAAGGTCGGCATGCGCGACGGGCGGGTCTTCGTCGAGGTGCACAAGGACCTCTACGGGATGAAGCCCGGGATGTACCGCGAGACCCGAACCATGCTCGAGCGGCAAGGCCTCATGAGCCTCGTCGACGAGGAGCTGCTGCGGGCGGCCGCGCTCGCGCAGACCGGCATGCCGGTCGACGTTACCCTCGGTGCGCGGAGCGCGGGGCGCGTTGCCGCGCCGTCGCTGCGCGACGCTGACGCGGAGAGCCACGAAGCGGCCCCCTCCTCACCCATGGATGTCCCCGATGCGATCGACCGTGAGGTCCTTCGCCCGGCTCCGGGTAGCGCCGCACGCGGGGGCGTCCAGGGCTCACCCGGCGGACGCCCGGGGGTCGAGCACATGGCTCCGACGGACGTTCGCCTTCCGTCTCGCGCGACGGTCGAAGAGGCAAGACGGCCCCTGACCGCCGATCCGCGCTAGCGGGTGGCGGCGCCGCCTCTGCCTCGGGAAGAGGCCGCGGCGGCGCCGTCGTCCATCTTCAGCAGGCCGGAGCCACCTGCACGTCGCGGCCCCCGAGCTCCGGTGGCAGCGTCATCGCCGTCTTCGCATTCTGCGTGCGCCAGCGGCTCAGGCCCTGACGGATGTAGTCGGGGTTCATGTCCACGATCTGGCAGATGTTCTCGAACGAGAACAGCCAGCGCTTGTCCGGCGACATGATCCACTCGTACGATTCCAGGAACATCTGGCGCCCACGCAGATCGTTGGTGTGCGCGTACTTCTGGAAACAGTCGATGGCGTCCTCGAGCACCGCGAGCATCAGCCGGCGCTCCCGGTCGAAGCCGGCCTCCTTGCGGAAGAACGAAAAGAACTGTCCCGGAAGCAGAACATCCGGCTCGAACAGCCCGCCGGAACGATCCTGCATTCCCGAGGCTCGTGACCGCATCTTCCCATTCATGAACCGCGTCCTCCCCCGAGCGGATTCATCCGCCCTGCATCACAGCGGGCGGGCCCCCATTGCCGGCGAAAGTTAGTGCCGTCGCATCGCCGCGACCAAATGAATTTTGCTTCTAAAAAAATGTGAGCGTGGCTAATTCTTGTGCGATGGCGTCACCGTCGGCGTCCGCTGTGGGGCTGCCCGCCGTGGAGAGAGGCTTTGCGCGCCGCCACGCTCTGCGATACGCCCGGGAATTCAACCCCGTGAGGAGAACGAATCGACCATGGCCGATCCGGTGACGTCAAGCAATCATACCCAGAAGGGCAGCCACATGGCGGCGATCCTCGGCTGGGGCTCGCTCGCCCTGGGCACGATCGCCTTCATCTACTTCATCGCGATCCAGCTCGGCGTGCAGTGGGACGGGCGCGAGCAGGAAGCCCTCCAGATGGTCCGCGAGTTCAAGGGCCCCGGCATGCAGTTCAACCTCGCCCATCAGACCATCGCGTTGGGCAACGCCGCGCGCGAGAAGGGGGGCTTCCTCGGCGAGTTTTCGTGGAACTCGAAGCACGACGAGGGTCCGCTCTACAAGGTCGAGCTCACCTGGAAGGAGGGCAGCTCGAACCACCGCGCGAGCTGGAAGGTGAACCTCGAGGACAAATCCGTCCTGCCCGCCGACGTCGAAGCGCAGAAGTTCATGAAGCCGCCCAGCGCCTCCTGACGGAGCTCCGCTTCCGGCGGCCGCCTGAGCCCGGCACGCGGGTTCAGGCGGCCGCTGGAAGCCGATACGCGGTGAGTTCCACGAGACCGGCGGCGTCCCGCCGCCTGGCGTTCCACCTCTCGAGCACCTGCTCCGCCGGACAGCGACCGCGCCGTGCGTCGTCGCGCACGCGCTCGAGGTAAACGGCTTCGGTCTCGCCGCGCGCGTCCCGGCGCTGCTGGCGCCTCAGGCCCTCCTCCGCGATGTCCAGCAGCTCGCAGGCGAGGTCCCGGACGCGGTAGCGACGCACCGGCGTCGCGAGCGCGGTGCGGTGCACCGCTGCGTTGAGGCGGACCCTCTCCTCGAGGCTCCAGTCCTTCACGAGGTCCCAGGCGCCGAGCATGCAGTCGGGCTCGTAGAGCACACCCTTCGCGATCGCCGACAGCGCGAGCATCGACTCGGGCGGCTGGCTGTCGACCATGCGCAGCTCGATGTACTGCTTGAGCCGAACCTCGGGAAACAGCGTCGACAGGTGCAGGGCGAAGTCCCCGACGGTGGCGCGGAGCCCGCTCGCGCCCTCCTTCCAGAAGCGCCGGAACGGGACTCCGGTCAGGTCGTGGTACGTCTTGCCACGCTTGACGAAGTACATCGGGACGTCGAGCGCCCACTCGACGTAGTCGGCGAACCCGGCCCGAGGCTCGAACACGAACGGCAGGATGCCGGAGCGGTCGTTGTCGGTGTCGGTCCAGATGTGACCACGGTACGACAGGTAGCCGTTGGGCTTGCCGTCGCTGAGCGGGGAGTTCGCGAACAGCGCGTTGAGGATCGGGCCGATGCCGGTGGCGACCCGCATCTTTTGCATCGCGTCCGACTCGCTCTCGAAGTCGAGGTTCACCTGGACCGTCGCGGTCTGCTTCATCATCCGCTGGCCCATCGAGCCGACCTTCGCCATGTACGGGCCCATGATCCCGTAGCGCTTCTTCGGCACCCACTCGATCTCCTCGAGGGGGCTGAACGGCTGGATGCCGAGGCCCAGGAACGCGATGTCGAGCTCGTCGCCGACGGTCACGATCTGCTGCACGTGCTCGCGCAACTCTTCGTCCGCCTCGTGCAGCGTCTCGTACGGCTCGCCCGACAGCTCGATCTGGCCGCCGGGCTCGAGCGTGATCTCGCCCCGGCCGCCGGAGAGCCCGATCGTGCGCCCCTCCTCTTCCAGCGGCTCCCAGCCGTAGCGGTCCGCGAGCTTCCGCAGCACGGTCTCCACGCCTCGCGAGCCCGAGAAGGGAATCGCCCTCCCGGTGCGCCGGTCGACGGCGGCCTTCTCGTACTCCGTGCCGACTCGAAACTTCGAGCGCGGCTTCGCTCCGCGCTCGAAGTGCTCGAGGAGTTGCTCGATTCTCTCGATCGGAGCGGCGTCGGGGCCGGTCTCGTCAGCGATGTAGTCGGACATTCCGCTCCTTGGCCCCGACGGGCGGGACACGCGCGCGTGATCGGCACGGGTCGCCGGAAAGGCGCAACAGTAAGAGGCCGATCGCGCCGATACAAGACGTGGGCGGGCACCGACGCTGCACCGCGTCGTGCGACGTGCGAGCGCGCAGCTCCCGTCGAAGACGGAGAGCGCGTTGCCGCGCAGGCACTTCGCGAGCACGCCGTCGCGCGGCGGCGGCTCCTCCGCTTCGGCAAGGCAGCGGTCGAACGACCGCACGGGATGGTCGTACGCGAAGAGAATCTTGTCTTGTCCGCGCGTGCTCGTGAAGTGGACCAGCTCGGACGGCAGGCACTTCGGCGCCTGGACCGAGGCGGTCCTTGCCGGGTTCGGGGACTCGAGCAGCGGCCGGATCGCTCGCCCACCACGGGTCCGCACCGTGGGCCATGCTCCGCTTCCGTTCGGGCCAGTGGAGACAGGCCTCGTCGAGGGACGGCGGACGCTGCGGGGTTCGGGATCAGTCCTCGATCAGGACCAGTGTGCCGCTGGGCACCATGTCGTAGAGCTCGACGACGTCGTCGTTCATGAGCGCGACGCAGCCGAAGGTCCAGTCGATCCCGAGCTGGTTGAAGCGCTCCTTGTCGGTGCCGTGGATGCCGACCTCGCCGCCGGGACCTGCCGCCGCGAGCCCGTCCTCGAGGGCGCGGCGATGGTCGTCGCGATCGCTGAGGTTCGGGTAGTCGAGCAGCATGAAGCGCGCCCAGCGCGCGTGCGGACGCTTGCCGACGATGCGGTAGAAGCCGTTCGGCGTGCGGCGGTCGCCCTCGTGCACCTTGACGCCGGGAACGCGGCCGAACGCGATCTTGTCGAAGGTCCGCACCCACTCGCCGTTGCGATAGACGCCGAGAGTCCTGCACGAGCGCCGTATCACGATCACCCACGGCTCGGCGCGCGCCCACTCGAGTGGAGCACGGTCGTCGCGCGGCGGTGCCCCGAGCGTCCCCGTCGTCTCCGACGTCGAGGCCCGGGTGCATGCGAGAGGCACGAGCAGCAGCAGGAGAGCGAGCGCGCCGCGAACGCTCGTCCTCCACCCGGCGATCCTTTCCACGCGCGTCCCTATACCATCCCGTGGCCAGTGCGTGGTGCGTCGTGCGCGTTGGCAAGGCGCCGAGGTCCGGGTAAACAGGTGCGCTGCGGCCGGCCACGGCAGCAGCGCCTTGGCACGCCGCAACCCAGGAGAAGCCGCATGTCCGTCGATCAACTCGAGTTCCGCAGGGTGATGGGCCACTTCGCGACCGGCGTCACCGTCGTCACGTCGCACGACGGCGCGGGCAAGCTCGGTGGCCTCACCGCGAACGCCGTCGCGTCGGTCTCGCTCGACCCGCCGCTGCTGCTGGTGTGCATCGACAAGAAGTCCGACAGCTACCCGCTGTTCGACGCGTCGCGGAGCTTCGCGGTGAACATCCTCGCGAACCAGCAGGAGACGCTGTCGCGGCGTTTCGCGAAGTCGGGCGGCGACAAGTTTACCGGCGTCGGCTACCGCATCGGCGTCACGGGCTGCCCGATCCTCACCGACACCATCGCCTTCCTCGATTGCAGGGTGCGCTACACGTTCGAGGCCGGCGACCACACGATCTACGTCGGCGAGGCGGTCGAGATCGCGGTCGGCTCGGACGCCGACCCGCTGCTCTACTTCCGCGGCGGCTACCGGAACCTGAGCGCATGAGCGGCCGGCTCGCGCGCGCCGCGGCAATCGCTTTCGCCGTCCTCGCGATCGCGGGCTGCCAGCGGGACGGCGGCGGCTCCGGCGGCCAGCGCCCGTTCCGCGTCGCACTCCTCACGCCCGGACCGATCAGCGACGGCGGCTGGAACGCCAGCGCCTACGACGGCCTGCAGCTCGTCAAGAAGGAGCTCGGGGCCGAGGTCAGCAACGTGCAGACTGGAACGCCGAGCGAGTTCGTGCAGGGCTTCCGCGACTACGCGGAGCAGGGCTACGACCTCGTCTTCGGGCACGGCTTCGAGTTCCAGGACCCCGCGATGCAGGTGGGTAAGGAGTTCCCGAACACGGCGTTCGTCGTGAGCTCCGGCAGCGTGCACGCGGCCAACGTCGGGTCGATGACGTTCCACCTCGACCAGGCGACGTACCTCGCGGGCATCGTCTCGGCGTCGCTCTCGAAGACCGGCCGCGCGGGCTGCGTCGGCGGCATCAAGCTGCCGGTGATCCGCACCACGTTCGATGGCTTCAGCGCGGGCGCGAAGTCCGTCAATCCAAATTTTGTCGTCGCCGAGGCGTACACCGGCAGCTTCGAGGACGTCGCCGCGGCGAAGGCCGCGACCGACGCGTTGATCGCACAGGGTGCGGACTTCGTGCTGCAGAACGCGGACGCCGCCGGCCTCGGGGTGTTCCAGTCGGCGGGGGCGAACGGAGTGCTCGCGTTCGGCACCAACCGCGACCAGAGCGACGTCGCGCCGGCCACCGTTCTCGCGAGCGCGACCATCTCCATCCCGAAGGCGTTCCTGCAGGTCGCGCGCGAGGTGCAGGACAAGAAGTTCACTGGCCGCGTTCTCGAGGAGGACCTCGCGAGCGGCGTCATCGGCTTCGTGATCAACCCGAAGCTCGCGGATCGGATCCCCGCGGACGTGCAGAAGCGCGTCGCCGATGCGCAGAAGCAGATCGAGAGCGGGGCTCTGAAGGTCGGGCAATGAGCGGACAATCGGTCTCGGAAACGCGCGACGCGCGCCTCGCCGTCGTCGTTCTGGCGGCAGGGCAGGGAACGCGGATGAAGTCCGCGCACGCGAAGGTGCTGCACCATCTCGGCGGCAAGCCGCTGATCCGGCACGTGCTCGATGCGTGCGCCCCGCTCGGCGCGCAGCACACCGTCGTCGTCGTCGGGCACCAGGCCGAGGCGGTGGAGGGCGCGTGCGGCGGCTACGGCGCGGGCTTCGCCCTGCAGCGCCAGCAGCGCGGCACGGGACACGCGGTCGGCGTCGCGAGCGATGCGAAGCTCCGCGGGTTCACGGGCGACGTCGTCATCGTCTACGGCGACGTTCCCTTGCTCGAGACCGCGACGCTCGAGCGCCTCGTGCGCCGCCACCGCGAGCAAGGCGCGCTGCTGTCGCTCCTCACCACCATGGTCGAGGATCCCTTCGGCTACGGACGCATCGTGCGCAACGACGCGGGATGGCTCGAGGCGATCGTCGAGGAGCGCGATGCGACCGCCGAGCAGAAGCCGATCCGCGAGGTGAACCCCGGCATCTACTGCGTGCAGAGCGGTTTCCTCGCCGAGGCGCTCGCCGGCCTGACGCCGAACAACGCGCAGGGCGAGCTATACTTGACGGACATCGTCGCGACCGCAGTCGGACGCGGCGGTCCGCTGGTGACCGAGGCGGTCGATCCGCACGAGGTCGCCGGCATCAACTCGCGCGCCGAGCTCGCGCGCCTCGAGGCCGTGCTGCGCCAGAAGGTGGTC
Source organism: Deltaproteobacteria bacterium (assembly GCA_016874715.1). GTDB lineage: Bacteria > Desulfobacterota > Binatia > UBA12015 > UBA12015 > VGTK01. Next base: position 6,507 of record VGTK01000055.1, on the reverse strand, counting down.
GCCCTTCACATGGCGGCGGGGGTGACGTTCCTCGATCCCGCGACGGCATACGTCGACCCGTCGGTGACGATCGGCGCCGACACCGTGATCGGCCCCGGCGTGCACCTGCACGGACGCACCACGATCGGTCGCGACTGCACGCTCGAGGGCGACGCGTACGTCACCGACTGCGAGCTCGCCGACGGCGTGCGACTGCGACCGATGGTGGTCCTCGCCGAGGCGAAGATCGGCAGCGGTGCCATCATCGGGCCGTTCGCACAGCTGCGCCCGGGTGCCGTGCTGCACGAGGACGTGCATATCGGAAACTTCGTCGAGGTGAAGAAATCGGAGATCGGCGCCGGCACGAAGGCGAACCACCTCGCCTACCTCGGCGACGCGACGATCGGCCGCGCGAGTAACATCGGCGCCGGCACGATCACCTGCAACTACGACGGCTTCGCAAAGCACCGCACGGTGATCGGCGACCGGGTGCAGATCGGTAGCGACAGCCAGCTGGTGGCTCCGGTGACGATCGGCGACGACGCCTACGTCGCGACCGGGACCACCGTGCGTCACGACGTCGAGCCCGGCGCCCTCGCGTTCAACCCGAAGCCGGATCAGCGGCGCGCGGGCTGGGTCGAGGGCTTCCGCAAGCGGAAGGCACCGGCAAAAAACCTCTGATCGGCACTGCGCTCAGGCACGCGCCGCGCGCGAGGCCGACGCCCGCGCGCGCGATCCCTCTCGCGCCGCGACACGGCCGAGCACGAGGTACAGCGGCGCCATCGCGGCGAACAACGCGGCACACACGAGCCAGGCGGCCGGAATCCCTTGGCTGCGTGCCACGCCGCCGATCACGACGAGACCGAGCGAGCCGCCGAGCATGAACGCCATGCCGCCGACCGAGAGCACGGTCGCGCGGAGATCCTCGCCCACGTGCTCGTTCAGCCACGCCGTGAGGATCGGCTGCCGAGCGGCGGTCCCGAGCTCGATGAGAACGATCGCCCCCACCATCGGCCAGACGGTGCCAGCCAGCGCCGCGACCACGAGACAGGAGGCGCGCCACACCGCCATGCCGAGCAGCGCCCACTCGCGGCGCACCCGCCGCAGAACCGGCACGACCAGGAGCGAGCCGACGACGGCCCCGAGGTTGAACAGCGCCCACGCCCACCCGAGCAGCCAGAATCCACTTTCGGACATCTCCTCCAGCCGCGGCGGCCAGTACAGCACGACCGGCATCAGCGCGGCCGCCCCGAGCAGGGTCAGCAGGCACAGCATGCGCAGCACGGCGTGGTCGCGCACGGCGACGATGCCTCCGGTCACCGTCGTCCAGAGCGACCGCGGGGCGGCGAGACGCGACGCCCGGCGGTCGCCGCGGTCGTCGCGCATGGCGACCAGCCCGACGAGGAACGCGAGTCCGTCGAACGATGCCGCGACGAGCCACGTCGCGGTGAAGCCGAAGCTGTCGGCGAGGTAGCCGCAGGCGACGCCGCCAGCGACCATCACGGCGCGAACGATCGCCTGCGAGCGCGCGAACATCCGGTCCGCCGGCCGGTGGTCGCCCTCGGCACGAACGCCGTCCACGGCCCAGGCGTCGATGGCGCCGCTGGCCAGCGTCACCCCGATCGCGTCGACCAGCTCGGCGATCGCGCACGCGGCGAATCCATCGGCGACCGAGTACATCGAGAACGCCGCCATGCGGACCAGGCACGAGAGCAGGAACGAGACCTTGCGGCCGTAGAGATCCGCGACGGCACCGGTCGGCACCTCGAAGAGGAACGTCCCGAACTGGAAAATCGCGAGGATCAGCCCGACCTCGAAGAGGTCCAGCCCACGGCTCTGCAGGAAGATCGGGTACACCGGGTGCATGAACCACCCGGGCAGGTTCCACAGCGCCACGACGACGTAGTAGGTGCGTTCGGTTCGTGTCATGAGAGGGCGCGGTCGAAAGGGGGCCCGGTCGAAACGGGCGTCTGCCTCCCCGACGCCGGTTAGGCCTCGCTGTCAACGGCCGGTGATGCCACCATCGTGGTCGGCGCTGCGCGCGCGCTGCGCCGACACACTGGCGGGCCGCATCCCGTGGCCGTCCTAAAGGCCGGCATTGTCCGGTCCGATTACCGAAGGGTAGTCTTCTCGACGAGCCACGGAGAAAGCGGGAACCCCCACCTATGTGCGGAATCATGGGCTACATCGGCGAGCAGGAGGCGAGCCGGATCATCGTCGACGGCCTGCGCCGGCTCGAGTATCGCGGCTACGACTCGGCCGGGATCGCGACGTTGGTCGACGGCCAGGTCGACATCCGGCGCTGCGTCGGCAAGCTCGACAACCTCGAGAAGCTGCTGCGCGACAGGCCGCTGCAAGGCGCGATCGGCCTCGGCCACACGCGCTGGGCGACCCACGGACGCCCTTCGGAGGAGAACGCCCACCCCCACCGTGCGGGCAAGGTCGTCGTCATCCACAACGGGATCATCGAGAACTACCTCGAGCTGAAGGCCGCGCTGGAGAGCAAGGGCCGGACGTTCCAGTCCGAGACCGACACCGAGGTCATCTCGCAGCTGATCGACGAGCGGATGTCCGAAGGGCTGCCGTTCCTGGAAGCCGCGCGCGCAACGGTGAAGCAGCTGCACGGCTCGTTCTCGATCGTCGTGCTGTGCGACGACGACAAGACCCGGCTCCTGGCGGCGAAGACCGCGACGCCGATCGTCATCGGCCTCGGCAAGGGCGAGAACTTCATCGCGTCGGACATCCCCGCGATTCTCGACCACACGCGCGAGGTGCTGTTCCTCGAGGACGGCGAGATGGCCGAAGTGTCACGCGACGGCGTGAAGGTCACCACGTTCGACGGCGAACCGGTCGAGCGCGCGCCGAAGCACATCACCTGGGACCCGGTCACGGCGCAGAAGGGCGGCTACAAGCACTTTCTCGCGAAGGAGATCCACGAGCAGCCGCAGGCGATGATCGACACGATGCTCGGGCGGATCCGCCAGGAGGAGGGCGACGTCGCGCTGCCGGAGCTCGACGCGCTCGGCCTGGACTGGTCGGGCATCAAGCGGATCTACCTGACGGCGTGCGGCACCGCGTGGCACTCGTGCCTGGTCGGCAAGTTCCTGCTCGAGGAGATGACCCGTATCCCGGTCGACGTCGATTACGCGAGCGAGTTCCGCTACCGGCAGCCCATTCTCGGTCCCGACGTGCTGCTGATCGCGGTGTCGCAGTCCGGCGAGACCGCCGACACTCTGGCCGCGGTGGAGGAGGCACGCAGTGCGGGCGCGAAGGTGCTGGCGATCTGCAACGTGGTCGACGCGTCGATCCCGCGACGCGCGAACGGCGTCCTCTACACGCACGCCGGGCCCGAGATCTCGGTCGCGAGCACCAAGGCGTTCACCACCCAGCTGACCGCGTTCTACCTGCTGTCGCTCTATCTCGGGCGCCAGGTCGGGCGGCTCGACGAGCACCGGGGCAGGGGGCTCGTCGCCGACCTGGTGAACCTGCCGAGCCTCGTTCAGGAAACGCTCACGCGCAGCAAGCAGATCGAGAAGATCTCCAAGAAGTACGGCCACGCGAGCGACTTCCTGTACCTCGGCCGCGGCATCAACTACCCGATCGCGCTCGAGGGTGCGCTGAAGCTCAAGGAGATCTCGTACATCCACGCCGAGGGCTATCCGGCCGGCGAGATGAAGCACGGGCCGATCGCGCTGATCGACGAGCAGCTGCCGGTCGTCGTCCTGCTCCCGAAGGACCCGATGTACCCGAAGACGCTCTCGAACCTGAAGGAGGTCGAGGCGCGTGGCGGGCGCATCATCGCGCTGACCGATGCGCCGTCGCCGGAGCTCGACGAGGTCGCCTGGGAGGTCATCACGATCCCGCAGGTCAACCACCTGCTCGCGCCGATCCTGCTCGTGATCCCGCTGCAGCTGCTCGCGTACTCGATCGCGGTGTACCGCGGCAGCGACGTCGACCAGCCTCGCAACCTCGCCAAGAGCGTCACGGTGGAGTGAAGCGCCCGACGGTCGTCAGGGGATCACGCCGGCCTCCTTGAGCCCGGCGATCGAGTCCCAGTCGCGGCCGAGCTCGAGCAGGATCTCCTCGGTGTGCTGACCGGCCTCGGGGGCCTCTCGCGCGGCCTCCCACGGCGTGCCGAGGAAGTCGACCGGCGTCGCCAGCTGCTCGGGGAGCCCCACCGCCGCATCGAAAGGGACCACGCCGCCACTCGCTCGGACCTGGGGGTCGTTCGCGATGTCGTCGCAGGTCTGCACCGGCGACCACCAGACGCCCTCGCGATCGAAGATGGCCGCCCACTCGTCGAGCGGCCGCCTGGCGAACTCGCCTTCGAGCATCCGCACGACCTCGGAGGCGTGCTCACGACGCTTGACGATGTCGACCGAGCGCGGATCCGTGAGCAGGTCCGGCCTCTCGACCGCCCGGCACACGTCCGGCCAGTGCCGGTCGGCCTCGAGCCCGATCAGCCAGAACCACCGACCGCAGCCCGCGCGGTAGCTGTTGGCGATCGGATTCGGCGATGCGCTCCGCGTGCCGGGTGGCGCCACGTAGCCGAAGCGGAGTCGGGTCGCGACGTCCCAGCCGACGACGTACATCCCGGCGCGCAGCAGCGACGTCACCACGTGCTGCCCCTTGCCCGTACGGGCGCGGGCGACCAGCGCCGCGCAGATCGCGCTCGCGGCCGTGATCGCCGTCGTGTGATCGCCCATGCCGCCGCGCTGCACGGGGGGCTCGTGCCCCTCGGGGGTGAGCATCGCGGCGACGCCGCCGCGCGACCAGAACGCGCCGATGTCGTATGCGGGACGGTCGCGGTCCGGGCCGGTCACGCCGTAGCCGGTCACCGAGCAGTAGACGAGCTCGGGGTGCTCGCGCGACAGGGTCGCGTAGTCGAGCCCGAGTTTCTCGAGGGCGGCGGGGCGCAGATTGGAGACGAACACGTCGGCGCCGGCGATCAGCTCGCGGGCGATCGCGCGCGCCTGGTCACGTCGCAGATCGAGGATGATCGAGCGTTTGCCGCGATTGTCGAGCTCGAACGGCGGATTGAACGGGACGTCGATCCCCACCGCCGACATGAAGATGCCGCGAAACGGGTCGCCGCGCGGGGGCTCGATCTTCACGACCGACGCGCCCCAGTCGGCCAGGATCCCCGCCGTGGCGGGGCCTGCGACCCAGAAGCCGAGCTCCACGACCTTCGTTCCCTCGAGTGGTCCCGCCATGCGCGAGCCATGCCCGGCTGCCACCCGACGGTCAACCGAGACGGATCTTGCACGGCCCGACCGCCGGGTGTTGACTCATCGGGCCGTGTTTAACGAGCTGCCCGCAACCACCGCCGAGCCGAGCCAGAAGCGTAGCTCGATCGCGACCATCGAGGAGGCGATCGCCGAGTACAAGGCCGGTCGCATGGTCATCGTCATGGATGACGAGGACCGGGAGAACGAAGGCGACCTGTGCATGGCCGCCGAGAAGGCCACGCCCGAGGCCATCAACTTCATGGCCACCGAGGGCCGGGGTCTGATCTGCCTGCCGGTGACCGAGCAAAAGCTCCGTGAGCTCGGCCTGCCGATGATGGTCGCCGAGAACACGGCCCCGCTGGGTACCGCATTCACGGTGTCGATCGACGCCCGGCACGGCATCGGCTCGGGGATCTCGACGCGCGACCGCGCCAGGACCATTCTCACGGTGGTCGCGGACGGCGCGACGCCGAGCGACATCCGTACGCCTGGGCACATCTTCCCGCTCCGCGCGCGTGACGGCGGTGTCCTGGTGCGCACCGGTCAGACGGAGGCGGCCGTCGATCTCGCGCGCCTCGCGGGGCTCAAGCCGGCCGGCGTGATCTGCGAGATCATGAAGGCCGACGGCACCATGGCGCGCCTCGCCGACCTCAAGCGCTTCGCAGCGCGCTTCGATCTCAAGCTGGTCACCATCGCCGACCTGATCCAGTACCGCCTGCAGCACGACTCGCTCGTACACCGCGTCGCCGAGGCGCCGATTACGAGTCGCTACGGCGGCGAGTTCCGCGCCTGCGTCTACCGCAGCGACGTCGACGGCGGAGAGCACCTCGCTCTGGTGAAGGGCGACATCCGCCCCGACGAACCGACGCTGGTGCGCGCACACGCCGAGTACCTGCCGGGCGACGTCTTCGCGTTCGTGAAGCGCAACACCGGTGAGCTGCTCCACCGCGCGATGCAGATCATCGCCGACGAGGGCCGGGGCGTCGTTCTCTACCTGAAGCGCGAGCAGGGCACGGAGATGTTCGAGCCGCGGGGCGACACCGGTGGCGCCGACGAGAATCCGGACGCGGCGAAGCCGAGCACCATGTCGAGCGGGCGGCTCAAGGAGTTTCGCGAGTACGGCATCGGTGCGCAGATCCTGCGCGACCTGGGGGTCGGCAAGATCCGCTTGATCAGCAACTACCGCCGCCGGCTGGTCAGCCTGCCGGGCTTCGGGCTCGAAGTGGTCGAGACCGTTCCGCTCGACGTGACTCCGGCCGCGCCCGGCGCGGCGCCCGCAACCGCGCCTGGCGCCCGCGCG
>VGTK01000054.1 GCA_016874715.1 Deltaproteobacteria bacterium | reverse complement strand
CGGCGCCGGCCGCCGCCCCGCCGCCCCCCGCCGCGGCCCCCGCGAGCAGCCCTCAGGGCCTCATCTCTGGGTCGGTGCTCGACGTCGTGAGCGGCGACCCCGTGATCGACGCGGGCGTCGAGCTGATCGGAAAGAAGAACACCACGCGCACCGATCTCGACGGCAAGTTCAGCTTCAAGGTGCCGCCCGGCGAGTACGAGGTGCGGATCTTCGCACCGAGCTTCCAGAGCGCCCGCATCACCAAGATCACGGTGAAGCCGAACCAGACCACCCTGGCCGACACGACGCTCGCCCCGGAAGGTCAGGCCGGCGTCGAGGTGGTCGAGGTGGTCGCGCGCGCCGACCGGGCCGCCGAGGCGACGCAGATCCTGACCCGCCAGAAGGCGGAGGCGGTACAGGAGACGATCAGCGCAGAGACGATCGCGAAGTCACCGGACTCGGACGCGGCCGAGGTCGTGACGCGCGTTCCCGCCGTCACCGTGAAGGACGATTTCATCTTCGTCCGCGGCCTCGGCGAGCGCTACTCGAGCGCGCTGCTGAACGGCAGCCGCCTGTCGAGCACCGACCCGAATCGGCGCGTCGTGCCCCTGAACCTGTTCCCGGCCGACTTCATCGCGTCGCTCGCGATCACCAAGTCGTACACGCCCGATCTCCCCGGCGACTTCGCCGGCGGCCTGGTGGACATCAACCTGGTGTCGTTCCCGACCGAGTTCCAGGCCAAGATCGGCATGTCGCTCGCCGCCAACACCAGCGCCACGTTCCAGGACTTCAACAGCTACGACGGCCAGGGCGGCGCCGGACAGCCGTTCGGCATCAACACCGCGAAGGGCCTGCCGGGCGTCTTCGGCAAGAAGCCGCTGTTCGGCGTGCTCCCGCCCCCCGAGCAGTACAAGCTCGCCAGCGCGCTGAACAACGTGTGGACCAAGGACACCGAGACCGCGCCGCCGAACGGCGCGATCAACTTCTCGATCGGCAACTCCTGGGGCCCGTTCGGGGTGAACTTCGCGACCATCTGGAAGAACGACTTCCAGGTCCAGGATCCGCTGATCGAGCGGATCATCATCTGCGAGTCCGGCTGCAACCAGGGCGACCCGAACCCGACCTTCACGCCGCAGGAGAACTTCAAGTACAACCTGGCGAACCACTACACGACGCTGGGCGGCGTGCTGACGTCCGCGTACGAGATCGACGCGAAGAACCGCGTCACGTTCCGCTCGCTCTACAACCTGCGCTCGCTCGATCAGGTGTACTTCGGCGACGGCACCAACACGAACCAGCAGGAGATCGCGCTCACGCGCCTGCAGTTCACGCAGCAGCAGCTCGCCTTCGGACAGCTCGCCGGCCAGCACGCCCTCGACGTGATCGACATCGACTGGCGCAGCGCCTTCACCTACACGACCCAGGAGATTCCCGACTCGCGCACCGTCGCCTACGAGCTCGCCAACGACCCGCCGCTGTTCTCGACGCAGCCGCCGAGCGGGACCCGCGTCTGGTACGACATCGACGAGAAGATGACCGACTCGGCGGTCGACTTCACCGTGCCGTTCCCGATGGCGCTGCCCGGCACCGACGCCTGGGACGGGCTCACCGGAAAGTTCAAGTTCGGGCCCGCGTTCACCTACCGCGACCGCAACTCGAACCTGCGCAACTTCTCCTACCGCCCGCGCGGACAGGACCTGTCGCAGCCGCCCGACGTCCTGCTGGACCCGGACAACATCCTCGACAACCAGCTGACCTTCCAGGAGAACACCAGCCGGCGCGACTCGTTCAAGGCCACCGAGGAGATCGCGGGCTTCTACGGCATGTTCGACCTGCCGCTGTGGCGCGACCTGGTGCGACTCGTCGCCGGCGTGCGCACCGAGTACTCCTACATCGACCTCAAGACCTACACGGTCGGCAAGGAGCCGCTGAACGCGAAGTACAACACCACGACGATCATCAACAACACCAACCCGCTCCCCGGCATCAACCTGATCGTCACGCCGCGTAGCGACATGAACGTCCGCGCGGGCTACAGCCAGACGGTGTCGCGGCCCGAGTTCCGCGAGCTGTCGCCGATCCAGTTCCCGGAGCCCCTCGGCCTGCGGACGACGGTCGGCAACCCGGATCTCGTCCAGGCCTCCATCGACAACGTCGACCTGCGCTGGGAGTGGTTCTTCTCGCAACTCGAGCTGGTGTCGGCGAGCTTCTTCTACAAGATCCTCGACAAGCCGATCGAGACCGTGCTCGTGCCGGTCGGATCGACGTTCGCGAACTCCTTCGACAACGCGAAGGACGGCACGCTGTGGGGCTTCGAGGTCGAGGGGCGCAAGAACTTCGGCTTCATCTCCGACGACCTCACGCCGCTCACCGCGACGCTGAACGCAGCCTACATCCAGTCGTCGGTCGAGCTCGAGGCGCAGACCGGACCTCTGCAGATCCCGCTCACCACGCCGACGCACGAGCTGCAGGGCCAGTCGCCCTACGTGCTCAACTTCGCGCTCGAGTACGCGTCCGAGACCTTCGGCAACACGCGCTTCCTGTTCGCGCGGTCGGGCGAGCGCATCACCGCGCTCGGCTTCTACCCGCTGCCGAACATCATCGAGAAGCCGCGCAACCAGGTGGACCTCGTCTGGTACCGGCGCCTCGACGACCTCTTCGACCAGCCCATCACGGCCAAGGTTTCCCTCGAGAACCTGTGGAACGACCACTACCTGTTCAAGCAGGGCGACTTCGTCACGAGCCGCTTCCGGACCGGCGTCAAGGTCGGGCTGAGCGTCTCGTACGACTTCTCGTGATCTGCTGCGCGACGCGCGCGGCAACGAAAGCTTCACGCGTCGCTGCGGTGACGTTCACCGCGCCGTAGCAGACGCGTGCGAAGGTGAGACGTCCATTCCCTCGCCCGGCGGGTCTTCCGAGACGCCGCGACCGGGCAGCCATCCAACCACGCGTCGCGGTCGCCGGACGGACCGGCCCGCGACGCTCGAGAAGCTCGCGCAGCGCGCACGACGCGCGGAGCGGGAGGAGGATCCGTGGCAAGACTCGAACGCTTCGGAGCGAAAGGAAAGACGGGAGCCCGCTCGCGCGTGCTCGTGGGCGCGGCCGCGCTCCTCGCCACCGTGGGCCTGGCAGCGCAAGCCGGAGCGCAGGCGACCGTCCCGGTGCCCGGCACGAGCGGCGACCAGCTGATCTACTTCTACGACGCGCGCACCGACCGCGTGCCGTTCCTCACCGTCGCGAACCCGGCCGCGACGCCGGTGGTCATCGAGGTCGCATTCTACCCCGCGAACCTGTCGAGCCGGCTCGGCGAGTCGGTGTTCACGCTGCCGGGAGGCGGCAACATCGTCATCGACCCGACGTCGTCGTCGGTCGCCGGCGGTGCCGCCGCCGGCAACGCCGGACTCGCGGTCGTGACGCCGATCGCCAGCGCCAGCGACACCCAGGCCGTCGTTCCGCCGCAGCCCCTCGTCGGCGGCTACACGCTCGCCAACCTGCAGCTCGCGGCGGCGTTCGGCGAGAACCCGTACGGCCGTCTCGCGGTGGGCAGCAACGGCAACCGCGCCGCCGCCGGCGCCGAGGTCGACGGAAACGCCGTCAAGTACCAGCGGTTCACGCCCGCGGTGCTGATGGTGCCGACCTACTTCAACCCCCAGGACCTCGCTCCGCCCGCACAGGACGGCAACCGCGTGATCGTCGCCGCCTTCAACGACTCCTACGGCGCCGAGTTCAACGTCACGGCGCTCTCCGACGGCGCCGCGGCGCTGTTCTGCGACAACGAGGGCTTTGAGGCGGCGGTCGGCTCGGCCGTGGTCAACGGCGTGCTGGTGAGCAGCCTGCAGGAGATCGCCGGCAGCGCCACCCTGAACGCGAGCGGCAAGCTGTTCCTCGACGTCAACGCCGGCAACGGCAACGTCCTCGGCATCTTCGCGCAGTCGCTCGGCACGTTCGCCGCCGGCCAGCGCATGCCGTCGGTCGCGAGCGTTCCGGACTGCCCGCAGCGCACGTCGCCGACGCCGACGCCGACCGGGACGCCACGGCCAACCGACGTCGGCGGCTCGAGCGCGACCTGCAGCGGCGGCCGCGTCTCGCTGACCGTGAGCGTGAGCTTCGACAACCTCGGCGGCTCGCTGAACGTCGCCGGCGTCACGCCCGCGGTGCGGTACCCGGGTGCGGTGTCGATTCCGGGCCTCGGCAGCGATCCCACGGTCACCGAGCGCGTGATGAACCTCACGGGCGTGAGCGGCCTCTTCCAGGTCGGCGACGACGACGCCAACTCCACGGTCAGTGTCGGCCTCGTGAGCCTCTCGCAATCGATCCCCGCGGGGCAGTTCGCGAAGATCCAGTTCGACTGCACAGACGGTCAGACGATCCAATCGTCGCAGTTCACGTGCACGCCGGACGTCTCGGACATCGATGGTGGCCAGGTGCCGGCGACCTGCGCCCTGTCGGTCAGCGCTTCCTGACCGAGGCGCTGCGCGGCCGCGTGCCGTGCGCTCCGGGAAGGCTCCCGTCCTCGTCCGAGGGCGGGAGCCTTTCGCGTTCGTGGGTGCGCACGCCGTCGTTCACGCACGGTTCACCGCGCGCGCCGCCCCTCGTCACGCCGCGCCGCTATGCCTTCGCTCCTGCACTCTCGGAGCGGCCGCGCTCCGACCCCACTCTCGATGCGGAGGCGGACATGCTGCGCACAACGTCGAATCGGGCCTCGCGACTTCTCGTGACGCTCGCCCTTCTCTCCGGCATGGCGGGGCTCGCCCGCGCCGCGACCTACGTCGACGGCTCGCTGCCGTCGGAGTTCGGCGGTGGCTTCGTGCCACCAGATCCTGCGGTGCTGAAAAACGTCCAGAAGGCGAGCAAGGAATCCGCGAAGCTCGCGGCCTCGCTCGAGAAGTGCTGGGCCAAGGGCGCGCTGAACCACTCGAAGGGCAAGGCGACCGGTGTCGCCGTCTGCCTCAACGACCCGAAGAAGGGCGTCATTCCGAAGTTCAATGCCAAGATCGCGAAGATCGTCGCAAAGGCACCGGGGCTGCCCCCGTGCCACGACTTCGTCGCGACCGGTGCAAGCATCGCCGCACTGGTGAAGGGCTTCAACACGACCACCTACTGCGACGGCGCGCTGCCGACGCCCACTCCGAGCGCGGAGCCGACCGGCACCCCAGTGCCGACGGCATCCCCTAGCCCGTCGCCAACTCCTGCGCCCACGCCGTCGCCGAGCCCCTCGCCGAGCCCGAGCCCGTCGCCGACGCCCGCACCCACGGCGTCCCCGAGCCCCAGCCCATCCCCGAGCCCCGCGCCGACGGCGTCACCGAGCCCGACCCCTGCACCGACCGCCTCGCCCTCGCCGAGCCCGATCGTGCAGTGCGCGACCACGACCCTGACCGTGAGCCTCGCCTACGACTCCCCGGACCCCGTGACCGGCGTCTCGGTGTTCCTGGGCTACCCCGGTGGCCGCATCAACATCATCGACGAGGCGCTGCTCGAGCAGGTGAGCAACGCGTCTGGCGTGTCCGGCACGTTCCTCGTCGCCGACAACGACACCAACGCCGACACCACCGACGACCAGCTCGCGATCGGCCTCCTCACCTCGGGCCAGGGCATCCCGCAGGGCGCGTTCGCGAACGTGCTCTACGACTGCGTGGCCGGCGTGTCGCGCCCGATCGCGCAGGACTTCACCTGCACGGCCGAGTTCGCGACGGCGTTCGGCACCGCCAGCGGCAGCTGCACGGTCACGGCGCTGCAGTACCCGCCCTACACGTGCAACGGTCAGGTCGCGACGATCGTCGGCACCGATGCCGGCGAGCCGATCAGCGGCACGGCGAACGCCGACGTGATCGTCGCCCGCGGTGGCAACGATACCATCACCGCTCTCGGCCAGAACGACGTGGTCTGCGGTGGTGCGGGCAACGACGACATCGACGGTGGCGCCGGTGCCGACACGCTGTTCGGCAACAGCGGCGACGACACCATCAACGGCGCCGGCGGCACCGACGTGTGCAACGGCGGCCTCGGCAACGACACGTTCAGCGGCTGCGAGACGCAGATTCCCTAGGGCGGAGGGATCGGCCCGGCGCGCCGCCACCGGCGCGCCGGGTACGCGCGGCCGCAAGACGAGCCCGACGCGCCCTGTAACCAACTTGTCATGATGCGCCGGCGGCGAAGGAAAGCCGCGTCGGCACGCGGAGTTCCGACAGCGTCGCCGCCGTTGTCCCCGCCCGCTGCCGCGCGCGCCCCTTGACGGTCCGCGGAGCCTCGTGGTTCACGCCTAGCGCGTCGCTTCGATGGTCGGTAGCACGGCAGGGCCGATGCCCGCCGGATGCCGCGAGCACCGCACCGGACGCTTCCACCATTCACCCGCAGTCAGGGTCTGCCACCGAGGTAGGAGTGCTCATGAAACACGTGTCACGCAGTGATCGCGTGGAACGTACGAGCCTCGCGCTGGAGCTTTCGCGACGTATGCGCGAGGCGAGAATGACCTGGTCGGTCGCCCAGGCCGCACTGGGTCTCGACGACCGGGAGCTCGCGAGCCTGCTGAGCCACCGCTTCCGTCTCACCCCGTCGGAGGATCTGCGCGCGCTCATCGAGCGCCTGCCCTCTTCGAACTGATCGGACCTGCGACGACCCGCGTTCCCGCTTCACAGGACGGTCATCGCCGTGCCCTCTCGTCGTCAACGCCGTGCGCTACCTTCGGCGCATGTTGCACACGCAGGTCGAGGCCTTCGCATTTCTGGTCGTGGCCCTGATCGGGCTGATCCTCTGGGACATCCGTCACCCGACGGACCGTTCCTGAGGGGGCGCCGCGGCGGCGCGACCGACGCCGTCGGGCCGCTCACGCGCTCGCCGCGATCGACGACAGCCTGAGCCGGCGCAGCCGCGCGCTCTTCTTCCGCTGGTGCGCCTCCATGCGCTGCAGGATCCCCTGCAGCACGCGCACCGCCTCGACGATGTGCGGGCCCTTGTTGAGCATCACGCACTCGGCGCGCTCGCCCATCGCCGCGTCCGTGATCTCGGCGCGCGACGGCAGGCCGGTCTTCGACCGGTTCTCGAGCACCTGCGTCGCCCAGATCACGGGCACGTGCGCGGCCTCGCAGAACCAGAGCAGCTCCTCCTGGACCTCGGCGAGGCGCTCGAAGCCGCACTCCACCGCCAGGTCGCCACGCGCGATCATGACCGCGACGCGCTCCGAGCGCATCGCGGCGAGCAGCAGCTTCGGCAGCTGGTCGAACGCCGCCGCCGTCTCGATCTTCAGCACGATGCCGAGGTGGCCGCCGTCGCGCAGGTCGAGCTGGCGGCGCAGCTCGTCGACGTCGTCCGGCGTGCGCACGAAGGACAGGCCCACGAGGTCGGCGTGGTGGACCACGAAGTCGAGGTCGTGCAGGTCGCGCTCCGTCAGCGCCGGGAGCCGGAGCCGCGTGTCGGGCAGGTTGATGCCCTTGTCCGGCCGGAGCTTCACGCCGTCGGCCGGCGCCGAGAGGATGCGGACGCGCAAGCCCTCCGTGGTCGCGGCCTCGACGATTCCCTCGATGCGGCCGTCGTCGAACAGCACGCGCTCACGCGGCCGGACGTCGGTGAACACCTCCGACAGCGTGCACGGGATCCGCGCCGGACGCGTGACGCGGCCGTCGGCGTCGATCTCTGCCGGACGCCCCGGGCTCTGGTCCGCGGTCAGCAGCAGGCGGTCGCCCCGGTGCAGCAGGAGGAAGCGCCGGTCCGCCGCGACCATCCACGGCACCGCGTCGACCGTGCGGAGCGGCTTCCGCGCGTCGTCGCCGTGCTGCGCGCGGAGCCGCACCGGGCGGCCCTCGTGCAGGTAGGCGCTCTTCGCCGCGGTGGCGAAGCGGCCGCCGCCGACCGCTTCCGCGATCACCAGCGTGCGCGCCCGGCCGCGCGCGTCCGTCAAGCGCAGGCGGTCGCCCTCGCGCAGCCGGCGCAGCCACTTGGCGGGCACGTCGAGCCGCCCGTCGGCCCTCGCCGACGGCGGGTGCGGCGCCTCGGCGGCGGTGAGCCAGATCCGCGCCGGCTCGACGACCTCCCCCTGCTCGCCGCGGCGCGGCTTCCAGCGAACCACCTGCGACTGCGCGTCGATCGCCCCGGTGCGGAGCTTGGGGCCGCCGAGATCCGTCAGGATGCGGCACTGCGCGCGCGTCGCGCGGGTCGCGCGGCGCAGGTTCACGACCATCCGCGACCACGCGTCCTGGTCGTCGTGCGCGCAGTTCACGCGCATGAGGTCCATGCCGTTCACGAGCGTCCGCCGGACCAGGTCGTAGTCGCGGGCGGCGTCGCCGGGCATGGTGACCATGATGTGCGCGCCGCGCTCGCGCGGGCGCTTGCCGAGGGTCGCCTCGCTGTGCTCCCCGAGCAGCGCGCTGCCGCGCGCGAACGAGAGCGGCACGTCTTCGGTCGCGGCGGGCGCCTTCTCGCCCGCGAGCTTGCGCAGGATGCGCAGCACGGCGTCGAGACCGGCCATCACGTGCGCCTCGGTGCGGCCGAGCGACGAGAGCCCCAGCGACGCGAGCCGCTCCTGCAGGATACGAACGTCGCGATCGCGCAGCGCGACGTAGTGCACGAGGTTGCGCGCGCTGTCGCGGAACGTCGGGTGGACTTCGGCGAGCTCGCGCGCGAAGCGGCGCTCGAGGCGCGCCGCGTCCCGGCAGACGGCCTCGATCTCGTGGATGGCGTCACGCAGCAGCCGCGCCTCGGGGACGGCGGCCTCCGGGCGTGCCGCCGCGGAGCGGCCACGGGTTCGGCGCGTCGGACGTGCCGACACCAGCGAGCGAACGGCCTGCGTCATGATCCCTCCACGAGGGTCAAGGCTAGCAGGCCAGTGTTACGCGCAGGTGACCGTTCGAGCGCAGTTCCGAGTCAAGTTCGCCCGGGATCAGGGAAATCGTCTCAGTGGCCGGCGATCGTCACGCGGCACGACGACGGCACCGAGCCGGTCTCGTCGGCCACGTCCGACGTGCACGAGAAGTCGGACGCCTTGCGCGGCGCCGCTCCCGCCGCGCAGTCGAACCGGATCTTCGCGAACGGACCGGGCGCGCTGCCCTTCCGGATCAGCCCGACGTTGATCACGTCCGCCACGCCGTCGCCGTCGCCGTCGCGCGCGATGGCGTCGAACAGGCCGCCGTCCGTTCCGGACAGGACCTCGACGCGCTCCTGCGCCGATCCGGTCGCGGCGTTCACCGGCAGCGCGAGCCCGCGCGGGAAGCGGACCCGTACCACCACGCCGGTGACCGTCTCGGCCCGGCTCCGATCCCAGTCCACGCTCACGACGACGGTCTCGCAGGCGCCACCGTCCGCGGCGCTCGCGGACCGGTCGGTGAGCACGACGAGCGCCGCGACGAGCACGGCCACGAGGACGAGCGCCCCGAGAGTCACGACGCCGATGCGGCGGGGAAGGTTCCTTGCTGCAGCACGACGATGCACGCGCGACGTCTAGCCGCCCTCCTTTGCGGGTCGCAGCGGACTCCGTGACGATCGCGTGACGGCGCCCGCCAGGAGCGCGACGGCGGGCCGCACCGGACGTCGCACGCGCCACGGCACGCCGCACCGCGCCGCTTTCACGCGCTCGTCGCCGGCACGCAACATCGGCCGGGTATCGAACCTCCGTCCGCCCCGCCGCAGCCCAGATCGGAGGACCAACATGGAAGTACGTCCGGACCTTGCGGGCGATCCCCTGCCGCTCGCGCATCCGCCGCGCGCGCTGCCGCGTACGCCCGCGATCCGCCTCCTCGCGGCGATCCTCGAGGACGCCTGCTTCTGCCTGCATCCGGCGGCGCTGGTCAGCCGCGACACGCGCGAGGAGACCGTCGCCTGGGTGCGCGGCGAGGTCGAGTCCGCGGCGCTGTGCTCGTTTCTCGAGGTGTGCGAGATCCTCGGTCTCGATCCGGAGGCGGTACGCGCGCGCCTGCTCTCGCGTGCCCGGGGGCGGGCTGCCCTGCCCCGTCCGCCGCGCGCGTCCGCGGCCTGACGCCACGTCCGGCGTCGACCACGAGGCCGTTCGCGACGGGCGACCGCTCGCCTACGCGCCGCGCGCACGCCACCGTCAAGCCGCCCGGCGACGTGTCGCGCACGGGCGACGAGCCGGCATCGTGCTCGCTACGTCGCTCGCAGCCAGTCGTCGAGCCCGCCGCGGCACGAGGGTACTGCTGGAGTTCCAGGCGCTCTTCCGCACCATCGAGAACCTCTTCACGCCGGGGCGCGAGCCGGGATCCGACCCGGTCGGAGCGATGCCCTCTCCAACGCGCGCGGCGCGCGCGGTCGAGTTCACCGCCGCTTCACGCGCTCGCCACGGTCCCGTTTCCTCGGTCCGGCATAGAGGACGTGACCGCGCGTACCTGCCAGGGCAGCGCGGCTCAGCTCTCTCGCGCTGCGACCCTCCCCAGGTCGTGGCCTCGGCGCCGCACGGCACGCCATCCACGTGCCGTGCGGCGCACGCACACGGGCGACGGAGTCGCGGCCAGGTTCACTGCGCGCGGCGCCGGAACGCGATGCGGCTCGCGATCGTCAGCGCCGTCGTATCGACTGCCGCGACTCGCACGCGAAGACGCGGCCGTGCGCGCCGGGGCCCGAGCATGCCGGCGAACAGCGCAGCTCGCGTACTTCGGGGCGGGGGCCCGATGCGCGCCGACCGGACCTCGTGTACGCGCGTCACGAATTCTTCACCGCGGCGCACGCATTCCGGCCACGTCGGCGGGCTAGAGTCGCGGCATGTTCCTCTCCGACCTTCGAAACATCGCGCAGCAACTCGGCTACCGCGAGGCGACGTGCCCCGTGTGCCCCGAGGAGGACTGGGCCCCGGCGTGCACCTCGTGCGACGAGACGCGCCGCGTGTGGATCGCCGGCGAGCGCATGCTCTCCGACGCGAGCATCGCACGGATGCGCCGCGCCGCTTGAACGGGCGAGCCCGCTCGTCGTCGCGACGGCGGCCCCCGCTCGCCCGCGCGTGACGTGTCACGCGCGTGTAATGCCGTCATCGCCGGGCGGCAACGATCCTCGTGTAGACGGCGCCCATGACGAAACGCGCGCTGCTGCTGATCGCCACCCTGATCTTCACCCCCGCCGCCGCGAGCCACGGCGAGTCGCTCCTGCCGCGCAGCGGCCAGAAGGGCTGCTGGAACACCGCCGGGGCGCGCGTCAACTGCAACGGCACAGGTCAGGACGCGGCCGCGAGCGCCGGCCTGAAGATGCGGCTCATCGACGGCGGCAACGGCACCATCACCGACGCCAACACGCGCCTCGTCTGGGAGAAGCTCTCCCGCGACGGCGGCGTGCACGAGCGCAACACGCTCTACACCTGGGACCAGGCGCTGGCGAAGATCGCGACGCTGAACACACCGCCCTGCTTCGCGAACGTCTGCACCTGGCGACTGCCGAACGTCAAGGAGCTGCAGTCGATCGTCGACTACGAGCGCAAGCAGCCGGCGTTCGCGAAGCAGTTCCTGAGGAAGTGCCAGCCGGGCTGCACGGTCGCAACATGCAGCTGCACGCCGATCCCGGCGGCCGGCTCGACCAGCGGCTTCTGGAGCTCCACGACGAACCGCATCGCGACCAGCGAGGCGTTCCAGGTGCTCAACATGACCGGCGCGGTCGCCCCCGTCGCGAAGAGCGCGACCGGCCACGTACGCGCTGTCGCCGAGCCCGTGTGCGCCAGGGCGATCGTGACCGTGAACGTCAGCTACGACGATCCGCTCGCGCAAGGAGCCGGCGTCACGGCGATTCTCGACTACCCGACCGACCTCGTCTCGATGCCCGGCTTCGGCTCGTCGAGCTCGGTGCTCGAGCGTCTGACCAACCTCACGGGACAGAGCGGCATCTTCAGCGGCGGCGACAACGACAGCGACGCCGACGGCACCGACGATCGGCTCCAGATCGGGCTCGTCCTCGGCTCGCCGTCGATCGTCGCGGGTCCGTTCGCCGACGCAGAGTTCGACTGCGTCGGGCCGGACGCGCCGCTGGTGTCGGACTTCGCCTGCGCGCTCGACGCGAGCGACGAGAACGGCGACGCCATCACCGGCGGCTGCGTGGCCGGCCTGCGCTACGAGTAGCGTGGGGCCCGCGATCGGTCGGCGTCGCGCTACGCGCGCACCCAGCGCGGCAGCGCGACGTCCTCGATCTGCGCGAACACCACGCGCACCGGCTCGCCGATGCGGATGGTCGCCGGATCGACCTCGTTGATCCCGCCGTCCGCCGAAGCGACGAGGTTGCCCACCAGGCGGATCGACGGGTCGTCCTCGAGCTCGACGACGATCACGTTGTAGGGCGCGACCTCGGCGTAGGCCGGCAGCAGCGGCGGGTGCGGCACGACGAACGACCACACGCGACCCCGCCCCGAGACCTTCTTCCACGCGACGTCGATCGAGCGGCACGCGGGACACATCGGACGCGGCGGCATGCGCGTGGCACCGCACGATCCGCAGGCCTGGATCAGCAGCTCGCCACGCGCCGTGCCGTCCCAGAACGGCCGCGCCGCGGGGTCCTCGAGGCCGGGCAGGATGAATCCGGTGGCCGCCACGCTCACCTCCGCAGCACGAGCGCGCTCGTCGGAACGCCCTCGCCGCTCGTGACGAGGCAGCTCTCCGCTCCCTCTACCTGGCTCGTCGAGGTGCCGCGCATCTGGCGCACGCCCTCGACGACGAGATTGAACCCGTGCACGTACGCCTCCGACATGCCGCCGCCCGCGGTGTTGGTCGGCAGCTTTCCGTTCGGCCACTCGAGCGCGCCGTCGTCGGTGAACGAGGCGCCCTCGCCGCGCTTGCAGAAGCCGTACCCCTCGAGCGACAGCGGGATCAGAGGGCTGAAGGCATCGTAGATCTGCGCCACGTCGATGTCCCCGGGCTTGATGTCGCTGTTCGCCCACAGACGCTTCGCCGCGGTGTGCGACGGTCCCGCGAGCGGGTCCTCGCAGAAGAAGTTGGTCATGACCTGGTGCTGCGGCGGGATGCCCTGCGCGTAGGAGTGGATGTAGGCCGGCGGGTGGCGCAGGTCCTTCGCGCGCTCGGCCGACACGATCACCACCGCGAGCGCGCCGTCGGTCTCGAGGCAGTTGTCGAACAGGCAAAGCGGCTCCGACACCCAGCGCGCCGCCATGTACTGCTCGCGCGTGAGCGTCTTGTCCTTCATGGTCGCGTGCGGGTTGCGGTTGGCGTGGCGGCGGAACGCGATCGCGACGTTCGCGAGGTGGTCGCGCGTGGCGCCGTACTCGTGCATGTAGCGCCGCGTCAGCATCGCGATCTCGTCGACCGGCCGGAGCAGCCCCCACGGCCGGCTCCACTGCCACGGGTTGTCGATCCGGCTGCTGGTCTGCGCCCACGGGCGGCTGCCCTTGTCGGCGCGCTTGCGCGCGCGCCAGGCGACCGCGACCTCGCACTGGCCGCTCGCCACCGCGAGCGCCGCGTGTCCCGTCGTGCCGCAGCCGGCGCCGCCGCCGTAGCCGACCTGCCCGAAGAAGGTGATGCCGCCGAGGCCGAGATTGCGCGCGACCTCGACCTCGCGTCCGTCCTCCATCGAGAAGGCGACGAGGCCGTCGACGTCCTTCGGGGCGATGCCGGCATCGTCGAGCGCCATCGAGATCGCCTGGCAGGCGAGCGACAGCTCGCTGTCCTCGATCCCCTTGCCGAAGCGGGTCTGTGCGATCCCGACGATCGCGGTGCGGTCCTTGATGGTGTTCGCCATGGTGTCGCGAGGCGGCTTACCAGCCCCGCGGCCCTCTTCTCAAGCGAACGACGTCGGCTCGGCGCACGCCGAGAACCGGCCGGCGCTGCGGGCGACTTTCAGCTGCCGAGCCGCGCGGCGCTGGTGTCGAACACGAACGTCGTCGCCGTACTGGCGCTCATGAAGGTCGCGGCCTTCGGCATCCGCGCCGGCTCGGCGCTCGCCCGGACGCTCAGCTCCGCGTCGATGCCGCCGGCGCGCAGCGCGATCGACTCGAGGCGCGCCCGCGGATCGACCCCCTGTGCGGCGGTCTCGATACCCAGCCCCTCGCCGCGCGCGGCGAGGCCGAGCCAGCCCGGGTGCTCCGGATCGAGCAGCCCCGCGCTCTGCGGCTCGAGACGCAGCGTGACCGTGTCGCCGCCGACACGCACGTCGCGCGAGAAGCCCGGCGGCAGGATCGCGTGCAGGCGGAGCGCCTGCGCCACCGCGTCGGCGCCACCGCTCGCGATGCCGAGCGCCGCCGCGAGGCGCTCGCTCGCGCGCCAGCCCACCGCGCCCCACTGCTGCAGCAGGACCGCGCGTGCCTTGTCGCGCCCCACGCGCTCGACCAGGGCCATCTCCGCCGACGCCGACAGCAGGTGCTCCTGGAGCTGGAACTCGCGCGCCACCGCGGCGAGCGTGGCGCTCGACAGCATCCCGAGCTTGAAGCCCGGATCGACGTCGCGCGCGTAGTTGGTCCAGCCTTCGTCGTGCTCGGGTGCGCGCTCGTTCACGATCTTCGCGAGCGGGAGCGCCGCCACCGCGAGCGTGTTCTTCGCGGGGCCGACGGGATCGTTCGCGGGGTCGATGCGGATCGTCCAGTGGCAGTGCGGCAGGCGGTCAGCGGGCACGCGCGGCGGACGGTGCAGGGGACGGATGCGGGCGCGCGGGTTGGTCGCGTAGGCGGTCGCGTCGAAGGTCGGATCCTCGATCGTGTGGCACATGCCGCGCACGCGCTCTTCGCCGTACGGCTCCACATCGAGCAGCGCGCCGCAGCTCCGCAGGAAGAACTCGCAGGACGCGTCGTCGATCATCGTCCAGCCGACGTCCATGTACTGGTGCGGAAAGCCGCAATCGAGCTGCAGGGCCTTGACGATCGCGGGCACGGAGTCGCCCTCGATCCGCATCAGGCGTCGCATGCGTCCGGTGTAGACCGGGCTCGCCCCCATCCACTCGTCGATCGCCACCTGGTCCACGGCGGAGAAGCTCTCGGTCGCGAAGAACAGCTGCGGCATGAGGGCGCGGTCGAGCAGGTGACCGACGTGCATCGTCTCGAGCGCGACCCGCAGCAGCTGGGTACGCGGCAGCTCGTCGAGCGCGGAGGACACCTTCGTCATCGGCTCCATCTGCCCGAAATCCCCCACCCTTGGCAACGCGCGCGACGCAACGCCGCACGGTTGCTCGGGCACACCACGAAGAGGCATCCGCCATTCCCCTGATCGGGCTTGACCCCGGACCGGAATCGATGCCTGATGCGCTGCGCCGGTCGCCCGGCGGGGGAACGGCCGGCGCGCCACACGCGCCACTTCGCGCGTCCGGGAGGGTTCGTGAGCGTCGTCGGCAGCACGTTCGTGATCGGCATCGTGATCGGCGCGGTCGGGGTCTTCCTCTTCCGCGGACGACGCGATCCCTGACGAGTTCCGTGCTCGCGGCCCCGAGCCGCGCACGACAAGGCTGCCGAGCGTCAGCGCCCCTCGCCGACGACCTCCGCGAGGCGGGCGAGAACGCGCGGCCATCCCGCCCGCATCGCCTCGCACGCGCGCTCGTCCCGTACGCCGAAGCCGGCGTGCTCGAGACGCAGCAACGTGCCCTCCCCGCTGGGCTCGAGCGTCCAGGTGACGACCGTGCGGAGCGCACCGCCGCCCTTCCTGCCATCTCCCCAGCGCCAGGCCAGCCGGCACGGCTCCTCGACGGCCAGCACCTCGCATCGTGTGAGCCCGCCCTGCGCGCGGAACGCGAAGCGCCGCCCGACCTCCGGCACCATGTCGTTCGACATCAGCCACTGCTCGACCAGCCACGACTTGGTGAGCGCCCGCCAGACGCGCGCCGGCGGCTGCGGCAGGTGACGCTCGACGTGGAGCGTCCGGGGTGCCCTTTCGGTTCGGCTCACTCGGCCCGTTCTCCGTCCCGGCCCCACCGGCGACCGGCGGTCGCGAGGGGAGGCGCGCTGCGTGGCGAAGCATACGCGGAACGCGCGTTCGAGCCGCGCTTCCCGCACGCCACCGCTTTGCTTCCCGCGCTCGGGTGTCCTAAGAACCACGGCGTGGCAGCGACCAACGGATCGGCGCAGGGACCCGCCGCGCGGGTGGCGGACGACGACATCGGCATCGGCGACCTCGTGGTCATCATGGCCGAGCCGGGACCGTTCACCGTGGTCGAGGTCGAGGGGCCGTACGTGACGATCGAGTCGCGCTTCGGCGTGCGCCGCAAGGTGCGCGACATCGCGGTCCGCCGCGTCAGCGGCGAGCCGCCGGTCGCGCGCTAGACACCGCCCGCCACGCGCCCCGAGCGCCCGCGCAGCACGCCGGAGGGACCACGGGCGGGTTCCACCCGGATGGAACACAGGCGGGCTCCACGCTCGAGGACGGCGAAGCCGGCGCGGACGTCAGTCCGGCTCGACCGCGCGCGTCACGACGACGTCTGCATGCTCGCCGTCGACAAGGGTCACGCGCGCGTACGGTACGTCGAAGTGCGCATCGTCGCCGCGGCCGGTCGGCGACCAGCGGACCGGGCTCGCGAGCAGGTACTGCCCGAGCGGCAGCTTCTCGAAGCGGAAGCGTCCCGCCGCGTCGGTGCGCGCGAACAGCTCCAGTTCGGCCTTCCGGCTGCCCGGCATCTCGTTGTCCTCGACGACCTCCTCCTCGAAACGCTCCATCGCGATCGTGGTCGCCGGCGTGAGCACGACCTCGGTGTTCCGTGCGGCAACGAACACACCGTAGTCGGTCTGGAGCCGCACGATGCCGGAGATCGCGCCGGTGCCCTTCTGCAGGTACGGCGCGGTCTCCTCGTTGATCGTCGCGCGCTCGTCGTCGGAGACGTGGTCGCCTGCGAAGATCGCGGCGCAGCCGTTCAACAGGAATGCGAGCGCGAGGAGCGTTTGCGTGAAACGGGGCACGAATCGGGTGGAACGGATGGGGTCGGACATTGGCTCCTCGACGGTGGCTCTCGCAGCGATCACGCGCAGTCAGGATTGGAACACCGGAGGAGGCACTGCTGGATCCGCCCAACGCAAGGGCCATGCCGTCCAAAGCCGCGACTCCGCTCCGAATTTTCGGACGCCGAATCGCGCAAATCGGCAAGATCGACGGGCCTGCGACTCCCGGGCGGTCGAATGCTGCAGCAGATCCTGCCGCGCTTCGGCGCACGGCGCAACCCGGGTTGCGTCGCAGCCGGTTTGCGTCCCGCGGGTCGCGCCCCGGGGCGCCCGGCGTCGCGGATCAGCGCGGGAAGGCCGCGGCCACCCCGCCGTCGACGGGCAGCGTCGCCCCCGTCGTCGGCGTCACGTTCGCTGCGAAGAACACGACGGCCTTGCCGACGTGCGCGCCGCTGATCTTCGCGCGCAGCAGGTTGCGCTCGCGGTAGTGCTCCTCGAGCGCCTCGGGCGCGATGCCCTTCGACTTCGCGCGGTCGGCGCCGATCTCCTGCCACAGCCCGGACTGGGTCTCGCCTTCCGCGAACACGGCGTCGGCGTTGATCATGTTGACGCGGATGCCGAACGGCGCCAGCTCGATCGCCGCGACCTTGCCGAGCTGGTGTCCCGCCGCCTTCGACGCGCTGTAGGCACCGAAGTCGGCGCCCGGGCCGAAGACGTTCTTCGACGCGTTCACCACGATGTTGCCGCCGAGACCCTGCAGCCTCAGCACGCGGGCGCCCTCGCGCATGGTCAGGAAGTAGCCCCCGAGATTCACGTCGATGACGCGCTGCCAGTCCTTCTGCGCGGTCGCGGCGAGGGCCGCGACGTGCGCGATGCCGGCGTTCGGCACGACGACGTCGACGCCGCCGAACGTCCGGCAGGCGTGCGCGAAGGCGTCGCGCACCGACTCCTCGTTCGTCACGTCCATGCGCACGGCCGTGCAGCAGCTCGACCCGCCGGCCTTCGCGACGCGCTCGCGCGCGCGCTCGAGACCGGCCGCGTCGACGTCGGCGAGGATCACGTGCGCGCCGGCCCTGACCAGCTCGAGGCAGATGCCGACGCCGATCGCGCCCGCCGCCCCCGTCACCAGCGCCACCTGGCGAGCGAGCGGCTTCTCGGCCTCCTTCCCCAGCTTCGCCTGCTCGAGGCTCCAGTACTCCATGTCGAACAGGTCCGACTCCGGGAGCGGCTCGTAGCGACCGAGAGCCTCCCCCTGCGACTTCACGCGCAGCGTGTGCTCGGCGATGTCGGCGGCGATCGCGGCGTCCTTGCGGCTCTTGCCCGCGCCGAAGAGCCCGACGCCGGGGACCAGCAGGACACGCGGGTCGGGGTCGAGCTTCGTGCGCGCGACGTTCTTCGCCGCCACCTGTGCTGCGAAGTAGGCGTCGTAGCGGCCGCGATAGTCGCGGATCTCGCCGTCGACCTGCAGCGCGAGCTTCTCCGGCTCGTCGAGTGCGAGACCCGGCAGGAAGAGTGCGTGCGCCTTGGTGCGGATCACGTGGTCGGGCGTCAGCGGACCGCGCGCCGCGAGCGTGCCGCAGGCCGGCTCGGCGAGCAGGGCCAGGATCTCCGGGCTCACGCGGTGCTCGAGGATCATGCGCTTCCACGGGATGTCCGGGTTGCCGCTCTCGGCCGCGAGGCGGCCGCGCAGGATCGGCGCGATCGCGGCGGCGCGCGCCTTCGCCTGATCCATGTCCGCGGCGCCGATCTTCGCAGCGGCGCCCGCGAGACCGCTCTTCGCACGCTCCGCGAGGTACTTCTCGGCACGGTCGACGTACGCGACCGTGCGCTCGTAGCTGGTGCGCGCGTCGTCGGCGAAGGTGAAGAAGCCGTGCTTCAGGAGGACCATCGCCTCGACCCTCGGGTCGCGCTCGAAGACCTCGGCGGCGAGCTTTGCCAGCGCGAAGCCCGGCATCACGTACGGTACGAACGCGACCCGATCGCCGAGCGCCGCGCGAACGATCTTCTCCCCGTCAGGCTGGTTGGTCAGCGCGAGGATCGCGTCGGCGTGCGTGTGGTCGATGAACCTGTGCGGCAAGAACGCGTGCAGCAGCGTCTCCACCGACGGATTCGGCGCGGTCGAGTCGAACAGGTTCGTGCGCTGCTGGTTGACCATCTCCTCGTCGGAGAGGCCGCTCAGGCGCCGCAGCGCGCGCAGCGGCTCGAGGCGCATCGCGGGCAGGCCGGCGGGCTCGATCGAGTCGAGGTCCCACCCGCTGCCCTTCACGCAGATCGCGTCGACCTCTTCGCCCAGCACGCTGCGGACGCGCGTCTTCACCGACGTATTCCCGCCGCCGTGCATGACCAGGTCCGGGTCCTTCCCGATCAGGCGCGAGGTGTACACGCGCAGGGCGAGGTCCTCGCCGGAAGCGGCATAGCGCTCGCGGAAGGCGCGTGCGTCGTCGTCGGACCAGCGGCTCTGCATGGGATTCTCCGGGTGTGTCTCGGGCGGATGGGTCGCTCGGCTTCGCCGACGGACCGCGCGCGGCGGCGCCGTGCGTCCGACCTTTATAGCGGACCGCGCGGGGGCCCGGCCAGCCCCGACGTCGCTCTCGCGGCCGCAGCACGCCGCCGGGCCGGCCCCCGACGACCTACTTGACGCCGCCCCGCAGCGCTCGCCCGGGCGTCCGCCCGGGCCGCCGCCCAGCGCCTGACGCGCGCGCGGGAATCGGGTAGGAGCACGCCATGGCCGCCGCCTCCCCCGCTGCCGTTCGCCGCGCCGAGCTGCCCGGCGTCACGCTCGCGTGGGAGGAGCACGGGAGCGGGCCGCGCCCGCTGCTCCTCGTGCACGGGTTCACCGGCAGCCGCGACGACTTTGCCGACGTCACCGCCGGCCTCGCCGACCTCGGGCGTCTGGTCCTGGTCGACCAGCGTGGCCACGGCGGCTCGTCGAACCCCGGCAACGGATACGACTTCGCGCAGCTCACGACCGATCTGCACGGGTTCTTCGACGCAGCAGGCATCGAGCGCGCGGATCTCCTCGGCCACTCGCTCGGCGGCATGCTGGCCCTGCGCTTCACGCTCGCCCACCCGGAGCGCGTCGCCTCGCTGATCCTGATGGACACCAGCGCGGGCCCCGTGCCACTCCTCTCGCAGGCGCTGGCACGCATGCTCGATGCCGTCCGCCGCTCGGGGATGCGGCGCCTCATCGCCGCGGTGGACGCCATGGCGCTCGCCGGCGAGGACCTCGACATCGCGCGCCTCGAGGGCGAGGAGCGCTTCCGGGACCGCGCACGTGCCAAGCTCGAGGCGCTCGACCCCGCGGCCTTCCTGCAGCTCGCGGCGCTGCTCTCGGATCACGCTCCCGTCGCAGGTCGCCTCGGCGAGATCCGCTGCCCGACGACCATCGTCGTCGGGCAGCAGGACGTCCCGTTCCTCGCGGCCGCGGAGGAGCTCGCCCGTGGCATCGCGGGCTCGACGCTGGTGCGCATCCCCGGCGCGGGCCACAGCCCGCAGAAGTCCGGACGCGCAGCGTGGCTCGAGGCGGTGCGGACGCACGTGGCGCGCTCCCGCGGCGCCCGGCAGCCCCCTCGGAGCGCGTAGCGCACGCGGACCAGGCCGAACCGACGCGGCGGAAGCGCCTGCACGCTCCGCGTCGCCGGAGCGACATCGCCTCCGGCGATCGCCGGAGGGTCGCGTCAGGCCGGCAGCGGGTCGCGGATGAGGGCGCGGATCTTCTGGAACTCCGGCGCATCGGCGGTGCGCACCCACTCGAGCAGCACCGCCTCCACGGTCGTCGGGATCGCGCCGGCCCGGATCTGGCGCTCGACGGCGACGTCGTAGTCGCGGCGGAAGCGCGACGACATCGCGTCGATCACGATGTGCGTCTCGCAGTCGGCGGAGAGCAGGTCGTGCACCGTCTGGTTCACGCAGGCCTGCGCCTCGATGCCCGCGATCACGACCTGCGCACGCTCGGTCGCGCGCAGCGCCTCGACGAAATCCGGCTCGCCGACGCACGACATGGTGCGCTTGGCGATCGGCTTCGTCGCGGCGGGCAGGATCCCGCGCAGAGCCGGCGTCGTGTGGCCGAGCCCCTCGGGGTACTGCTCGGTGACCAGCACCGGCACGCCGACCAGCTTCGCGCCCTCGATCAACCGGCGCGTCGCCTCGACCACGCGTGCCCCTTCGTACAGGTGCGGGATGTACCGCTCCTGTACGTCGATGACCACCAGCACGCTCTCGTTCCAGTCGAGCAGACCGGTCGACATCGTGCCCTCCAGCTCGAGATCCTGCAGGTCCTGGTCCAGATCGTCGTCGCGCATCTACCGCTCTTAGCTGACGCCACGCGCCACCGCTCGCGCAGCGTCAGCGGCGCGGCTTCTTCGCCCGCGGCGGCGCCGGCTTCTTCTTCGCCGCCACCCGCTTGCGGTGCGGGCCGGGCGGAATACCGGGCTTCGGCTTCCTGGGCACGGGGATCCGCACCTTCGGCTTCGCTGCCCTTCCGGCACGCGGCTTCGCGCCCGGGCGCGCGGGCGCCGTCGCCCCCGGCGCCGGCTCCTCGCGACGCCCCTCGCGCTGCCGCGCGCTCACCTTGAGCGGCACGCCGACCAGCGCGAACTCGTCGCGCAGGCGGTGCGTGAGGAAGCGGATCCACGACTGCGGCAGCTTCTCGCGCTGGCTGCCGAACAGCACGACGTGCGGCGGCGACGCGCTCGCCTGCGTCGCATAGTACAGCTTGACGACGCGCCCGTGCTCGGTCGGCGGCGCCTGCACGTCGATCGCCGCCCGCACGACGTCGTTGAGCCGCGCCGTCGGAACGCGACGCCGGAACGACGCCACCACGGTGTCGACGGCGGCGAAGAGGTTCCAGATCCCGGTGCCCTCCTGCGCGCTGACGCGCAGCACCGGCAGCGGCGGCCACTGTGGCAGGCGCCTGGCGATCGTGTCGTGGCACTGCTCGGCGGCGAGCTCCGGTGCGAGATCGGCCTTGTTCACGGCGACGACCAGGCCGCGGCCCTTGCGCCACGCGAGGTCGGCGAGGCGCATGTCCTGGTCGGTGACGCCGACCTTCGCGTCGAGCACCAGGATCGCCACCTCGGTGCGCATCAACGCGCGCAGCGACGCACCGGCGGCGTACGACTCGATCGGCTCGTCGATGCGGCTCGGGCGGCGCAGCCCCGCGGTGTCCACCACGACGTACTCGCGACCCGCGTGCTCGATGCGGACGTCCACCGCGTCGCGCGTCGTTCCCGGCGTCGCATCGACGAGCGCGCGCTCGAAGCCGACCAGCCGGTTCAGCAGAGACGACTTGCCGACGTTGGGGCGCCCGACGAGCGCGATCCGCGTCGGTGCTCGGGAGTCGGCGGCGGCACCGGCCTCGGCCGCGTCGCCGTCGGCCGCGACCCCGTCGGCCTCCGCTTCGCCCTCGTCCGCCGCGTCGGGACGCGGCGGAAAGGCCTGGTCGATGCGGCGCCACAGCTCGTCGACGCCGAGGCCGTGCGCCGCAGAGACCGGCACCAGATCGGCCTCCCCGAGCTCGAGGAAGTCGATCGTCCGGCTCTCCTGGTTGCCGCGGTCGATCTTGTTGACGGCGAAGATCGCGGGAATGCCGAGCTGACGGATGCGGCGCGCGACCGCGACGTCGGCGGGTGACAGCCCGGCGCGGCCGTCGAGCACGTAGACGATCTGGTCGGCGTGCGCGATGGTCGCGAGGCTCCGTGCGTGTACGCGGCCCGCCAGATGCCCGGCGTCGGCCTGCTCCTCGATGCCGCCGGTGTCGACGATCTCGAAGACGCGTCCGTCGCGCCGCAGCGTGCCGCGGTTCTCGTCGCGCGTGACGCCCGGCGTGTCGTAGACGATCGCCTTCTGGCGGCGCAGCAGCCGGTTGAACAGCGTCGACTTCCCCGCGTTGGGACGTCCCGCGATCGCGACGACGATGGGCGCGCCCGGGGCACGCTCTCCGCGCGCGCTCACAGCCCGAGCTCACCCAGCGCGTGCGCCTTGGTGAACCACTTCTCGTCGACCTTCACGTGCAGCTCGAGGTACACGCGGACATCGAGGAAGCGCTCGAGCTCGTGGCGCGCCTGCTGGCCGATGTGCTTGATGCGGGCTCCTTTCTCGCCGAGCACGATCGCGCGCTGCGACGTGCGCGCGACGAGGATCGTCGCCGCGATCACGACCAGGTTCTTGCCGGGTCGCTCCTCGAAGCTCTCGATGCGCACCGCGCTCTGGTAGGGGACCTCCTCGTGGGTTGCGAGCAGCAGCTGCTCACGCACGATCTCGGCGGCGAAGAAGCGCTCGGGGAGATCGGTCTGCACGTCCGCGGGGAACAGCGCCGGCGAGACCGGAAGGTGGCTCTCGACCGTGGTCAACAGCTCGCCCACGTTGTCGCCGGTCAGGGCACTCACCGGAACCACGTGCCTGCCCGGCAGGAGCTCGCCGAGCTGCTGCGAGAGCTCGAGGAGGCGCGCGCGCGGCACGCGGTCGAGCTTGTTGAGCGCGATGACGAGTGGCTGGCGGGCGCTCGCGAACTCGCCGGCGAGCGCGCGGTCGTCGTCGAACAGGCCGGCCGCGGCGTCCACGACCCACAGCGCCACGTCGGCGTCGGCGAGGCTCTGGCGGGCGGTCTTCACCATCCGCTCGCCCATCAGGTTGTGGGGCTGGTGCAGTCCGGGCGTGTCGACGAACAGGAACTGCGCCGCCGGACGCGTCTCGACACCGAGGATGCGGTGCCGCGTCGTCTGCGGCTTCGGCGTCACGATCGCGAGCTTGCGGCCCATGATCTGGTTGAGCAGCGTCGACTTGCCGACGTTCGGCCGGCCAACCAGAGCCACGAAGCCCGCGCGGTACTCCGGCGGATCGGCCGGCTTGCCGCGCTGATGCTGCTCGTCGATCACACGTCGTCTCCGGCAGGCGTGCCGACGTCGGGCAGCGCGTCGCCGGGGGCGAAGCCCTCGAGCGCCACGAGCGCCTCCCGTGCAGCCGCCTGCTCCGCGATCTTCTTGCTGCCGCCGCGGCCCTGGCCGAGAACGCGACCTGCGACGGCGACGTTGGTCTCGAAGTCCTTCGCGTGGTCCGGACCGGTCGCGCGCAGCAGCGTGTACTCGGGCGGCGCACGGAACAGGCGCTGCGTGAGCTCCTGCAGCCGCGTCTTCGCCTCCGTCTCGTCCAGCGGCGGCTGGACGACGTCCTCCGCGAAGTCGCGCGCCACCACGGCCTGCGCGGCCAGGAAGCCCGCGTCGAGGAACACCGCCCCGAGCAGTGCCTCGTAGGCGTCGGCGAGGATCGAGCGCTTCCGGCGGCCCCCGGTCTTCTCCTCGCCGCGGCCGAGCTGGATCAGCGGACCGAGGTCGATGCGCTCCGCCTTCGCTGCCAGCGAGGCCTCGTTCACCAGCGCCGCGCGGCGCTTCGAGAGCTGCCCTTCGCTCGCCTCCGGCCACGCGCGCAGCAGCAGCTCGCTGATCGCGAGGCCCAGAACGGCGTCGCCGAGGAACTCGAGCGTCTCGTTGTGCTCGCTCTGCTTCGCCACGCTCGAGCGGTGGGTCAGCGCGAGTCGCACGCGCGACGGGTCGGCGAATGCGTGCCCGAGCCGTGCCTCGAGGGCCTGCAGCTCGTCGTCGGTCACGCGCCCTCCCCGGCCACGAGCCGCTCGTCGATCCAGCCACCGCCGAGGACGCGGTCGCCGTCGTACCACACGGCAGCCTGCCCGGGGGTCACGCCGGCGGTGGGCTCGGCGAAGCGCACACGCGCCCCGTCCTCGCCCGGCTCGACGTCGCACGCGACCGGAGCCTGGCGGTGCCGTAGCCGGACGCGCGCCGCACCGCGATGCGGACGCTCCGTCCAGCGCACGTCGCGCGCCACGAATCCGGCGACCGCGAGGTCGGCGCGCGGGCCCACGGTCACGTCACCGCTGGCGGCGTCGATCGACGTCACGTAGCGCGGCTCGCTCGCGCCGCCGCCGACGCCGCGGCGCTGGCCGACGGTGAAGCGATGGACGCCCGGGTGCGTGCCGAGGACGTTGCCCGCGCGGTCGACGACGCGTCCCGGCCGGCCGCCCGCCACGCCGCTCTGCTCCGCCACGAAATCCGCGTACGACCGTCCGGCGACGAAGCAGATGTCCTGGCTCTCCGGCTTGGCCGCAACGGGCAACCCGAGCGCCGCGGCGATCGCGCGCACCTCGGGCTTGGCGAGCACCCCCACCGGAAACAGCGTGCGCGCGAGCTCCGCCTGGCCGAGCGTGAAGAGGAAGTAGCTCTGGTCCTTCCCCGGATCGCGCGCGGCACGCAGCGTGAAGCCGCGGGCCGCGTTGCCGCCGATCCGTGCGTAGTGCCCCGTGCCGATCGCGACCGCGTCCATCGTCGCCGCCACCTGCCAGAGCGCGTCGAACTTCACGTCGCGGTTGCACAGCGTGCACGGGTTCGGCGTACGGCCTGCGAGGTAGGTCGCGGTGAACGTGTCGATCACGCTCCGCTGGAACACGTCGCGCAGGTCGACCAC
This sequence comes from Deltaproteobacteria bacterium, assembly GCA_016874715.1. GTDB lineage: Bacteria > Desulfobacterota > Binatia > UBA12015 > UBA12015 > VGTK01. The sequence continues at coordinate 6,901 of VGTK01000054.1, read as the reverse complement.
GTAGTGCGGGATGCCGATGCGCGAGGCCGTCCGTCGCGCGTCCTCGAAGTCGTCGAGCGAGCAGCAGCCGGTGTGACCGTCGGCCCTCGCGGCCGCGCTGCCGAGCCGCATCGACACGCCGATCACCTCGAGCCCTGCGCCCCGGAGCAGCGCCGCGGCGACGGCACTGTCGACGCCGCCCGACATCGCTGCGACCACACGCGCACCCGGCGCTACGTGCTCCGGGCGCACGAGCGCCTCTTCTCCCGCCGCTCCGGCCACCTCGCGCACGCGCGCAGCGACGTCGTCAGGCCGCATGACCGACCCCTGCAGCACGGCGATCGCGCGCGCGCGCCACGCACGCCACGACCCCCCGCGCCGCGCGCTCGGCGTCGTCGAGAGACAGGTCCGCACCGAACGACAGCCGGAGCGTCGCGCGTACGACGTCGTCGGCGCAGCCGATCGCGCGCAGCACGTGCGACGGCTCGGCCGCTCCGGCGGCGCAGGCCGGTCCGGTCGCCGCGGCGACGCCTTCGAGGTCGAGCGCGATCACCAGCGCGTCGGCACGCAGCCCCGGGAACGCGACCGAGAGCGTCCCCGGCAGCCCTTCGGGCGCGCCGTGCACGACGAGCGGTGCCGCCGCCTCAAGGACATGCAGGACGCGCGCGCGCACCCGGCGCAGGTGATCCTGCGAGGACGCGCGCTCGACGCGCGCGAGGCGGGCCGCCACCCCGAAGCTCACGATGCCGGGAACGTTCTCCGTCCCGGCGCGCAGGTCGCGTTCGTGCGGACCGCCCAGCATCTGGGCCGTCACACCGACGTCGCGGCGCACGATCAGCGCGCCGACGCCGGGTAGCGCGCCGATCTTGTGCCCCGACAGCGACACCAGGTCGAGCGGCACCCGGCCGAGATCGATCGCGCACGCGCCGGCCGCCTGCACCGCGTCGCTGTGCAGGACGGCGCCGCACGCGTGCTCGCGGACCGCCGCGGCGATCTCCTCGATCGGCTGAACCGTACCGATCTCGCCGTTCGCCCAGCCGATCGTCACCAGACGCGTATCACCGCGCAGCGCGGCTGCCACCCGGGCCGGCGCGATCGAGCCGTCGCGCGCCGGCTCGAGCAGCGTCACCTGGCAGCCGCGTGCCCGCACGGCGTCGAGCGGACGCAGCACCGACGCGTGCTCGATCGTGCTCGACACCACGTGCGCGCCGGCCTCGACCACACCCCGGATCGCGAGGTTGTTCGCCTCGGTGCCGCCGCTCGTGAAGACGACCTGCCCCGGGCGCGCGTCGACCAGTGCGGCGACCGCGTCGCGCGCGGCCTCGACCGCCTCGCGCGCGCGACGGCCGGCGGCGTGGACGCTCGACGGATTGGCCGCGTCCTCCCGGAGCCAGTCCGTGACCGCGTCGATCACCTCGGGGCGGACCCGCCCACCCGCGTTGTGGTCGAGGTTCATCGGCCCGGCGTCACTTCCCGGCGGGCGGTGCGCCGGAGTCCTCGGTCGCTGCTGCAGAGCCGTCGTCAGTCGCCCCCGGGCCGCGAAGCTGCGCCACCTGCTGCTCGAGGCGGTGGATCTGCTCGGCCATCGTGTTGAGCGTGCGCACCACGGGGTCGGGCAGCTCACCGTGCTCGAGGCTGAGCAGCGGCGCGCCGGTCGCCGAATCTCGCGGACTCTCGTTCACCACTCGGCCCGGAACGCCGACGACCGTCGAGTGCGGCGGGACGCTCTGCACGACCACCGAGCCCGCGCCGACGCGGCTGTGGCGGCCGACCGTGATCGGCCCGAGCACCGTCGCGCCGAGGCCGAGCACGCAGTAGTCCTCGATGGTGGGGTGCCGCTTGCCCTTGGTGAGGCTCGTGCCGCCGAGGCTCACGCCCTGGTAGATCAGCACGTCGTTGCCGACCTGCGCGGTCTCGCCGACCACGACACCCATGCCGTGGTCGATGAAGCAGCGGCGCCCGAACTCGGCCCCCGGATGGATCTCGATGCCGGTCACGAAGCGCGACCAGGTCGAGATCAATCGCGCCGTCAGGCGGAGGCCGCGCCGCCACAGACCGTGCGCCACCCGGTGCATGAGCAGCGCGTGGATGCCGGGGTAGCAGAGGAACACCTCCATCACCGACCGGGCCGCCGGATCGCGCTCGAAGGCGACCAGCACGTCCTCGCGGATTCTGCCCCAGAAGGACATCGGGGTACCGGCGTCGCTCAGGCGACGCCGCTCGTGACCGTCGGCTGCGGCCGAGCCGGCCGGCGCTTCCGACCGTCCTTGTAGAGCTTGTAGTCGATCGCGTCGACGAGGGCCTGCCAGCTGGCCTCGATCACGTTGTGCGACACGCCGACCGTCGTCCAGTGCGACTTGTCGTCCTGCGACTCGATGAGCACGCGCACGACGCCTCTCGTGCCCTCGCCACCCTCGAGAACACGGACCTTGTAGTCCACCAGGCGAACGCGCTCGATCGACGGAAAGAAGCGGACCAGCGCCTTGCGCAGCGCCACGTCGAGCGCGTTCACCGGACCGTTGCCGATCGCGGCGGTGTGCTCGATCGAGCCGTCGGGGCCCTTCACCATGATGGTCGCCTCGGCGATGGGCACCTCGGTCTCGTTGCGCTTCTCGTCGATCACGCGGAAGCCGACGAGCTCGAAGTTGCGCACGCGCTCGCCGTTGATCGCCTTTTGCAGCAAGAGCTCGAACGACGCGTCGGCGCCCTCGAACTGGAAGCCCTGGTGCTCGAGCTTCTTGATCTCGGCGAGCAGCGACTTGACCTTGGGCTCGATCAGCTCCGGATCGATGCCGAGCTCCTTCGCCTTGTGCAGCAGGTTCGAGCGTCCTGCCTGGTCGGACACGAGCACGCGCTGGTGGTTTCCCACCAGCGTCGGATCGATGTGCTCGTAGGTGGACGCGTGCTTGCGCACCGCCGACGCGTGCAGGCCGGCCTTGTGGGCGAACGCGCTCAGGCCGACGTAGGCCTGGCTCTTCAGCGGCTCGCGGTTCGCAAGCTCGTCGACGAAGTGCGACAGCTCGGTGAGCCCGCGCAGCTTCTCCTGCTTGACGCAGTGGTAGCCCATCTTGAGCTGCAGGTTCGCGATGACCGAGACCAGATTCGTGTTGCCGCAGCGCTCGCCCACGCCGTTGATGGTGCCCTGCACCTGCACGCAGCCGGCGTCGACGGCCGCCAGCGAGTTCGCGACCGCGAGCTCCGAGTCGTTGTGGCAGTGGATGCCGAGCGGGATGCCGACCGCCGCCTTCGCCGCGGTCACGCCGGCTGCCACGTGCGCCGGCATGCTGCCGCCCCGCGTGTCGCACAGGCAGATGAGCGTGGCACCCGCGTCGGCCGCGACCTTCAGGCACTCGAGGGTGAACTCCGGGTTCGCCGCCCAGCCGTCGAAGAAGTGCTCGGCGTCGAGGATCACCTCGTCGAGCCGCCTCTTCAGATAGCCCACCGAGTCGTGGATCAGCTCGAGGTTCGCCTCGCGGGAGATCCGCAGCTCCTCGCGGACGTGCAGGTCCCAGGTCTTGCCGACGATGCACGCGGCCGGCGTCCCGGCGTTGAGGATCATCTTCAGGTTCTCGTCGGCCGCGGCGGGATTGCCGGGTCGGCGGGTCGAGCCGAACGCGACGACCTTCGCGTGCCGCAGGCCGAGCTTCATCGCCGGGCCGAAGAACGCCGCGTCGCGCGGGTTCGACCCCGGCCAGCCCCCCTCGATGTAGTGCACGCCGAAGGCGTCGAGGCGCTCGGCGACGGCGAGCTTCGCGTCGACGGTGAGTGCGATCTCCTCGCCCTGACACCCGTCGCGGAGCGTGGTGTCGTAGAGCTGGACGCGCTTCATCCGTTCGTCTCCTTCGCCCCGAGAAATGCGTCGTGCAGCACCCGCACCGCGAGCTCCGTGTACTTCGCGTCGATGACGACCGAGACCTTGATCTCGGAGGTGGAGATCATCTGGATGTTGATGCCCTCGCGAGCCAGGGTTTCGAAGATCTGCGCAGCCACTCCGGCGTGGCTGCGCATGCCGAGGCCGACGACCGAGACCTTGGTGATGTCGCCCTCGGAGCGAGCGTCGCCGGCACCGATCTCCCGCGCGACGTCGCGCACGATCCGCAGCGCGGCATCCAGCTCGACGCGCGGCACGGTGAACGTCATGTCGGTCTTCCCTGCCGCGCCGGTGTTCTGGATGATCATATCGACCACGATGCCCTTGGCAGCGATCGGTGAGAAGATCCTCGCTGCGAGACCCGGACGATCGGGCACGTCGGTGAGCGTGATCTTGGACTGGTCGCGATCGAACGCGACGCCGGCGACGGTGACCTCCTCCATGTTCGACTCCTCGGGCACGACCCACGTCCCGGGCTCGTCATTGAAGCTCGAGCGCACGTGGACGCGGACGTTGTATCGCTTGGCGAACTCGACCGAGCGGATCTGCAGGACCTTGGCGCCGAGGCTCGCGAGCTCGAGCATCTCGTCGTACGAGATGCGCTCGAGCTTGTGCGCGTGCGACACGATGCGCGGGTCGGTCGTGTAGACGCCGTCGACGTCGGTGTAGATCTCGCACGCGTCGGCGCCGGTGGCCGCCGCGAGCGCGACGGCCGTCGTGTCCGAGCCGCCGCGGCCGAGCGTGGTGATGTTGCCGTTCCCGTCCACGCCCTGAAACCCCGCGACGACCACGACCTTGCCCGCGTCGAGTGCGGCGAACATCCGCGCGCTGTCGATCGAGCGGATGCGAGCCTTGGTGTGCGCGTCGTCGGTGTGGATGCAGATCTGGTGGCCGAGGAACGACTGTGCCGGCACGCCGCGCGCGTCGAGCGCGATCGAGAGCAGCGCAGAAGTCACCTGCTCGCCGCTCGCGACCACGACGTCGCTCTCGCGGGGCAGCGGATCGGGCGACAGCGCGCGCGCGAGCTTCAGCAGGCGGTCGGTTTCGCCGGACATCGCCGACACGACGACGATCAGGCGACTGGCCTGCGCGCCCTCGGCGACGCGGCGCGCGACTTCCTGGATGCGCTCGACGGTGCCGACCGACGTGCCACCGAACTTCTGAACCACGAGCGGCCTGGTCATGCCGCGATCTCCCGCTTGGAGCCGAGCTGCTCGAGCACGCGCCGCGCGCGCGGGCCGGTGGCGGTGATCTCGAGAGTGCGGTCGTCCGCGGCGACACCGCCGTAGCGAAGCACGATGCGCAGCACGTCCGCCGGAGCACCACTGCCCAGGCGCTCGAACCACTCGACGACCGCGACCCGGTCGGCGTCGAGCATCTCGGCGAGCCAGTCGGGGTGCGGCAGGTGGTCCTCGTGCCGGTAGAGGTCGACGTGCACCAGCGTCACGCGACCCTCGTATTCGGTCGCCGACAGGAACGTCGGGCTGTGCACGACCCCCTCGTCGACCCCGAGTCCGCGGGCCAGTCCACGGACAAGCGCGGTCTTCCCGGCGCCGAGCGGGCCGACCAGGCCGATCACGGATCCGGGTCCGACGAGGCCCGCGAGGCGCTCGCCGAAGGCCTCGGTCGCGGCCTCGGAATGGGTCGTGAGGTTCACCGTCCGGCCTACATAACAGCCGTGCGGCGGCGCTGCATTGGCTGCGCCGCCCGAACCACGAGCGGCGAAAGGCACTTACGACGGTCGGACCGTCCCCGGGGGGTGCGCCACGCCGGCCGGCGCGGCGCGACGCCGAGGGTCCGCAGCGGGGATCAGCACCCTCGAACGTCGCGCGCAGCCGCTCCTCCGTCCAGAGCGCCCGCATGTCCTCGGTCGACACGACGTCGGCGAGCAGCGGCGACGAGAACGGACGCAACGACACCCGATCCCCATGGTCGCACGGCGTGTCGAGCGGCTTCGCCGGCCGGCTCGAACGCCCTGCCGTGTCGTCCGTCGTCGTCGGCGAAGCCGGCGCGGGCCTCAGTCGCCGCCGTGCACGACACCGGCACCGCAGAGCTCGCGACGGGCGGCCGGCAGCTCGTCGGCGAGCTGCGAGGCGAGGAGCCCGGCGTCACCGAGGTGCAGAGCGAGCCGATCGCCCGCGCGCCCATGCAGGAACACGCCCAGGCGAGCCGCATCGTAGGGTGCCAGGCCTTGCGCCAGAAGGCTACCCACCAGCCCCGTGAGCACGTCGCCGGTCCCGCCGACGCCGAGCAGCGGGCCGCCGGTCGCGTTGATCGACCAGCGCCCGTCGGGCGCCGCGACGATCGTTCCGCTGCCCTTGAGCACGACGATCGCCCCGGTCTTCTCGGAGAGCGCGCGGGCATGCTCGATGCGCCGCGCCTGAATCTCGCTCGTCGTGAGGCCCATGAGCCGCGACATCTCGCCCGGGTGCGGCGTCAGGACGAGCGGCGCGCGCGCGCGGCGCACCACCGCGACGTCACCCGCGAGCGCGTTGAGTCCGTCCGCGTCGACGACCATCGGCACGTCGGCGCGCGTCACGAGCCAGCGCACCAGACGGACGCCATCGGGTGAAGTCCCGAGGCCGGGACCGATCGCCAGCGCCGCCTTCCCGGCGAGGCGATCGCGCCACGCGACGTCGGAGAACCGCTCGCCGACGGGGTCGGTCATCAGCTCCGGCGTGCTCGCGGCGACGATCGGCAGGATCTCCGCCGTGCACGCGATGGTGACGAGCCCGGCGCCACCGCGCAGCGCCGCTCGTCCGCACAGGATCGCGGCCCCGCTCTTGCCCACCGCACCCGCGACCACCAGCAGGTGTCCGCTGCTGCCCTTGTGCGCACCGGGGTCGCGGCGCGGAACGAGCGGCGCCAGCGTGCGCGCGTCGCCGCGCGTGCCGAGCGGCGCGATCGCCGCCAGCGCGTCGTCGGCGAGCCCGATCTCGACCAGGGTCAGCTCGCCGACGTGCTCGCGCGCCGCCGGCAGGACGAGGCCCGGCTTGTGGGCGCCGAGCGTCACCGTCGCGTACGCGCGCACCGCGCTGCCGAGCGGCAGCC
>VGTK01000053.1 GCA_016874715.1 Deltaproteobacteria bacterium | reverse complement strand
GGCGCTCGCGGTGCTCGGGCACGCGCTCGCCGGGCGCTGGATCACGTTCGGCCCGGGCTATGCCGCCGCGGACTGGCTCGCCTCCGGCGAGCACGCGACGGGGCTGCTCGCGGCGACGCTGCTGGTGCGCACCGCGGGCACGCTTGCGTGCGTGTTCGGCGCGGGCGGCGGCGGCGTCTTCACCTCGCTCGCCGTGACCGGGGTGTTCGTCGGCGAGATCGTCACGCGTGCGCTGGATCGCGGCGAGAGCAACTTCCTGCCGCTCCTCGGCGGTGCGTGCTTCCTCGCGGCGGGCTATCGCATTCCGCTCGCGGGCATGCTGATGATCGCCGAGGCGAGCGGCAACCTGACGCTCACGGTGATCGGGATGTTCGCGATCGGTACCGGACAGGTGCTGATGGGCGACGACTCCGTTTCGGACGCCAAGCGCGACACGCGCGGCGGAGAGGGCTGATGATGGCGAAGCATCCGGTGGTCTCACTGTTCGACGTCGACAACACGCTGCTCGACAACGACCGCGTCGTGCAGGACATGATGCGCTTCCTCGAGGCCGAGGTCGGTCACGAGCGCCAGCAGCGCTACTGGGCGATCTTCGAGGAGCTGCGCCGCGAGGTCGGCTACGCCGATTACCTCGGTGCGCTGCAGCGCTACCGCGTCGAGAACCCGCGCGACTCCCACCTGCTCGCGGTGTCGTCGTTCCTCGTCAACTACCAGTTCGCGAACCGGCTGTTCCCGGGCTCGCTCGACGCCGTCGACCGCTTCCGGCAGTGGGGGCCGGTCGTGATCCTGTCCGACGGCGACGTGGTCTTCCAGCCGCGCAAGATCGAGCGCTCGGGGCTGCAGGAGGCGGTGGAGAGCAACATCCTGATCTACGTGCACAAGGAGCTCGAGCTCGACGACGTCGAGCGCCGGTACCCCGCCGAGCACTACGTGCTGGTCGACGACAAGGTGCGCATCCTCGACGCCGTCAAGAAGATCTGGGGGGAGCGTGTGACCACCGTCTTCCCGCGCCAGGGCCACTACGCCCGCGACGAGCGCGAGGTCGCGAAGTACCGGAAGCCGGACGTGACCGTCGAGCGCATCGGCGAGCTCGCCGATGCCGACCTGGCGGCGCTGCGCGCCGCCACGCGCAAGGCATGAGCCGGTGCGCGCCGCCACGGGGAACGCATGAGCCGGTGCTCGCCGCCACGGGGAACGCATGAGCCGGTGCGCGCCGCCACGGGGAACGCATGAGCCGGTGCTCGCCGCCACGGGGAACGCATGAGCCGGTGCTCGCCGCCACGGGGAACGCATGAGCCGGTGCTCGCCGCCACGAAGAACGCATGAGCGGGGTGCGCGCCGCCGCGGGGAACGCGTGAGCGGGGTGCGCGCGGCTCTGCTCGCGGTGGCGCTCGTGCTCGCCCTGCCGTCGTGCTCGCGGCTCGCATCCTCGTCCGGCGCGGCGCCGGCCGAGATCGTCGCCGCGCCGGGGGCGACCTTCACCGTCGTGCTCGACGCGAACCACGCGACGGGCTTCGCGTGGCAGCTCGCGAAGCCACTCGACACGGACGTGCTGACGCATCTCGGCACGTCCTACGAGCAGGGGACGAGTGCCGCGCTCGGGGCCGGCGGCAGGGAGGTCTGGACCTTCGCCGCGGTCGCACCGGGCTGGGCGAAGATCGAGCTCGCCTACCGGCGACCGTGGGAGGACATGGCGCCCGCGCGCCTCGCGGTCTACTCGGTCGAGGTGGAGTAGCAGCTTCCGTTCGCCGTCGTCGGATGCAGCGCCTTGCCGGTTCCCCCTGCGTGAGCGGTGGAGCCGGTGCGGACGCCGGACGGAGAGGCACGCTCGTCTCGCCCTGCGCGACCGACGAAGACGACGCGACCGTCAGCTGCCGTCGCCGGGCGAACGGACGCGCTGCGTGCGGCCGGCGGTCGTCTCCGGCTCCGTGTTCCGCGTGGCCGGGTCGTCGGCGGGTGGAGCCGTCGGGTCGGCCGCCGGACGCCCGGCGTCGAGCATCTGCATCACCCGTTCGTGCGAGATCTGCACGAACGTGCCCTCGGCCTCCACGGTCACGGTGTCGCCGTGCAGGATCCGCCCGAGCGTGTGTACCTCGCGTCCCTCGACGCGGTCGATCCAGCCCTCGAAGCGCAGGTCGGCGAGCAGCGGCGTCGGCTTCCGGTAGCGGATCTCGAGCTTGCGGGTCGGGCCGGCGACGCCGCGCATCAGGTTCGCGACGTTGAACACCTGGTCGAAGGTCGCGGCGATGATCGCCCCGTGCACGCAGCCGGGCGGTCCCTCGTACGGGACCGTGAAGCGCACGAGCCCGACCGCGACCGGGTCGTGCCACTCGACCTTCACCGGCGGTGCGATGGGGCTCAGGCGCCCGATCACCGGGTCGAACGGGAAGAAGTCCGCCGCGTCGCGCACCGCTGCGTTGCCGCCCGGATAGCGCGGCGGGTGCGGCGTCGGAACGTGGCGCTCGAGCGCGTCGGCGACACGCGCGACCGCGCGCGTCGCCGCGACGATCGCCTCGCGTGGCGCATCCACGGCGACCGTCGCCGCGACCAGGCGTCGCACCTCGGCGGCGAGTCCCTCGAGTTCCGCGCGCATGGCGTCGAGGCGTGCGCTCCAGTCCCTGCCGTCATTCATGATCCGTCCCCTCGTTCGAGAGTCGCTCCCGGCGGAGCGTACCGTAGCGGTGGAAGAGCGCCGCGACACGGCGCTGCAGCACGGACCACGGCACGACGAGCGGGTAGACCGCGAGCACCGGCCAGAAGATCAGATCGAGCAGCAGGTGATTGCCCAGGTGGAAGCAGACTCCCGCTGCCAGGAAATACGGGCGCAGCCGGCGGAACACCACGGCGAGAGGAAAGAGCAGCTCGAACGCGAGAGCGGCGGTCGACAGCAGCGCGCAGATCGCGAGATGCGGCGCGAGGAGGCGCCCCACGGACGTGTCGTGGTGCAGCAGATGGTACTGCAGGGTGTAGCCGTCGGCCCACGCGGGGCCGCTCGTGACGAGCTTGGTGAGCCCCGCGTCGAAGTAGTAGAACGCGAGCTCGAGCAGCAGCAGCTCGAACGGCCAGCGCGCGAAGCGGGAGGTGGGCGGCGCGCTCGCCGATCGCGCGCTCGGGGATCGCGCGCTGCGCCCCGATCGTTGGTGCCAGCGCCGGAAGGACGCGTCGAGCGACCAGGACCCACCGCACGGCGCGAGCGCGAAGAACAGCATCGCGTGCAGCAGCGGGATCGTCGAGTGCGTGACCTTGCCCAGGCTGTTCAGCAAGCCCTCCTGCACGAGCTGCAGGACGAACGCCGCGGCCATCGCGACGTTGGTGGCGAGCCCGGCGACCGTGGCGATCAGCGCGACGCTGGTCGCGAGATGCAGCCCGTGCAGCCACGCCGCGGTCGGCTGCTCCGCGCCCGCAGCCGCGAGGAAGGAGACCGGCTCCCACGCGATCGACGGTGCGCGCGGAACGAGCGAGAAGCGCAATCCACCCGCGTTCAGGTAGACGACGACCGTCGCGAGCAGCACCCGCGCGACGGCGAGGTCGGACAGCGGAGCCTCGGGGAACCAGCGTGCGCGCCACGCCGTGACGGCGCGCCCGACGGTTCCCGTCTCTTCGTCGCTCATCGCCGTGTCACGTCGAGCGGGCACGGGAACCGGTGCTCGACGTCGCGTGCGCCGCTGCCCGGACGGGCGACGGTCAGCGCCCGGACGTACGCCTCCTCGATCCGCAGCCAGGCCGGACGGCGCGTGTTGAACTCGCGTACGACCTCGCCGCAGCCCACGCCGGGATCGGGATCCCTCAGCAGCCGGCCTGCGAGCTCGGCGCGGTTGAGGCCGAGCTGCCACGGACGGAGCTCGAACCAGCGGCCGGCCCGGCGCGCCTCGATCGTGCGTCGCACCGGGAGCTCCTCGGGCGGGCGGCGCACCGCGAACATCGGCACGTGGGTGAGCGGCCAGGCTTCCAGAGCGCCGAACCCCTCGATCAGCTTCAGCGTGACGAATGCCGCGACGAAGCACGAGACGGCCAACTCCCGTGTGCGCATCGGCCGGCCTACACGGAGATCGTCTGCCAGTCGCCGCGCCGGAAGCGCCAGGCCTTGAGTGCGGCGCGGGCGACGTAGTCGCCGATGAGCGCCGTCCAGAGCCAGGCGAGGCTCAGGTTCAGGACGCTCACCACCAGGAACGACATGCCGAGCCGGCAGCCGTAGAACGCGATCAGCACCGTCAGCAGGGGAAAGCGCGTGTCACCGGCCCCGCGCAGGGCACCGCCGATGGTGAAGTCCATCGCCATGAGCGGCTGCGAGATGGCGAGCATGTAGATGAACGAGACCGTGCCGGCCACCACCGCCGGGGTGTCGACGAAGAGGTGCGCGATCTCCTCCGCGAAGACGGCGATGACGATGCCGGTCGTCGACATGAGCGCGACCGACATAAAGGCTGCATGCCAGCCGGCCGTCTGCGCGCGCTGCGGCAGCCCGGCGCCGAGATTCTGCCCGACCAGCGCCGCTGCCGCGGCCGCGAAGCCGAAGCCCGGCAGGAAGGACAGCGCGAGGATGCGCACGCCGATGAAGTACGCAGCCACGGCGTCGGTCCCGTAGCGCGCCGCGAACAGCAGGTAGAGAAAGAAGCCGAACTGCATCAGCAGCTGCTCGGCGGCCGCCGGGTAGCCGATCTGCAGGACGCGGCGGATCGTCTCGCGGTGGAGTGCGAGGTCGCGCCAGCCGAGCTGCAGGCGCAGCCGCCCCGACGCGAGGAGGAAGAGCGCGAGCACCATTCCGGCGGTGAAGGCGAGGGCGGTCGCGAGGCCCGAGCCGCGCACGCCGAGCGCGGGCATGCCGAGCTTGCCGAAGATGAAGACCCAGTTGCCGAGCACGTTGAGTGCGTTCACGGTGAGGCCGACGACGAGCGGTGTGCGCGTGTCGCCCGCGCCGCGCAACCCTGACGCGACCACGAAGATCACCGCCGACGCGGGGATCGACAGCATCACCAGGCGGACGAAGCCGGCGCCGAGCTCGACCACCTGCGGCTCGACCCCGAATGCCGCCACCAGCGGGCTCGCGAACAGGATCACCGGCACGACGACCAGCCCGGCCAGCGCTGCGGCGACGATGATCGACTGGCCGAGCACGCGTTCCGCCTCGCCGAGCCGCGCCGCGCCGATCGCGCGCGCGACGAGCGCGAGCGTTCCGGTGCCGACGGCGGTCATGGTGACGGCGACGCCACCCAGGATCTGCGCTCCCGTGCCCACCGCCGCGACCGACGGCGCTCCGAGCCGTGCCACGAACAGCATGTCGACGAGTCCGACCAGCGACTCGGAGAGCATCGTGATGATGACCGGCCAGGCGAGTGACCAGATGACGCCGCGCGAGTGCCCGATCGCGCCGCTGCGTGGTGTCGCGTGGTCGCCGGTGAGGAGGAAGGTGCTCGGTTCGGCGTCCATCGCGTGTCCGTCAGGTGAACCGGACCGGCCGGATCGGTGCAAGCGGCGTGTCTCCACGAGCCGACACGACGCGGCCCGATCCACCGCGCGCGGCCACGCGCGCGGTGCGAGCGGGCGGGGGCTTCCGTGATCGCGGCGGCGCCCGGGAGAATTCCGCTTGCGCCGCGCCCCGGAGCGCCGCAAGATCCCGCCCTTCGAGCCAGGTGGAGGGCGGGGAATGGACAAACGAAAAGTCGCAGAAGGGATCGCGGAGACGGAGCTGTCGCGGCGCGAGTTTCTGGCCGGCCTCGCCGCCGCGACGGGAGCGCTGGCGATGGGCGGCTGCGGTGATGCGGCGAGCGGCGTCGATCCCGAGAGCGAGCCGTTGCCCGACCCGGCGAGGTCGGGCATCGAGCACGTCGTCGTCCTCATGATGGAGAACCGCTCGTTCGATCACATGCTCGGCTGGCTCCCCGATGCCGACGGCGTGCAGGCGGGTCTCGAGTACGTCGACAAGCAAGGCGACGTCCTGGAGACCTGGCCGCTCGCTCCCGAGTTCCAGGGTTGCCAGTACGGTGACCCCGACCACGGCTATCGGGGCGGGCGCACGCAGTACGCGAACGGCGCCTGCGACGGCTGGCTGCAGGCGTCGACGAACGACCGCTTCCCGATCGGCTACTACCGCCAGCAGGACCTGTCGTTCTACGGCGGCGCGGTGCCGGCGTGGACGACGCTCGATCGCTACTTCTGCTCGATTCTCAGCTCGACGTTCCCGAACCGCATGTACATGCACGCGGGGCAGACCGACCGCATCCGCAACACGCTCGAGTCGTCGACGCTGCCCGCGATCTGGGACCGTGTCGCCGCGGCGGGCCGCACCGGGGCGTACTACTACAACGATCTCCCGGTGACGGCACTGTTCGGCTCGCGCTTCCTGCCGATCTCGTATCGCTACGAGCAGTTCCTCGAGGACGCGGCACGGGGCAACCTCGCGAACGTGGTCTACGTCGACCCGCACTTCGTCAGCGAGGCGCTCGGCACGTCGAACGACGACCATCCGTTCGCCGACATCCGCAACGGCCAGATCTTCGTCAACGAGGTCTACGAGGCGCTGACGCGGAGCCCGCGCTGGGAGAACACGGTCTTCGTCGTCAACTACGACGAGTGGGGCGGCTTCTTCGACCACATATCGCCGCCGCTCGCACCGCTGACCGCGTACGACCCCGAGATCGGCAACGATGGGCGCCTCGGCTTCCGCACGCCGACGCTGGTCGCGTCACCGCTCGCGCGTCGCGGCTTCGTCGGTCACCTGCAGTACGACCACACCTCGGTCCTGAACATGATCGAGTGGCGCTGGGGGCTCGCACCGCTGAGCGTCCGCGATCAGACCGCGAACAACCTCGCGCACGTGCTCGACTTCTCGCGCCCGAAGAACTTCGACGTGCCGCGCTTCGCCGTGCCGCAGGGTCCGTACGACGGGTCCTGCACGCCCGAGGAGGCGGCGCTGCACGAGGTGCTGAAGGACGTGCGCGGACTCCGCGCGAAGGCGGCGGCGCTGGGGTTCGACGTGCCGTAGGGGTCAGGCGCGGCGCGACCGCAGCAGCGCGGCCGCGGTCGCCGCCGCGACGCAGAGCCACGCGAACCCGTCGCCGATCCGGGTGTAGAGCGCGATCTCCGTTCGCGGCGCGATCTCCTCCCCGACCGCGCCCGCGACGCCGCTGCCGATTGCGGCCCGCACGGTGCCGTCGGGCCCGACCACCTGGCTGATGCCGGTCGCGGTCACGCGCACCAGCGCTCGGCGGTTCTCGACGGCGCGCAGCGCCGCGGCCACCGCGTGCTGCTCGACGGCGGGTCGCCCGTCGAACCAGCCGTCGTTCGCGACGTTCACGAGAAACGTGGCACCCGGCCGGACCTGCTCGCGGATCGGGCGGGCGTCGATGGCCTCCGAGCAGATCGACACGCCGAAGCGGCGTCCGCGAAGCTCGGGAAGGCCGAGCGGCGCGCCCGGTGAGTACGCGCCGGGACGATTCGTCCACAGGCCGAGGCCGCCGAGCGGCCAGGGTGGCCCTTCCGCCCACGGCGTCAAGCGCAGCGTGTCGTAAACGGCACGGCGGCTGCCGTCCGGGGCGATGAGGAACACGGAGTTGAAGACCGCGGCGCGGCCGGGGCCGACGGTCGCTGCGCGCGGCGCGCCGACCAGGAGCCGCGAGTCGGGTGGCAGCGCCCGGATCGCGGCCGCGAAGTCCGCGGCGGTCGCGTCGGGCGACACGCTGACGGCGTTCTCCGGCCAGACCACGAGGTCGGGCGGCGGCGACACCACGCGCGACGTCAGCTCCCCGAGGCGCGCGAGCGCATCGGGCTGCGGCCGACGCGGTCTTCGACCGCGTGTTTCACGTGGGCGGGATCGCGGGGTTCGACGCGCCCGCACACGCGCTCGCCGAGATGGCGCGCGTCGCGCGCGCGGGAACGCCGATCGTCGTCGTGAACGAGCAGCTCGATCCCGAAGCCTCGCGTTCGTTGTACTACCAGCTGGGCTACGCCGTGCTCGCGTTCTTCGCGCCGTCGCACGGAGCGCCGGTACGCGATCTGCCGATCGGCGCGCGCGACGTGATCACGGAGCAGGTGAGCCGCTTCTACTACTGCCTGTCGTTCCGGATGTGACCGGCTTGCGCGGCGCCTGCATGTCGTCGCGCCAGGCCTGCGACAGGACGGGCAGCCCGTCCGGGTGGAGAGCGCCGCCGGGATTCAGGCCGCTCGTCGCACGCTCGCGTCGTGCTGCACGCCCTGCCGGGACCGCGGCGTGCACGCGCACGCGGCCCTGCCTCCGCAGGGTTCGACCGACTGGACGAGCCAGGATGGCGACGCCCGAGGCGTCCCCGTGCCGTGGTGGCCGGCGATGCCGGTGCGGACGTCCCGTCGTGGCCGGCGGCCCGTGCGGACGTCAGTCCGGATCGTACGCCAGGCTCGGCCCGAGCCACCTCTCCGCCTGCCGCACCGAGACGCCCTTGCGCCGCGCGTACGCCTCGACCTGATCGACGTTGATGCGCCCGAGCGCGAAGTACTTCGCCTCGGGGTGCGCCAGATAGATGCCGCTCACGGACGCCGCCGGCAGCATCGCGAACGATTCCGTCAGCGTGATGCCGATCTTCGGCGCCTCGAGCAGGTCGAACAGCTTGGTCTTCTCCGAGTGCTCGGGGCAGGCGGGGTAGCCGAACGCGGGGCGGATGCCGCGGTACTTCTCCGCGATCAGCTCGTCGTTCGAGAGCTTCTCGTCCTCGCCGTAGCCCCAGTCGCGGCGCGCCTGCCGGTGCAGGAATTCCGCGAACGCCTCCGCGAGACGGTCGGCGAGCGCCTTCACCATGATCGCGCTGTAGTCGTCGTGCGCCGCCTCGTGCGCGCCGACCACCTCGTCGGCGCCGAGCCCCGCGGTCACGGCGAAGCCGCCGACGTAGTCGGTGAGTCCGGTCTCGATCGGCGCCACGTAGTCGGCGAGCGAGCGGTAGACCGTCTGCCCATCGAACTTGGTCTCCTGCTGGCGCAGCAGGTTGAGGCGCGCGAGCTCGTGGCGGCGCGTGTCGTCGGTCCAGAGGACGATGTCGTCGCCGTCGGAGTTCGCGGGCCAGAACGCGTGCACGCCGCGCGCCTTCAGCAGCTTCTCGTCGACGATCCGCCCGAGCAGCGTCTGCGCCTGCTCGAAGAGGTCGCGCGCCGCCTCGCCGTACTCCGCGTGCTCGAGGATCTCGGGGTACTTGCCGCGCAGCTCCCACGCGTGGAAAAGGAACGTCCAGTCGATGAACGGCACCAGGTCCGCAAGCGGCTGGTCGTCGAGCACGCGGCATCCGGTGAACGACGGCTTCGCGATGTCTTCCGCGCGCCACGCGATCTCGACCTTCTTCCTGGTCGCCTGCTCGTACGGCAGCAGCGGACGGCTCTGACGCTGTGCGTACAGCGCGCGCAGGTCGTCCTGCTCCTTGCGGTTCTTCTCGTCGAAGACCTTCTTCTGCGCACCGTCGAGCAGCGACGACACCACGTTCACCGCGCGCGATGCGTCGAGCACGTGCACCGTGGACTCGTGGTAGCCGGGCGCGATCTTGACGGCGGTGTGCTGCCGGCTGGTCGTCGCTCCGCCGATCAGCAGCGGCACCTCGAACTTCTGGCGCGCCATCTCCTTCGCGACGTGCACCATCTCGTCGAGCGACGGCGTGATGAGGCCGGAGAGGCCGATGATGCTGACGTTTTCTCTTCGCGCCGTCTCCAGGATCTTCTCGCACGGCACCATCACGCCGAGGTCGATGATCTCGTAGTTGTTGCACGAGAGCACGACGCCGACGATGTTCTTGCCGATGTCGTGCACGTCGCCCTTGACGGTGGCGAGCAGGACCTTGCCCTGCGCCGCGACGCTCTCGCCCGCGGCGGCACGCTCGGCCTTCTCGGCCTCCATGAACGGCATCAGCCATGCGACGGCCTTCTTCATGACGCGCGCGCTCTTCACGACCTGGGGCAGGAACATCTTGCCCGCACCGAAGAGGTCGCCGACGACGCGCATGCCGTCCATCAGCGGGCCCTCGATGACGTCGAGCGGCTTCGGATACTTCTTCCGGGCCTCCTCGACGTCGTCGTCGATGAAGTCGACGACGCCCTTCACCAGCGCGTGCGACAGGCGCTCCTCCACCGGGGCGTCGCGCCACGCGAGGTCTTCTTCCCGGGCCTGGCCCTTGCCCTTGACGGTCTCGGCGAACGCCACCAGGCGCTCGGTCGCGTCCTTCCGGCGGTTCAGGATCACGTCCTCGACGTGCTCGAGCAGGTCCCTGGGGATGTCCTCGTACACCGCGAGCTGGCCGGCGTTGACGATGCCCATGTCCATGCCGGCCTTCATCGCGTGGAACAGGAAGGCCGCGTGCATCGCCTCGCGCACGACGTCGTTGCCGCGGAACGAGAACGACAGGTTCGAGACGCCGCCCGAGACGTGCACGCCCGGACAGAGCTTCTTGATCTGCCGCGTGGCCTCGATGAACGACACCGCGTAGTCGTCGTGCTCCTCGATGCCGGTGGCGATCGCGAGGATGTTCGGGTCGAAGATGATGTCCGCCGGTGCGAAGCCGACCTCTTCGGTCAGAATGCGGTAGGCACGCTGGCAGATCGCGACGCGGCGCTCGACCGTGGTCGCCTGACCTTCCTCGTCGAACGCCATGACGACGACGCCGGCGCCGAAGCGGCGAACTTTACGGGCGTGCTCGCGAAACGCGTCCTCGCCTTCCTTCAGCGAGATCGAGTTCACGATGCCCTTGCCCTGCACCCACTGCAGGCCCGCCTCGATGACCGACCACTTGGAGCTGTCGATCATGATCGGCACGCGCGCGATCTCGGGCTCCGTCGCGACGAGCTTGAGGAACGAGGCCATCTCCTTCTCGGAGTCGAGCATGCCCTCGTCCATGTTGACGTCGAGCACGTTGGCGCCGCCGCGCACCTGCTCGAGAGCGACGGCGAGCGCGCTCTCGTGGTCGCCGCTCTTGATGAGGCGCGCGAACTTCTTCGAGCCGGTGACGTTGGTGCGCTCGCCGATCATCACGAAGCCGCTCTCGGGGCGGATCGTGAACGGCTCGAGGCCGCTGAAGTGGCTGAGCCCGTCGGGCTTCGCCGGCACGTGCGGCGGCAGGCCTTCCACGACCTTCGCGATCGCGCGGATGTGGTCCGGCGTCGTGCCGCAGCAGCCGCCGACGACGTTCAGCCAGCCGTTCTGCCCGTACTCGCGCAGCACCGCCGCGGTCTGCTCCGGCAGCTCGTCGTACTCGCCGAACGCGTTGGGCAGGCCGGCGTTCGGGTAGAGCGAGATGAAGCACGGCGCGACGCCGGCGAGCGTCTCGACGTAGGGGCGCATCTCGGCCGCGCCGAGCGCGCAGTTGAGCCCGACGGCGAGCGGCCTCGCGTGCTCGACCGAGTACCAGAACGCCTCGATGGTCTGGCCCGACAGCGTGCGTCCGCTGCGGTCGGTGATCGTGCACGACAGGATCACCGGCACGCGCACGCCGCGCTCCGCGAAGACCTCCTCGATCGCGAAGATCGTGGCCTTCATGTTGAGCGTGTCAATGCTGGTCTCGGGCAGGAGGAGATCGACGCCGCCGTCGAGCAGTGCGCGCACCTGCTCGGCGAACGCGTTCTTCATCGTCTGGAAGTCGGTCGCGCGATACGACGGGTCGTTCACGTCGGGCGAGATCGACAGCGTGCGGTTGGTCGGGCCCATCGAGCCGGCGACGAAGCGCGGTCGCGACGGGTCCCTCCGCGTGTACTCGTCGGCGGCTTCGCGGGCGACGCGCGCGCCCGCGACGTTCAGCTCGCGGATCAGGTGCTCGAGCCCGTAGTCGGCCTGCGCGATGACGTTCGAGCTGAAGGTGCTGGTCTCGATGATGTCGGCGCCGGCCGCCAGGTACTCGCGGTGGATCGCGCCGATCACGTCCGGGCGGGTCAGCACCAGGACGTCGTTGTTGCCCTTCTGGTCGTGGCCGTGATCCTTCAGGATCTCGCCGCGGAAGTCCTTCTCCTCGAGCTTGTAGCGCTGCACCATGGTGCCCATGGCGCCGTCGAGGATCAGGATGCGGCGGCGGAGCTGCTCCGCGAGTGCGTTCTGGGGGGTCGTGTCGGCCAACTGCTGGTCCCTCGTAGCCCGGGCGCGCCGGGCGGCCGGCGCGGAATGGAGTCCGCGAGTCTAGCCGACGCGGGAGGCCGAGGCACCCTGTTTCGCACGACGATCGTCGACCTCGGGCCGCGACCCGATGCGGAGTGCGCTGGCAACTGTGGCCCCCGGCGACCCCTCCGGCGGGCGCGCCGGGGCCGGAGCGGGCAGGGGCCTCAGCCCCGGACCGCCCCCACGACGCGCAGGAAGTTGCCGCCGAGGATCTTGCCGATCCGGTCCGCCGACCAGCCGCGCCGCAGCATCGGCTCGACCAGCCTGGGCAGCTCGAGAATGGTCGGCATGTCGCGCGGCGGGTGGATCGCGCCGTCGTAGTCGCTGCCGATGGAGGCGTGATCCTCGCCGACGGTATCGACGACATGGGCGATGTGCTTGACGATGGTCTCGGCGTGGCCGCCCGGCCACGGATCGCCGAGGAACGGCGCGTGGTACATGATGCCGACCGTGCCGCCCGCGTTCGCGACCGCGCGCAGCTGCTCGTCGTCCAGGTTCCGCCAGTGCGGGTGGACGCCGCTCACGCCGGTGTGCGTCACGAGGTACGGAATCGTGCGGTCGTGGACCGCGATCGCGTCGAAGAAGCCCTCTCGGTTGATGTGCGCAAGGTCGACCAGGATGCGCTTCTCGTTCAAGCGCCGCACGTAGTCGCGTCCGAGCTCGGTGAGCCCCTCGCCGCGGCGTCCGCCCGTCGGCGCGCTGGTGACGCCGAGCCGCGAGCTGGTGAGGTGGACGAGCGTGATGCGGACCACGAGGTCGTCCGGGATGAGATCGAGCGAGCCGGGCTCGCGGTCGAGCGCGTTGCCGCCCTGGATGCCGATGAACGCGGCGTGCCGGTCGGCAGCGCGTGCGCGCCGGTACTCGGCGACGTTGCGCACGACGGCGACGTCCTCGGGCACGCTCTCGAGGATGCCCTGCAGGCGGCGCACGTTCTCGACGAACACGTCCGGACGCCGCGCGGTGCTCCGCCACGGGTTCGTGGTGATGACCCAGATGGCGCCCGTGACCGCGGCCTCGCGCACGCGCGGGAGGTCGACCATCGAGTAGACGCGCGCGCTGAGCAGCCCGCGCCCGTGCCGGCGGCGCAGGTCGTAGCCGAAGATGCGCGTCCAGATGAACGAGTCGACGTGCAGGTCGATGACGTCGCTCGCCAGGTAGACGTCGATCGCCTCGCGCGAGACGCCGAGCGCGCGCGCCCAGGCGTCGGGCTCGGCTCGGCGGTCGCGGAACGCGAGCCGTGAGCGGGCGGGCGGCGCGGGCACGGCAGCGGAGACGCTCATCGCCCGACAGCTACCGCCGGCGCCGTCCGCCTTCAACGTCTCGCCGTGCGGGCCCGCCAGGCGCCGGTGGGCGCTACGGCTTCGACTGGTTGTGCGTGTACGAGAGGCGGCGTCCGCTCGCCGTGTGCAGCGCCGTGTCCGTGTACGTCTCGCCGGCGGCGTCGATCGTCAGCTCCATGTCCGGGCCGATGTCGTCCGGGAGCTCGAGGTTGTGCGAGTGCACCAGGATGCTCGCGTTGTTGCGCTGCGTGAAGGCGAGCGGGAAGAAGACGTTCAGACGGTCGAGCCCGAGCGGGCGCCACGCCTTCGGGTCGGCGAGTCGGCAGCGCAGGGCCGCGCTGCCGACGCAGGTGAACGCGTCGGCGGGAACGGTCACGGAGACGACCGGCGACCCGCCCGCCTCGCCCATGCGGACGCGGATCCCGCTGCCGAGGTCGAGCGTCGGCCGCAGCGGGTCGTTCGGCGACGGCCATCCGACGCGGCCGACGTCGGCCTCGAACTGGATGCGGTCGCGTCCGGGTGCTGCGCTGAAGTTGACGCGCCCCTTGCGGATCGCCAGCGAGCCGACCGAGGTGTGCGCGCTGTGCGTGTCGGTCGGGAACCCGTCCGGATCGCTCGAGGTCGCCACCACCGTCGCGGCGAGCACGGTTCCGGGATCGACCCCGCCGTCGACGTGCACCAGGGCCCAGATCGCCGCACAGGCAGGGATGTCCTTGCCGTTGCACGAGGGCTCTTCGCCCAGGTCGAAGCGCACCTCGTTGCCGACCACGTCGCCGGCGATCGGCGCGTAGTCGGGTTCCCGCGTCGCCGACACGAAGCTCGTTCCCGGCGGCAGCGTGAGGGTGATGAGAACGTCCGGGGCGGGTACGCCCGAGGTGACGTCGAGGTCGATCTCGTAGACCATCTCCGAGCCGGCGGGGACCGGGTCGACGCGGTCGTCGAGGCTCACGTCGAGCGCACGTGCGAAGGCGGAGCCGGCGAGGACGAGCAGCAGGCCGGCGGCAGCAGGAATGAGCTTCGCCATGCCCGAGCCGGTAGCAGCGTCGCGAGCATGCAGGCAAGGAAGATCTTCCGGCGTGTACGGAGCACTGGAGATGTCCGGTGCATAAGCACCTAGAGATGTCCGCCCTGCAGGGTACGTGCGCGGATGGAAGGATACCGCCGCGCCGTAGCCCGAGAGGCCAGGGCGATGACGAAGCAGGAAGTGATGCTCAAGGCGATCGAGGGCCGGATCACGTGGATCCAGGCGGCCGACATCCTAGGGATCACGGCGCGCCACATGCACCGGATCAAGACGCGCTACAAGGAGTGCGGCTTTGATGCGCTGCGCGACCACCGCGCGGGCCAGCCGCGGCGACGGCGGATCCCGCTGGCCACGGTGGAGAGGCTGCTGGCGTTGCGGCGCACGGACTAGGCCGACTTCTCGGTGCGCCACTTCTGGGAGCATGCCACCGAGCGCCACGGCTTGGAGCTGTCGTACACATGGAGGCTGCTGACGTTGCAGGCCGCCGGGCTGGCCGAGAAGGCCCCGACGCGGGGCAAGTACCGGCGTCGACGCGAGCGCCGGCCGATGCGCGGCATGCTGCTCCACCTCGACGCCTCGACGCACGCCTGGCTGGGTGAGGACCGCCCCATGGCTGACCTCGACGTGATGCTCGACGACGCTGACGGTCGCATTCTCTTCGCGCGGTTCTTCGACCAGGAAGGCACGGCGTCGACGTTCGCGGCTCTCGAGCACGTCCTTGGCCGCCACGGCCGTTTCAGCGAGCTCTACACCGACCGCGGCAGTCACTTCTGCCGCACCAGCCGTGCCGGGCAAGATCCCGACGAGGCCCAAGCGGGCCAGGTCACGCGCGCCCTGCGCACGCTGGGCATCCGCCAGATCCTGGCTCGTTCTCCAGAGGCACGTGGTCGCAGCGAGCGTTGCTTCGGGACCGTCCAGGGGCGCCTGCCGCAGGAGCTCAAGCTCGCCGGCACCACCGACTACGAGCAAGCCAACCGCTACCTCGACGCCACCTGCGTCGCCGACTTCAATCGCCGCTTCACGGTCAAGCCGGCACAGCCCGAAAGCGCGTTTGTACCGCTGGCGGGCATCGACCTGCGGTTGTTGCTCTCCAGCCAGCACGAGCGCGTCGTCGGCAACGACAACACGGTGAGCTTCAACCGCCTGGTCCTCCAGCTACCCACCTCCAAGCAACGCCTGCACCACGTACGCTGCCCCGTCCTGGTCCACGAATTCCCCGACCAGACACTCGGAGTCAGCTACCAGGGCCGCCTCCTCGCGGCCTACAGCCAGCAAGGAGATGTTCGCACCCAATCCAAGACCAAGAAGAAGAAGGCAGCTTGAACGAGCGGACATCTTAAACTGCTCATGACCCGGACTTGCCTAACTGCTACTGTCAGGATGATCTTCCGGCGCGTCGTCCGATCGCGGGCGCGGGGGCCATGCCGATCGGTCGGAATCGGCGGGCGGCGCTCACGGATCGCACGGCAACGGTCGAATCTGCGGGCAGGATGGCTGGACCCCTCCAGGGTACCCACATGAGCGAATCCCAAGAAACGCCTCCGGTCGAGCGGGCCGACCTCGAGCAGGCCTCGCTCGGCGACACGGAGTTCGAGCGCGAGCTGCTCTCCGAGTTCCTCTCCAGCTCGTCCGACATGCTGGCCTCGCTGGACCATGCGGTCGCATCGAGCGACGCGACGCAGGTGATGCAGGCGGCGCACAGCCTCAAGGGGTGCAGCTGGACCGTCGGTGCGCGCGCCCTCGGCGCGGAGTGCGACGAGCTCGAGCAGGAGGCCAGGGGCGGCAGCGTCGAGCAGGCGGACCGACGCCTCGCCCGGATCCGGGGGCTGCTGGGGCAGGTCGACGCGTACATCCGGGTGCACTGGGCCCTCTGAACCGCCCGGAGCGATCTGGTAAGGGCCTGCCATGGCGCAGGCTCGCACCCCGCAGGCCGACGATCCGTCGGACCGCCAGTTCTACCTGTTCAACGCCGTCGTCTCGGCGCTGGCGCTCGCGCTCATCGGCTGGATTCTGCTGCTCCGGCCGACCGGACCGGCCGGCGAGCTCGACCTGCGCTTCCTGCCGGCGGTCAACGCGGCGTTGAACTCGCTCGCGACCGTCCTGCTGGTGGCAGGCTGGGTCGCGGTGAAGCGCCGCGCCGTGCGGGTGCACAAGCGGCTCATGGTGGCGGCCTTCGCCACTTCGAGCCTCTTCCTCGTGGGCTACCTGACGTACCACTACGTCCACGGCGACACGAGGTATCAGGGCGCCGGCGCCATCCGGATCGTCTACTTCGCGATCCTGATCAGCCACGTGCTGCTGTCGATGGCGGTCGTGCCGATGGCGCTGAGCGCGTTCTGGTTCGCGTGGAAGAAGCAGTTCGCGCGACACACGCGCGTGACGCGCATCCTGCTGCCGATCTGGCTCTACGTGTCGGTCACGGGCGTGGTGATCTTCTTCATGCTGCGCGACAGCGTGGCGCAGCTGCAGTGACGCGCACGACCATCCTGCATCGCGTTCCGTTCTACGAGACGGACGCCATGGGCATCGTGCACCACGCGAACTACGTGCGGTACCTGGAGCTGGTGCGGATCGCGTGGATGGACGAGCACGACCGTCCCTACCGTGAGTACGTGCGGGACGGCCTGCACTTCTCGACCACCCGCGTCGATCTGCGCTACGTGCGCTCGTCCGGCTTCGACGACGTCCTGCACGTGATGACCTGGCTCGAGTGGGTCGCCGGCGCGTCTCTGGGCATGGGCTACGAGATCGACCGCGACGGGGTGCGCGTCGCCGAGGGCCTCACCGAGCACGCGATGGTGGACACGAGCGGACGTCCGCGGCGCATCCCCGCGGAGCACCGCGAACGCTTCAGGGGGCTCGCCCGCGCGAGCGGCGGCTCGCGAACGCGGCGCGGAACGGTAGACCGCTCGCGGTGACCAGGAGCGCCACCGCGCACTCGAGCGGACGCCCGCGCAGCATCGCGAGCGCGATCCCCGCGTTGGCGATCAGGTAGAGCGCAGGGACCAGCGGGTAGCCCCACGCGCGGTACGGCCGCGGCCGCTCGGGCTGGCGTACTCGCAGCGCGTAGAGCGCACCGGTGTCGGCGATGGTCGCGGCCACGATGGCGAACGTCGTGTAGTCCAGCACGCTCGGGAAGCTCTGCAGCAGGAGGATCAGGCCGACGGCCGTCAGTGCCTGCACGCGGATCGCGACATGCGGCGTGCGGAAGCGCTCGTGCACGCGCTCGGCACCCGAGAAGAAGACGCCGTCGAGCGCCATCGCGTATGCGATGCGCGGTCCGACCAGGATCGTCGCGTTCAGGCAGCCGAGGATGGACAGCAGGATGAGCGCCGCGACGACGCTGCCGCCGACCGGGCCGAGCAGAGCCACGGCCGCCGCCTCGCCGGCGCGCGGCTCGCCCGCGAGCGAGCGCACCGGCAGCGCGTGCAGGTAGAGCGCGTTCATCAGCAGGTACAGCGCGGTGCAGAGCCCGAGCCCGAGGAGCAGCGAGCGTGGCAGGTTGCGCTGCGGATCGCGCACCTCGCTCGCGACGTACACCGACGCGTTCCACCCGAGATAGCTGAACAGCACCGGCGACAGAGCGAGCCCGAAGCCGGTGAGCGTCGCGCCGCCCGCCGGTAGCGCGTCGCCGGTGGTCGTCGCGACGACTGCCGCGGGGGACTGCGGCGTGAACAGCCAGCCGAGGACGCCGAGGCCGGTGAGGGTCGCGATCTTCAGCACCGCGGTCGCGTTGTTGACCAGCGCGCCGGGTCGCACTCCGACGTGGTTGATCCAGGAGGTGACGAGGGTGATACCGATGGCGACCGCGATCTTCGCCGCGTCGCCCAGCGTGACCCAGGTGCCGAGCGCCTCGGCGAAGCCCATCGCGAGCGTCGCGACGGTCCCGGCGTAGATGACGAAGAACGAGAGCCATCCGACGAGGAACCCGGCCGTCGGATGGTACGCCTCGCGCACGAATACGTAGTCGCCCCCCGCGTGTGGGTACATCGCGCCCAGCTCCGCGTTGGCGAGCGCGCCCGCGAGCGACAGCAAGCCGCCCGTCGCCCAGGCGAGCAGGAACAGGCTCGGCGCCGGCAGATTGGCCGCGACCACGCCGGGCGTGAGGAAGATGCCGACGCCGATCACCGACGAGACCACCAGCAGGGTCGCGTCGGTCAGCGACAGCGTGCGCTCGAGGCGGTCGTCAGGGTGCCGGTCGGAGTGCTCCGGTGCCGGCGGGGCGTGACGGCTCTCTGCCACCGGGCGCTGTGTAGCACGGATCGAGGCGGTGTCGCGGCGTCGCTGCCGCCGCCCGGTGCTTGTGCGGGGCTGCTTCGGCTGGCACGAGAGCTTCCATGCGTGACGCCACCGAGCCCCGGCCGTCGCCCGAAGCACTGGTCGACCTCGCCGCATACCCGATCGACCGGCCGGAGACGGCGCGCGCTCTGGTCGAGCGCTGCCGCGCGCAGCTCGCGGCCGACGGCGCGTGCGAGTTGCCCGGCTTCGTCACGGCGCGGGCGGTGGCGCGCATGGTCGCCGATGCCGATACCCTGGCGCCGATCGCGCACCACGCCGAGGGGCCGATCACCATCTACCTCGACGTGGCCGACCCGAGCCTGCCCGAGGATCACCCGCGCCGCTGGCTCGGGCGCTCGTCGCTCGCGGCGGTCGCGTACGACCTGATCCCGCCCGCGCACGCGCTGCGCGTCCTCTTCGAGTGGGATCCGTTGATGGACTTTCTCGCCACGGTGCTCGGGCACGCGCGCCTCTACCGCTACGCCGATCCGTTCGGCGCGCTCAACGTCGCGGTGATGCGCGACGGCGACGAGCTGGCCTGGCACTTCGACCAGACCGACTTCGTGGTCTCGATCGCGCTGCGCGACGCGGAGGAGGGCGGCGACTTCGAGTACGCGCCGTGCCTGCGCAGTGCCGACGACGAGCGCTACGGCGACGTGCGGAAGGTCCTCGACGGCGACCCGTCCCGCGTCCGTCGCGTGCCGATGACGCCGGGCACGCTGCTGCTGTTCCAGGGGCGTCACGCGCTGCACCGCGTGACGCCGATCCGCGGTGCGACGTCACGCCTGGTGGCGCTGCTGGCGTACGATACGAAACCGGGCACCGTCAGCAGCGACTTCCTGCGGCTCGCGCGCTACGGACGGAACGTGGCGGTCGACGCGTAGCCGGTCGGTCGCGTTGCCCGGGTTCGTGTGGGCGGAAGCCGATCGAGATCGCGCTGCCCGTGACGATGCCGGGGCGCGTACGTGCACCGGATCGGCTCACGAGTCGTGCGGCGAGGCGCGGCCCGCCGCGCCGCGCAGCGCCTGCATCGCGAGGTGGGCGTCGTCGGCAGACCGCTCCGGTCACCTCGGCCCCACGCGAGCCCGCGACGCAGAGACCGGGCCAGGCTCCCGGCGCGGCACGGCTGCCGATCTCCTCGGCTCGAGGCCGATGGGAACGTCAGTCGCCGGCGCAGACTCCCCAGCTCGGGTTGCCGGGCTGGGTCGGATCGGCGCTGGTGCCGCACGTCGAGCGGAGCAGCTTCGGACGTTTCGCTGCGACCAGGTCGGCGTTGCCGTCGATCAGGCCGTTGCCGGAGACGTCGGAGTCGATCAGCCTGTGCGCGCGGCGCTCGCTGTAGTCGTACTGCTGCTGGAAATCGTTGTAGATCCCCGTGAGCAGGCCGGCGCCGACGTTGCCGGTGATCGTGGTCCGCCGGAGGGTGGTCGGTCCCTGGCTCGTCATGCCGACGTCGCCGTTGTCCCGGATGACGCTGTCGGTCGCCCGGATCGCGCCGCCACCCCTGGTGCCCGCCGCGCTGTTGTCCCGGATGACCACGTTCTCGAGGTCGACCCGTGCGGCCCACGGTACGTTGCCGTAGATCTTCCAGGTGCCGTTGACGTTGCCGTGAATCGTCACGTCCTCGATCCGCACGCGCGAAGCGGCAGCGACGCCGTTGAACGCCCCGGTGATCTCGCCGGGGCCGGTGATGGTGCAGGTACGGGCCGGGGAGACCGACGCATGGCAGGACACGCCATGGTTGTCGTTCGTGACGCGGAAGCCGTCGAGGACGAGCGTCGCGCCTGGGTTCAGAGTGATCGCGCTGTTCTCGCCGAGCCCGGTGCAGCCGAGGTCGCCCTGCAGCACTCCTGGATCGCCGCGCTCGATGGTGATGCCGCAGCTCGAAGGGTCGCCCGGGATGTCGACGGCGGACGCTCTGCCGGCAACGATCACGCCCAGTAGAAGTGGGGCGATCGCAGGGAACGAGCGAAGCCAACGGGTCATCTGGTCCTCCCAGCTCCGGCTGTCTGGTCGAGCAGGCGCGACGCCCATCGTGTGCGATCCCGTGCCGTCAAGAGGAATCATCGAGTGTTGCGGCGTCGACCGGAGTCGCCATCGCCGTCCAGGGTCGTGTCGACCGCAGCACGCCGCAGATCGGGACCTCGCCGCCTGGCCGCACTCGGCGAGCACGACGTGCCAGGACCAGCCGGCGCCATGCTGCTACTCGGGAAGGGTCGGGGGTCTCCCTCCGTCCGCAGGCAAGGTGGGTCTCGTCAGTAAGGAACCTTGGTCAAGATGCGGACGATCCCGAACTGGCCGTCGCCGACGTAGGTGCGATCGTCCGGCCCGACGGCGATGCCGCCCGGGCATCCGCCCCAGACCTGCGCGCCCGGCGCCGGCGGCAGGAACGGCTCGAAGCGGCCCAGACCGTCGTCGCGACCCAGCACCGAGATCACGCTGCCGAGCCGGTCGACGAGGCGAACGCGGCCGTTCCTGAAATCGCCCACGAGCGTGTTGCCGCCGGCGTCGACGGCGAGGCCCTCCACGCCGTTGAAGCGAGCGTCGATCGCGGGGCCCCCATCGCCGGAGTACGCGGAGATCGGGCCCGTCTCCTTGCCGGCGATGCGGAGAATGCGCACGCCCGGATCGAGCTCGAGCCAGGCCGTCGTCGCGGTCGCGATCCGGGTGCGGCGCTCGGGCTCGGAGAGACCGCCGGCGATGCTGAGCGCACCCGGCGCTCGCAAGCACCGATTCAGCTCGCCGAGGATGTCACGCAGCAGGGCGAGCCCCGGCTCCGCGATCGACGCGTGGCACGCGCCCCCGAGCGGGCGGTCTGCGAGGAGCTTGCAGCCGACGCCGCGCAGTCGCTCCTCGACCTTGCACGCGAGGCAGTCGACGATGTCGTTGTTCGGGCCGGCAGCCTCGACGGCCGGAGCCGCGAAGCCACACGGCGAGTCGGCCGGCCCGCAGGTGTCGAGATACCCGAGGACGGCATGCGCATCGATACCGACGCAAGCCCGTGCGACCCGCGCGCGCCACCTCGGCACCTCGGCGCCGATGCGAGCCTGCGCTGCGGCGCTCCCGAGGCACTCGTCGACCGATGTGCCGTAGGAACGCGAGCAGCGGTCGACCTGCCGCAGCAACGTGCGCGCGAGCCGCATCCCGCCTGATTCGATCGCCCGCTGGCAGCGCAGCGCGACGTCGTCGCCGCGCGCGGGGGGCGCGGCGACGGCGAGACCCGCGACGAGCGCGAAGCACGACGCGAGCAGTCGGACGCGAGGCGAGGTCCGCGCCGTGCTCATCGGGTCCCCCGCTCGCACACCAGGCGGAAGCGGTCACGATCGAAGCGGCCCGGAGTCGTCTCCGTCCGCAGCTCGAAGAGGATCTCGCCGACCGGAATCCGGACGCGGAACGGAGTCGTGCAGCCGGACGGCCCGGTCGCCGGAGGATCGACGACGACCGTCCGCACGTCGACGGCACGCGCTCCGGGCAGCGACGCGAGCGCGAGCAGGACGTCGTCAGCCGACGCCTCGATCGATCGCGCGAAGGAGATCCGGCGGGGCCGCTCCGGCGTGCACCGCGAGAGCGCGGGATCGTGATTGGCGAAGCAGAGCGCGAGCTTCATCGCGCAGGCGTCCGGCGCCGCGTCGACGTCGCAGGGCGCGCCGTCCGTGCAGCGGATCGCGTTGCCGTCGAGGACGACACCAGCCGGCGGGACGAGCTCCGCGTCGCAATCGGTCGCGGGCTCGGAGTCGCCGGCGACGCAGCCGCCGCCGGCGCATTCGCAGCGATCACCGAGACCATCGCCGTCGAGGTCGCCCTGGTCGGCGTTCGCGACGTCGGCACAGTTGTCGATGCAGGCGGGTACACCGTCACCATCCGGATCGAGCTCCGGCTCGCCGCACCCACACAGACCCGGCCGCGGCTTGTCGGGGTCGGTGGGGCACCCGTCCAGGCAGGAGGGAAGCCCATCCCCGTCGTCGTCGTCCGCCTCGGAGACACCGCAGCCGCATCGCTCGGGGAGGGTCTTGGCCGGGTCGAGCGGACACACGTCGCAGGCATCACCCGTGCCGTCGCCGTCGGAGTCCGTCTGATCGAGGTTGCCGCTGAAGGGACAGTTGTCCTGGCAGCTCGGGATCCCGTCGCCATCGTCCTCCCGGTCGTACGCCTCGCACCCGCACGCACCTGGCTCGGTCTTGAAGCCACTGTCCGGGCAGAGGTCGCACGCGTCTCCCTTCGGGTCGCCATCGCGATTGGACTGGTCGGGGTTCGCGAGGCCGGGGCAGTTGTCGCACGCATCGTCGATGCCGTCGCCGTCGGCGTCCACGTCCCCCGGATTGGGGAGGTCCGGACAATCCTCGGCACAGTCGTCGAGCCCGTCGCCGTCCAGATCCGGGGGCCCCGGGATGGAGTCGACCGTGAAGGAGGCCGTCCCCAGGACGTTCGGGAACGTGAGCGGAGCGATCTAGAAGACGTACTTCTGTCCCGCGCAGGCGCGGTAGGGGAGGTCGAAGCCGGGGCTCACGCTGAGCGCCGAGCAGTTCAGCGCGCGATCGCGCTCGCAGGCGCCGTCGTACGAGACCACCCCTGCGATCGTCGACCCCTCCGGGCGAAAGCGGATCGTCTGGGCCGCCTCGGAGGTGATCTCGTACCAGACGCTGTTGAACGCCTGGCAGGGAAACCAGTGGTCCCCGTCCTCCGTCGCGGTCGCGAGGTCGACGCTCTCGTGGAACGGCAGCTCGCCGATCACCGTCGCCATGTTGCAGGTGTCGTTCGCGGGCTGCGCGCGGACCGATGCAGCCGCACCGAGAAGGAGGACGATCGCCGTCGCGAGGCCGCGTCCGACGGCCGGCGGAAGCCTCCGCACCGACGATCCACCGGACCTGCTTCGGGAGGGACCCACGACACGGCGAGCCTTCCACGGGGGCCGCGAGACAGTCAACGCGAGAACCTCGACCGGTCGCGAGAACCTCGACGAGGACACGGTGTTCGGGCGTACAGCCGAGCCGCGCGACGACCGTCATCCGCTTGTCGGACCGATCCGAGCCATGCGGCGGCTGCTTGCCGGAACGGTTCCGGCTCGAGGTGCCGCGTATCGGTCTGGATGGGACATCCGGAAACGCAGCAGGAAGAGGCGAGGCCGATTCCGACGTGACAAGGGGCCGGCGCGAACTTCTTCGCGACGTCGTGCCCGAGGCGTCCCGCGTCGACCGGCGCGGGCGTCCGCGCTCAGCCGAGCAGCCTGCCCGTCTCGATGGGCGAGTCCGGGAGCCGCTTGATCGGGAGCCGGCATTCGATCGGTCCGTCGTGCCGCCGGTCGGCCAGCTTCTCGGGCAGGCCCACGAAGTCGCGGAAGCCGTGCCGCAGCATCTTCTGGCGGCGGAGCTTCAGCGGCAGATCCTCCTGCCAGACGCGCTCGTTCCAGCGGGCGATCATGGGCGACATCAGCGGCGCCAGCAGCCGCCGCCAGCCGCGCAGGAAGAACGTGTAGGTGGTGTGGTGCGTGATGTGATCGGGCGGGTCTTCGTGGATCGTGATCTTTGTGATCGACGGAATGCCGAAGAGCCCGAGGTTGATGGTGTACATCGTGTGCGCGTCGTACTTGAGGTTCACGTTCGTCGCCGTCGAGGTGAGGAACGAGAAGATGGGCACGCGGATGGTCACGAAGGCGATGCAGGTGCGCTCGTCCTCGTACAGCAGGTGGCCGTCGAGCCAGCTCTCGCCGTGCACCACCAGCGTGTGCTCGTGGTCCCACTGGTTCCACCAGCCCACCGCCTCCGAGACCGGCACCTGCCGGACGAACTCGCGCTGCAGAAGCTTCATCCGTCGTAGAGCACGGCGATCATGCCGTCCTGCTCGTCCGTCTCGTAGCGCCGCAGGCACCCCTTGAACCCGTTCGACACGCAGCGCCCGCTCTCGATGTCGAACTCCCAGGCGTGCCATTTGCAGCGAAAGCGCCGTGCGGCGAGATCGACCGTGAACTCGCCCGCGAAGCGCGGGCACACCGACGAGCGCGCCAGGATGCGCCCGTCGAGCAGCACGGCGGTCACCTCGTCTCGCAGATCGTTCAGCCAGCGTGTGACGACGCGCGAGCGCTCGAGCTCGTCGCGGCGACAGAGAGGAAAGCGCTGCAGCGCCACGGCAAGCTCCTCCAGTGTGGTGCCGGCTCGTGCGCAACCGGAATGCGCGACCGGGCGGCAGATCCCGGCTGCCGTCGGGGCCGTGAAAGCCGCCGCGTCACGGCGTGCGGTCGCGGAAGCGGCCGCCGTCGTGCACGACGTCGGCGAGCGCGCGCCGCGGCTTCCAGTGCAGCTCCTCGAGCATCGGCTGCGAGCGGAACGCGACCGGGTGCCCGACGCAGAGGTAGGCGACCGGCTCGACACCGTCGGGCAGGGCGAGCTCGTCGCGCAGCACACCGGGCTCGACGATGCTCACCCAGCCGACGCCGATGCCCTCCGCGCGTGCCGCGAGCCAGAGGTTCTGCACCGCGCAGCAGGCGCTGAAGCGCAGCATCTCCGGCGCCGCGCTCGCGCCCAGCACGGCCTCGTCTCGCGGCCGGAGATCGACCACGACGCAGACGTTCAGTGCCGCGTCGACGATGCCCTCGAGCCGGAACGAGCGGTACTGCGTGCGGCGTGGCTCGGGGAAGCGCTCGGCCTCGCGCTCGTGGCAGCGGAGAAAGCTGTCGCGGATGCGCGTCCGCTGCGCCGTGTCGCGCACGAGGACGAAGCCCCACGGCTGCGAGAAGCCGACGCTCGGTGCGTGGTGCGCGGCTTCGAGGATGCGCTCGAGGACGTCCGCCGCGACGTCTCGTCCCGGCGCGAAGTGCCGGACGTCGCGGCGCGTGCGGATGACCTCGTAGATCGCGTGGCGCGCGTCGTCCCCGAACGCCGCGGTCTCCTGCGGGACGAGGATCGCGCGGTCGTCGTTCACGCGCCGTCGCCGCCGCGCGACTGGCTGCGACCGCGCTCCTGCACGGCCGCGCGCCGCTGCGCGATGGTCTCCGGCGCGACGCTGCCGACGTGGCGGCGCGACGCCTCGGCCTCGATGCGCATGCCGTCGGCGAAGCTCTGCGCGAAGCCGTCGTCGATGACCTTCTTGTAGGACCGCAGCACGACCGGGTCGCACGACAGCATGTCGCGCGCGAGCTTCTCGCAGGTCGGCAGCAGCTCGGCCGGTGCCACGACACGGCTCACGAGGCCCCACGCGGCGGCCTGGTCCGCGGGCAGGTAGTTGCCGGTGAGCGACAGCTCCTTCGCGCGGTAGATGCCGATCGCGCGCGACAGCTTCTGGCTGAGCCCCCAGCCCGGCATGATGCCGACGCGCGCATGCGTGTCGGCGAAGCGCGCTTCCGTCGACGCGATCAGCAGGTCGCACGCGAGCGCCAGCTCGAAGCCGCCGGTGATCGCGAAGCCGTTGATCGCGCCGATGATCGGTTGCTCGAGGCGTGCGAGCGCCTGCACGAGGTCGCCGCCCGCGACGGCGTTCTCCACTTCATTCTTCGCCGGGCTCGCGACCTCGCCGCCGAGCTCCTTGAGGTCGAGCCCCGCGCAGAACGCGCGGCCGGACCCGGTAAGGATGACGACGCGCGTGTCGGGATCGTTGCCCAGATCGTGAAAGGTCTTGATGAGCGCACGGCGCAGCTCGCGCGACAGCGCGTTCATCGCCTGCGGACGGTTCAGCGTGACGGTCGTCACGCCGTCGTTCTTCGACACCAGCAGCACGGGTTCGGCCATGCCTCTGGACTGCATCGCCGCGGGCTCCTTTGCAACCTGCCGCGCGCGGCACTTCTGGCTCGTCGCAGCCGCGTGATAGACGTGCGTGACGAGGGCAGGAGGCACGCGATGCAGCACGACGACCAGCACGACCCCTTCGCGGCGTTCGACGCTGCGGCCGGCATCGGCACGGTGCGCGACCCGTACGCGACGTTCGCGAAGCTCCGCGAGCAGGGGCCGTTCTACCGCGGGCGCCTCGAGGAGGCGTTCGGCCTGCCGCCGATGCCGCAGATCATGACCGCGAAGGACGACCGGTACTACGTCGCGCTGAGCTACGAGGCGGTGTCACAGGTGCTGCTCGACGGCGAGACGTTCTCGTCGGCCGGCTACGGCGAGACCATGGGGCTCGTCATGGGGCACTCGATCCTCGAGATGGACGAGCCCGAGCACCACCGCTACCGCCTGCTGATCCAGCAGGCCTTCACGCTGAAGGCGATGGAGAAGTGGGAGCGTGAGCTGGTCGCGCCGATCGTCCATCGCCTCATCGACGCCTTTGCGGGCCGCGGCCGCGCAGAGCTGGTGCGCGAGCTGACGTTTCCGTTTCCGATCATGGTGATCGCGGGCATGCTCGGGCTGCCGGAGAGGGACCTGCCCGAGTTCCACCGCCGCGCGGTCGAGCTGATCAGCATCGCGACCGACATCGAGCGCGGCTTCAACGCGTCGGTGGCACTGCGCGACTACTTCGCCGGCATCCTCGCCGAGCGTCGCGCCGACCCGAAGGACGACGTGATCAGCGTGCTGGCGCACGCCGAGCTCGACGGGCAGCGGCTCACCGACGAGGAGGTGTACGCGTTTCTCCGCCTGCTGCTGCCGGCGGGCGCCGAGACGACGTACCGCTCTTCGAGCAACCTGCTGTTCGGCCTGCTCACGAGCCCCGCGCAGCTCGACGCGCTGCGCGCCGACCGGAGCCTGATGCGCGCCGCGATCGAGGAGGGCCTGCGCTGGGAGCCGCCGCTCACCGGCATCGCGCGCACCTGCACGCGCGACACGGTGATCGACGGCGTGACCGTGCCGGCCGGCACCGTCGTGAGCGTGTGCATGGGGGCCGCGAACCGCGACCCGAAGCGCTGGAGCGATCCCGACCGCTTCGACATCCGCCGCGAGGGCAAGCAGCACATGGCGTTCGCGTTCGGACCGCACACCTGCCTCGGCATGCACCTCGCGCGCATGGAGACGACCGTCGCGCTGAACGCGCTGCTCGACCGGCTGCCCGACCTGCGCCTCGACCCGGCGGCGGCGGACGTGCACGTCAGCGGGCTCACGTTCCGCGCGCCGCGCGAGCTGCCGGTGCTGTTCGGCTGAGCGCTACTCGACCGCCCCGATCGTGCAGGGCCGCGCCCGCAGTACGCCGCGCTGGTCGTTCCGCGGGCAGGCGCGGATCGCGACGCCGCGCGCGGGGCTGCCGGGTGCCGGCAGGTGCGTCCAGCCCGGGCCGCCGTTGTCGGCCAGCGGTCCGAGCATCGGGTCGACGCCGTAGAAGCTCCTGGTCGACGGGACGGCGAGGCAACTGCCGGGCGTCTCGACGAGGCTCGAGCCGCGATCGAGCAGCGGCGGATAGAAGGAGGTGGCGCAGTCCGGCTCGCTGGGTGCGACGTTGTCGGCGATCAACGCGCCCTGCAGCCGGATGCGGCGGGCATCGCCGGTGGCTTGGATGCCGCCGCCGCTCCAGGTCGCGGTGTTGCTCGCGATGGTGGAGTAGCGGATGTCGATGCGCGGGAAGGTCGGGAAGTTGCCGTTGACGAGGTTCGCGCGGATCCCGGCGCCGACGACACCCTGGTTGCCGCTGACGGTGCAGTTCTCGAGCGTGACGCGTCCGCCGTGGACGTCGATGCCGCCGCCGTAGACGTCGATGCCGCCGTTGTCGCGCACCGACGTGCCGCGCAGCGTGGCTGCGGCGTGCCAGCCCACCTGCGCGCCGCGGCCGTTCGCGAACACGTCGCTGTCGACGATCGTCGCCCTGGAGAGGACGGCCACGCCGTTGCCCGCATTGTCGTGCACGAGGCAGCGCTGCACCAGCAGATCGGCGCGTTGCCCGACCTCGATCCCGCGGCTGCCGCCGGTGATGGTGAGGTCGACGAGCGTGAGCCGCGTGCGGCGGATCCTGGTGTCCCCGTGGGCCGCGAGGAAGACGGCGACGGCAGCAGTCGTGGAGCCGTCCACGATCTGGCTCGACGCCGGGCCGACACCGCGGATCGTCAGCACCGCTCCGGCCGGAACGTCGACGGCCTCTGCGTAGACTCCCGGGTGGACGTCGATGAGCGCGCTGCTCACCGTCGCTCCGAGGCTCGCGGCGGCGTCGACCGCACTCTGGATCGACGCGTCACAGCCGTCGGCGCCGCCGGGCTTCACGCAGCGCGTGATGCCGGCCGCAGCCGCGCTCGTTGTCAGAGTGACGACCAGCGCCACGACGACGCCGAGCATCCCGAGGTGCCGTGCGGGCGCGCGGGAGCTCTTCATGGTGGCGCTCGGCGCACACCGGCCCCGGTGTCGTCAAGGGATCTCGGCGCCCGGAGGTTCTCCGTGGGGCGGGTGCCGACCTGCTCGACGACGCGGCGCGGCACGGGCCGCGTCGGACGCGCCGGGCGGCCGTGGTCGGCGCCGGCCGACTTCGCTATAGTCCGCGGCCTATGGCAGCCTTCAGCTTCGAAGCACCGTTCGACCTCGGCTCGCAGATCGAGGCCCGCGCTCAGCACGCCGAGCTCGGAGACCGCCCGTTCCTGCACCAGCACGACCGCACGTGGACGTACCGCCGCTACCGCGACGAGTGCGTGCGGCTGTCGCAGTTCCTGCTGCGGCGCCTCGGCCACATCGACGACGCGCGTCCCGGCCACGTCGCGATGCTGCTCGAGAACCACCTCGAGCTGCTGTCGCTCTACGGTGCGTGCGGCTACGCAGGGCTGTCGCTGTTCGGCGTCAACACGGGGCTGCGCGGCGAGACGCTCGCCGGCGTGCTCAACCAGTCGCGCGCGCGCGTACTGGTGGTCGACCAGCGGCTGCAGGAAGAGGTGCAGAAGGTCCGCTCGCAGCTGACCCAGCTCCAGCCCGAGAACATCCTCTTTCTCCGCACCGACGGCGCGAGCGAGCTCGCCGGCGTCGACCTGATGGAGAGCGTCGATTCCGAGATCGGCGCGATCGGCAAGACGTTCGCGAGGCCGGACGTCAAGGTCGAGGCGACCAACCCCTTGATGGTCATCTACACCTCGGGGACCACCGGGCTGCCGAAGGGCATTCTCAACAACCACGCGAAGCTGCTGCTGATCGGCATGGCGGTGTCGGGCAACCTGCAGCTCGGCTCGGACGACATCGGTTACGCGTGCATGCCGCTCTTCCACTCGAACGCGATCTTTCTCGGCTTCATGCCCGCGTTCCACGTCGGCGGCCAGCTCGCGATGCGCGAGCGCTTCAGCGCGAGCTCGTTCGTGCCGGACGTCATCCGTCACGGTGTCACGTACTGGAACTACGTCGGCGAGCCGGTGCACTACGTGCTGGGCGCGATCGAGAAGCAGTACGGCGGCGACGAGGCGAGGATCCTCGCCGAGGTCGCGAACGACCCGAAGAACAAGCTCCAGTACGCGATCGGCAACGGTGCTGCGGCCCCCGACATCGAGCGCTTCATGAAGTGGCTCGGCCTCGAGGACATGTTCGAGCTCTACGGCTCGACGGAAGCGGCGATCAGCACCTTCCGCAAGAAGGGCGACCCGCGCGGGTCGGTCGGCGCGGTCGCCGACGCCGCCGTCAAGATCCTCAACGAGAAGGGCAAGGAGTGCCCGCCCGCCGTTCTCGATGCCGACGGCAAGATCACCAACTACGCCGACGCCGTCGGCGAGATCTGCCGCGTCGCCGAGGACACGGGCCTCTTCCAGGGCTACTTCGACAACCCGTCGGCGAACAGCTCCAAGTACCGCGACGGCGTCTACCACTCGGGCGATCTCGGCCACATGCTGGTGCGCGACGATGTGCGCTACCTGTTCTTCGACGGCCGCACCGACGACTGGATCCGCAAGGACGGCGAGAACTTCTCGGCGCTGCAGGTTGCGCGCCTCGTCCAGGAGCAAGCCGACATCGTGCTCGCAGCCGCGTACGGCGTGCCCTGCTCGGTGTCGGACGAGCTGGTGATGACGGCGCTGAAGCTCCGTCCGGGCGCGACCTTCGATCCGCAGGCGTTCTTCGGCTTCTGCGAGTCGCAGATCACCGGCGGCGGCATGGACCGCAAGTGGTTCCCGGACTTCGTCCGCGTGGTCGACGAGTTCGAGTACACGCAGACGGAGAAGATCCTGGTGCGCAACCTGAAGAAGCTGCACTTCGACCTGAACCGCCTGGGCGACGAGGCGCCGGTCTGGTTCCGCCGGCGGGGTGATGCGACGTACAGAAAGCTCACGCGGCCGGACTACGAAGCGCTCCGCAAGGAGTTCGCCGAGCGCGAGAAGCTGGACCTGCTGGATCGGTAGGACGGGCGGAGGAACCGAGCGATGGCCGATCACTACCACGACCCGTCCGACGTGAAGCGCCTGCGCGAGCTGAAGCAGCTCGCACCGACCGAGTTCGACGCCTGGCTCGGCCTCGAGAAGACCGTCGCCCGCGAGGATGGCGCGATTCCGCGCAAGTACCGCGAGCTGATCGCGGTCGCGGTCGCGCTGACGACGCAGTGTCCGTACTGCATCGAGGCGCACGCGAAGGCCGCGAAGAAGAACGGCGCGACCCGCGAGGAGATCGCCGAGGCGACGTTCCTCGCCGCGGCGCTGCGCGCCGGTGCGGCCGCGACGCACGGCACGCTCGCGCTCAAGCTGTTCGACGAGGCCTGAGGGCTCACGGGATCGATCTCGAGCGCGCTCCGCCACGAGCCCGGCAGGGGGCGCGAGCCCGTGAGCTCGGCGACGGCAGCGCGGACAAGAGCTCGCGCGCGCCGTGCGTGACGCGCCGGGCGTGACGCGTCGTGCCTGCTTGCGCTCGTGGCGCCGACGCGGGAGGTTGCGCGCCATGAAGTTCGTCGACGTCGAGCAGGCGCGTACACTGCCGGGTCTCCGGCTCGTTCTCACCACCGGAGTCCCGGGCCCCTGGGGCGAGGCGGCGAAGGGCATTCTCCGCGTCAAGCGCCTGCCGTACGTCGCGGTGCGCCAGGAGGGCGGCGGCGAGAACGCGGCGCTCGCCGCGTGGACCAACCAGACCAGCGCGCCGGTCGCGGTGTGGAACGACGAGCCGCCGCGCTCGACGTCGCTCGGCATCCTGTTCCTCGCCGAGCGCCTCGCGCCGACGCCGCCGCTGATCCCCGACGACCCCGAGGACCGTGCGCGCATGTTCGGCTTCTGCCACGAGATCATCGGCGAGCAGGGGCTCGGCTGGTCACGCCGGCTCATGATGCTGCACCCGATCCTCGCTGCGGCGGGCGATGCCGCTCCTGCCGGCGTGCGTCGCCTCGCTGTCAAGTACGGATACGGTGCCGACGCCGCCGAGGCGGCGCCGCGGCGCGTGGTGGCGATCCTGCGCATGCTGGCCGCACAGCTCGAGCGGCAGCGTCTTGCGGGGCGTCGGTTCCTGGTCGGCACGCACCTGACGGCGCTCGACGTCTACTGGGCGACGTTCGCGGCGATGCTCGATCCGCTGCCGGCGGAGCAGTGTCCCATGCCGGCCGGGCTGCGCATGCTCTACGCGGCGACGGGATCGGTCCGGGACGCTCTCGATCCGGCTCTGCTCGCACACCGCGACTCCGTCTATCGCGAGTACCTCGAGCTGCCGGTCGACTGCACCGACGACGGCTGAGAAGTCCGCCGACGCCGAGCGCCGCCGCCGAGAAGTCCGCCGACGCCTAGCGCCGCCGCCGAGAAGTCCGCCGACGCCGAGCGCCGCCGCCGAGAAGTCCGCCGACGCCGAGCGCCGCCGCCGAGAAGTCCGCCGACGCCTAGCGCCGCCGCCGAGAAGTCCG
>VGTK01000052.1 GCA_016874715.1 Deltaproteobacteria bacterium | reverse complement strand
GGGTGGGCGGTTCGGGTTGTACTCGCGCAGCGCCGCGACCACCTCGTCGAGCGAGCCGAAGCTCTCGTGCCGCGTCATGAAGTCACGGATGCGGCGCACGCCCTCGGTCTCGAGGCGGGGTGCAACGTCCACCAGCATGAGCGCCGCGCAGAGCTCGGGGTGGCGCGACGTCAAGTAGAGGCTCACGAGGCCGCCCAGCGAGAAGCCGAGCAGCGCCGCCCGCGGGTGGCCGAGCTGTGGCAGCACCGCGACCACGTCCGCGGTGAAGTGCATGAGCCCGTAGTCCTGGTTCGGTGCCCACTCGCTCTCGCCGTGCCCCCGCAGGTCGAGCGCCGTCACGTCGTAGCCGAGGTCGCCGAGGTGCGCGCAGCTGTCCTCCCAGGCGTGCCGTGTCTGGCCGCCGCCGTGCAGCACGACGATCGGCGCGCCGCCGCCCTGCCAGCGCGAGTAGCGCAACGTGACGCCGTGCCCGCGCAGCGACCCGGTGGTCTCGGGAACTCGGTCTGGGCTCTTCATCGCAGCGGCCGGGCGCGGGTCTCGTTCGTCGGGCGGGAGATCAGGCTGCCCGGCGCTCGAAGCGCAGCACGATCTCGCCGCCCGCGACGTCGGCCACGGCCTTGCCGCCGTCCACCAGGTCGCCGAACAGGATCGCGTCCGCGAGCGGCCGCTTGAGGACCTTCTCCACGAGCCGCGCCATCGGACGCGCGCCGAAGGCGCGGTCGAAGCCCTTCTCGGCGAGGTACTCCTTCGCGGCCTCCGTCAGCTCGAGCGTCACGTGCTTGTCGACGAGCTGCGCCTGGAGCTCGGCCAGGTTCTTCTCGACGACGCGCGCGATCGCCACCGGATCGAGCGGGTTGAACTGCACGATCGCGTCGAGGCGGTTGCGGAACTCCGGGCTGAACGTGCGCTCGATCGCGGCCTTGGACGAGCCGCCCCCTTCGCCAGGGCCGGTGAAGCCGATCGACGATGCAGCCATGTCGCGCGCGCCCGCGTTGGTCGTGAGGATCAGCACGACGTTCCGGAAGTCGGCCTTGCGACCGGTGTTGTCGGTGAGGGTGGCGTGATCCATGACCTGCAGCAGGACGTTGAAGAGGTCCGGGTGCGCCTTCTCGATCTCGTCGAGCATCACCACGGCGTGCGGGTTCTTTCGCACCGCATCCGTCAGCAGGCCACCCTGGTCGAAGCCGACGTAGCCCGGCGGCGCACCGATGAGGCGCGACACGGTGTGCTTCTCCATGTACTCGCTCATGTCGTAGCGCAGCAGCTCGACGCCCAGGATCTTCGCGAGCTGCTTCGCGAGCTCGGTCTTGCCGACGCCGGTCGGGCCCGCGAACAGGAACGAGCCGATCGGCCGCTCGCCGTGGCCGAGCCCCGAGCGCTGCAGCTTGATCACCGACGCGAGCTGCTCGATCGCGTGGTCCTGCCCGTAGATGACCTTCTGGAGCTCCGGCGCGAGCCGCTCGAGCTGCTCGCGCGCCGACACCGAAACCGTCTTCTCGGGGATGCGCGCCATCTTGCTGACGACGACCTCGACCTCGTGCGTGCCGACGAGGTGGCGGCGGCGCTCCTCGGGCAGGATGCTGTCTGCGGCTCCGGCCTCGTCGATCACGTCGATCGCCTTGTCGGGCAGGTGGCGGTCGTTGATGTGCTTGAACGACAGCTCGGCTGCGGCCTCGAGTGCGCCATCGTCGTACGTCACGCCGTGGTGCTCGGCGTAGCGTGGTGCCAGGCCCTTGAGGATCTCGATCGTCTCCTCGACGGTCGGCTCCTTGACGTCGATCTTCTGGAAGCGTCGCTCGAGGGCTCGGTCGCGCTCGAACGACGCCTTGTACTCGGGGTAGGTCGTGGCCCCGATGCAGCGCAGCTCGCCGTTCGCGAGCGCGGGCTTGAGCAGGTTCGAGGCGTCCATCGTGCCGCCGCTGGTCGCACCGGCTCCGACGACGGTGTGGATCTCGTCGATGAACAGGATCGCGCCGGGCTTCTGCTTGAGCGCCTTCAGCACCGCCTTGATGCGCTCCTCGAACTGGCCGCGGAACTTGGTGCCGGCGATCAGCGCGCCCATGTCGAGCGCGTAGATCGTGGACGCCTTGAGCGCGGCCGGTACCCCGCCCTCATGGAGACGGCGCGCGAGGCCCTCGACGATCGCCGTCTTGCCGACGCCCGGCTCACCGACGAACACCGGATTGTTCTTCCGCCGGCGCGCGAGGACGTGGATCGTGCGCTCGAGCTCGGCCTCGCGGCCGATCAGCGGGTCGATCTTGCCCTCGGCGGCACGCTGGCGCAGGTCCGAGCAGAACGTGCCGAGCGGGTCGCGGATCGGGCTCGGCTCGTCGTCACCGCCCGACGACACGTCGTCGCGGTCGTCGGACGACTCGCCACCCGCGCCGATGCCGCCGACGCCTTCCGGGTTGAGCCCGTGCGAGACGTAGCGCAGCACGTCGAGGCGGGTGAGCCCCTGCTGCTCGAGCAGGTAGAGGGCATGGCAGCTCGGCTCGCGGAAGAACGCGACGAGCACCGCCGGTCCGTCGATCGAGTTGCGCTCCGCGCTGAGCGCGTGCACGGCGGCGCGCTGCAGGACACGCTGGATGCCGGGCGTCTCCTCGGGCGGCTTGTGCACGCCGGCGGGCAGCGTCTCGAGAGCCTCCGCGAGGAACTGCTGCAGCTCGCGGCGCAGCGTCTCCGCGTCGGCGCCGAGCGCGTCGAGCATCCGCGCGACCTCGGGGTTGTCGAGAAGGGCGAGCAGCAGGTGCTCGAGCGTCAAGTACTCGTGGCGGCGCTTGCGCGCCTCCTCGATCGCCTGGCGCAGCGAGGCCTGCAGATCCTGTGTGATGGAAGGTGCGCTCATTCCGGTTCCAGGGTCGAGAGCAGCGGATATTCGTTCTGCTCCGCCAGCTCGAGGACCTTTTCGACCTTCGCCTGCGCCACGTCGAACGGGTAGACGCCGGCGACGCCGACGCCGTTGTTGTGTACGTGCAGCATGATCTGCACGGACTCGACCTCGCTCCGGTGGAACACCACCTCGAGGATCCACACGACGAACTCGCGCGTCGTGTAGTCGTCGTTGTGGAGCAGGACTCGGTACAGCTTGGGACGCTCGAGCTTCTTCTCGGTGCGCGTCCGGGTGACGACGGAGGTATCGCCTTCGCGATCGGGTGCGGCCATCCTTGGCAAAACACTAACCCGTCGCGTCAGCCGCTGCCAGCATGGTTGCAGCGTCGATCTTCCGGTGCGGGCACCGGAAGATCGAGATCATGGTCCGACGACGACCACCTGGAGACTGGTCCCCCCGGGCCCGTTCGAGGTCAGCTGGGTGACCGGGTCCGACACGAAGACCGTCGCCTGACCCGGGCTCTGTCCATGTACCCGCCCGATGTCGGGCTCCTTCGTGTCGATCGTGGCGACGAACTTGTTGGTCGAGTCCCATGTCACGCGCTTGGTGATGTCGATCTGCGTGCCGTTCTCGTAGGTGAGGAACGCCTTCACCTTCTTGCTCTTGTCGACTTTGAGTTGCAGGCGGTTCGGGAAGACGGCAATGCCCGCGATCGGAATCGCACACAGCACCTGGGCATCACCGTTCGAGGACGTGGACGAGATCCTCGTCGTCGGGTCGACAGCCGAGACGAACGCACTGCCGGGGGCGAGGCAGGAAACTCCTCCGGCGGGCGTGACGGACACCACCGTAAGATCGCTCACGACCCACTCGACCTTCCCGGTCAGGTTCACGCTGGCCACCTCGTCGAGGAAGCGTCCGCTGGCACGCAGTGCGCCGACGTCGAGCATCCCGAGCGCCAGGACGCCGGGTGTCACGTCGATGCTCAGCAATGCCCCCACGATCGAGATCGCCGAATCTCCGCCGGAGGTGCTCGACTGGATGCCCGTCCCGGGGTCGACTGCGCTGACCGTCGCGCGCCCGGGCCTCAGACCCTGGACGCGTCCCTGCGCGTCGACGCTGGCGACGCTCGAATCGCTCGATGACCACTGGACGTCCTTCGACAGATCGACCGTCACGCCGCGCTCGA
The DNA here is from genome assembly GCA_016874715.1 of Deltaproteobacteria bacterium. Taxonomy (GTDB): domain Bacteria; phylum Desulfobacterota; class Binatia; order UBA12015; family UBA12015; genus VGTK01. Next base: position 28,443 of record VGTK01000052.1, on the reverse strand, counting down.
AGGTTCCGATTGCGGTCAGGCGGCTCCGCGTGCCGAGTCGGATGGTCCTCTTGGCCGGCGACACGACGAGCGAGGCGAGGTTGCCCACCACGGTGATCTTCTGCGGACTCTCGGCCTTCAGACCGGTGTCGCGGTTTCGTGCCTTGATCTTCACGAAACCGGGCGCCACACCGACGACCTCTGCGCTCCCTGCTGGTGTGGCGACCACGTCGGCGATCCGACCGTCGACGCTGGTCCAGTCGACCGAAGCCGTCACGTCGACGTCGGTGGTCCCGTCGTCGAACGTGCCGAGCGCGATGACGCCGGCCCTGCCGCCCACGCGGACAGCCGGTGCCGCGAGCACGATTCTCATGGAGACCAGCTGCGCCTTGCGCGTCACCGTGACAATGCCCGAGGACGTGGACGACTTGACGCCGGTCTTCGGGTCGGTGGCGACCATCACCGCGGTGCCAGGGCTGACCGCGGCTACCGAGACGCCGCCGGAGTCGGTCACGATGGTTGCAACCGACGTCTTCGTCGATTGCCAGGCGACGGACGCGGAGATATTGGCGGTCGAGCCGTCATCTTATTCTTTACGTTCTCGCGTGTCGCGCGGGGAGACCGGCGACGCCCCGGCGTCTGGCGCGCGAGTACCCCCGCCAGGCGGTCGTCGCACGGGTCTGCGTGCCGACGAAGGTTGCAGTGCCGATCGGGTCCGCTGTCCGGGCTCGAGGGGCTCGCCGCTACTCGAAGCTGCCTCCCTCGGGAGGGATGACGATCGTCCGCCCGTTCGCACGGTTGCCGCTCTCGTCGACGTTGCCGGCGGCCACCAGCCATTCCACGCCGGTGCTCATCTCGGCGGTGTTGCTGTCGAGTGCCGTGCCCGAAGTCGCAACGTCGAAGCCGACCCCGCTGTTGCTGTCGGCGCGGTTGCCCTTGAAGATCGCGGGCGTCGCCTGCAGCAGGAAGCCGCCCCCTAGATTGGCCTCGGCCTCGTTGGTGTCGAGCACGTTGCCCGCCGCCGTGACCAGGAAGCCGACACCGGTGTTGCCCTTGTCCGTCAGCGAGCCGGCGCCGTTGCCCAGCAGGGTATTGCTCTCACCGATCACCAGGAATCCGGCGGCGCCGTTCTCGTCGCTCTGATTCTTGTTGACCGCGTTGCCGGTCCCCTTCAGCACGACGCCGTTCGCCGTGTTGAGCTTGACGCTGTTGTTACGGAAGCGGTTCGCAGTACCGTCCACCCACACTCCGTCGCCCGCGTTCGAGCGCGCGAACGAGTTCTCGACCAGCTGCCCGTCGCCCTCGAGCACGAAGCCGACGCGGCCCGTCTGGGCGGTGCACTGCGCGCAGCGGACGGTCACACCGTCGAGATCGGTGTCGGTGCCGTGCAGGCGGAAGCCCCAGCCCGGTGACAGCGGGTCAGCCGCCGACGCGCTCTGTGGCTCGGAGGCTCGCGCCTCGGACCGCTTGATGATCGAGTCGTTACCCGACAGCTCGAAGCCGATGCCGTTGCGGTCGGCGACCACCTCGACCACCTTGGTCTTCGGCGAGTCGCTGCGGATGCCGGCCTGAAGATTGCGGAACAGCGTGCTCCGCTGGACGATCAGCTTGCGGTTGTCGCCCATCGCGAGCACGCCGACGCCGAAGTTCTGGATGCGCCGGAAGCTGGTGATGGTGACGCGCTTGACGCCCGGGGCGACCACGACACCGGCTCCGGTGCGCAGGCTCTTCCGGCTCGGCCCGCTGATCTGCCGGGTCTGCTCGTTCCCGCTGATGGTGACCGTGTTCTTCGCGACCACGATACCGTTGACCGCCGTGTCGGCGGCGCTGCAGTTCAGGTCGGTGTCGAAGCGCAAGGTGGAATCGGCGCCGAAGAACGCGTCGTCGAGCGTCTGCCCGCAGGACACCTGCTTCTGGGTGCCGCTCGGCAGGAGTGTGACGTCGGCGGGAACCAACTCCGGCGGGGGGGCCGTGGTCGAGGTGCGGCAGCTGGAGTGGAACGTTGCGAAGCTCACGTTCTCTGCGTAGCTCTCGAGGCGGGTCGCGAGCGCGTCGATGAGCCCGCTGACGGTGGCCGCGCCGAGCGGGCAGCCGAGAGCGGCGACATGGCTGTTCTCAGTGCAGTCGTTCTCGATCTCTTCCACGTCGCCCGAGTTCTTCGCGATGCAGTCGATCAGACTCTCGGCCGTGGGATTGCCGGTATTGTCATTGACGCAGGCGTCCGCGTCGCCCAGGTTCGCGCGCTCGCAGCTGATGAAGCACTGGAGAATCTCCAACGCCTCGCGCTGCGCCACGTCCGCGATCTGATCCGCGCAGTCCTTGACGGCGATGTCCAAGATCGCGCCCGTCGGGCGCGGGCAGCCATCGTACGCCTTCGTGAACAGGTCGTCGGCGAGCGCCACCAGATCGGACCGGAGCGTCCCGGGATCGGGCCCGGCCGCGTTGTTCGGGAACAGGCTCGTGCTGCGCGACTCGAGCGGGCAGAGCTTCCGGAACAGCGTGTTGCTCTGATCGGCCGGGTTCCCGGCGGTCTCGCACACCGCATGGTTCGCGACCGCGGTGAGATTGTCGCCCGTGTTGCCTCCGACCTCGACGTCCGCGGCTCTCGGGCAAGCGCCTTGGGTGGTCCCCGCCTTGATGCGCTCGGCGCCACAGACGTCGAAGAGGATGTTGGACGCCTCGTCGGTGTAATCCCGTAGCCCGCCCGCGATACGGTTCGCACACGCATAGAGCGGGTGCGTCGTCTGGGCCGACGCCAGCGCAGGCATCGCCAGCGATACGGCGAGCGATACGAGGCAAAGCGTAGCGACGAATCGGTGCTTCACAGGGCTGGTACTCCTCAGGACGTGCGGTCGACGGGCGGGCGGGGAGGAGGAGCCATCGAGGGGGAAGAGCCGAGCCCAATTTTCTGAAGGCAAAGTACATGCCGATGGGGCCTCGCGAGCGCAAGACAGAAACCGCCGCATCGCCTTGCAGATCGACACGATCCGCAGGCCTGCGAGGTTTGGCGTCACGGCCGAGGCTCGCCATGACGCCGCGCATCATTTCCGGCGCCGAACGTACGGACGAACGTACGATGGTCAGGGCGCGCGGCTCAGCTGTGAGCCGCGCGACGCCACGACCCGGTTGAACGGACGGCGTGCCCGCGACGAGATCACTGCTCTGGCGCAGCAGACACGCCGCCACGCGCCGGTGCCCCATCGCCATGCAGTGCGCACGATCGGGGCGCCGGCCCGCCCGGCTCAGCTCGGACGCTTGGCGCGGCTCACGACCACCACTTCCTGGCCGTTGACCTTCACCCGGCGATTCTCGCCGTGCAACGAGAAGGTCTTCACCCGGGCTTCGGCCGCCGCTGCGTTCATCCGGCTACGGCTCTCGCGCCACTCCTTGAGCTCCTTCTCGAGAGTGTCCTGCAGCATCATCGACTCCACCACCACGTCCAGCCCAACCGAGATGCGATCGTGCCGCCCCGGGGTGAGGCAGCCTGCGTCGCCACCCGGAGGTCTGGGTCACCCCCGGGCACTCGCCCACCGAGGAGGACCGCGTCCTCCCCCCTCTCCCGAGCCGTGATGGCCGGGCGAGGCTTCCATCCACGTCCAACGAGCGGCGGGACCGTCCCGCCACCCGGATCATGCCTTCAGCCGGCGAAGGTTTCCAGCGATTTCGCACGCGCCGGGTTGCGCAGCTTGCGCAGCGCCTTGGCCTCGATCTGCCGGATGCGCTCGCGGGTGACCGCGAAGCGCTGACCGACCTCCTCGAGCGTGAAGTCGGAGCGCTCGCCGATGCCGAAGCGCATGCGCAGGATCTGCTCCTCGCGCGGCGTCAGCGTCGCGAGGACCTTGCGCGTCTGCTCCTCGAGGCTGATCGCCATCGCCGCGTCCGCCGGTGACACGCTCTGCCGGTCCTCGACGAAGTCGCCCAGCGCGCTCTCCTCGTCGTCGCCGATCGGCGTTTCGAGGGAGACCGGCTCCTTGACGATCTTGAGGACTTTCCTGACCTTGTCCGCCGGCATCTCCATCTGGGTCGCGATCTCCTCGGGCGAGGGCTCGCGGCCGAGCTGCTGGACCAGATACCGAGACGTGCGCAGCACCTTGTTGATGGTCTCGATCATGTGCACGGGGATGCGGATCGTGCGCGCCTGGTCGGCGATCGCCCGCGACACCGACTGGCGGATCCACCACGTGGCGTAGGTCGAGAACTTGTAGCCGCGCTGGTACTCGAACTTCTCGACCGCGCGCATGAGGCCGATGTTGCCTTCCTGGATCAGGTCGAGGAAGCCGAGGCCGCGGTTGGTGTAGCGCTTCGCGATCGAGACCACGAGGCGCAGATTGGCCTCGATCAGCGCGCGCTTGCCTTCCGACGCCTTCCACTCGCCGCGCCGCAGCCGCGAGATCGCCTCGCGCAGCGCGTCGGTGGACATGCCGACCTCACGCTCCACCTGGGACGCGTGCGCACGGCCGGCGCGCAGGTTCGACCCCAGCTCGACGACGTCGTCGGCGGGGATGTGCAGCGCTCGCCCGACGCTCACCGCGGTCGCACGCTCGTTCGGTTTCACGCGGCGCAGGTGGCGCAGCAGCTCGTCCTCGCTCTTGCCGCTGCGACGCATCGCGTTGCGCATGAGGTCGCGCGGGCGGTCGACGAGTGCCACCGCCTCCTTGAGCTTCTCGGCGATGTCGCTGATGTGCTTGCGGTTGAGCGGCATTGCGAACAGCGCTGCCTGGATCTTCTCCGACAGCGCCTGGCGTTTCTTGTCGAGCTTCGCGCTCTCGGCGCCCGACTTGCGGCCCCTTCCCGTCTCCTCGAAGCGCGCGCGCTCGGCGGCGAGCTTCTTGAGTCCCGGCAGGTGCTTCAAGAAGGCCTCGACGCGCTTCAGGTCGCGCTCGTCCTGCTCCTGCTCTTCCGAGTTCTTGTCGCCCTCGTCCTCGTCGCCGAACACCTCGCGCGGTGACAGCTCCTCGTCCTTCAGCTTCTGGGCGAGGGTGACGACGTACTGCAGCGCGAGCGGGATCGAGAAGATGGACTCCTTGATCTCGTTCTCGCCGGCCTCGATCTGCTTGGCGATCGCGACCTCTTCCTCGCGCGAGAGGAGCGGCACGCCGCCCATCTCCTGCAGGTACATGCGGACCGGGTCCGACGTGTCGGAAGCGCCGGGGGTCGCCACCTCGGCCTCGGCTGGCGCATCTTCCTCGGCGACCCAGTCGGACGCGTCTTCCTTCTCGGGCGCCGTGAAGTCGGCATCGCCCTCGGCGTTGTCGACGACCTCGATGTCCATCTCGCCGAGCATCGACATGACGCCGTCGATCTCGTCGGGCGAGGCGAGCTGCTTGGGCAGGTTCTCGCTGATCTCGTTCTGGGTGAGGTAGCCGCGCTCCTTCCCGAGATCGATCAGCTTCTTGAGCTTCGGGTCGGAGCGGCGGTCGATCGCGGCTCCGTTGGGGGTTGGCGCCTCGGCCGCGACGAGAGCCGCCTCGCCGACCCGCTTGCCGGCGGTCGGCGCGGTGGCCGGGCGCTTCGCGGTCCGGGGCTCGCTCTCGATTCTTCCGCGGGGCGCGGGCTTTCCAGAGGTCGTGGTCCTGGCGGCTTTTTTTGCGGGAGGCTGCTTCGTCGACTTTCCCACTCTCTTGCCCACTGTGTTGGCCGCCGTCCCGGCAGCGGCCAAGGCGCGCTGACGGTCGGTGTTCTTGAGCGCGTTACGCGGGGCGACGCTCGCCGGATGCTGCCGACTCGGCTGTCGGCTTCGAGCGTTCTTGCGCCGGCCCTGCACGGAGGTTCAACTCTCGGCGAAGAGCCCGCCGGCAACGTGTCCCACGCGGCGAGGCGCCGGTGCGTGTGGAGATTTCTCGGGGCGGGATGCCAGGAGTGGCTTCCCGGACGTTCTCGCGACCGGATAGGAAAGGGCGAGGGACTGCACCGCGGACGAGCAACGTAATTGCCGGACTCCAGCGAGTCAAGGGAACTTATCTCCAGGAACAGTGTCGGCGCATCACCGGGTCGCCTCGTTCGCCGCGACGGTCGAGCCCGGTGACCGGGCCAGGTAACGTCGTACGACGACGTCGTCGCCCGCTGCCAGAGCTCAGCGTCCCGGCTGCGCCGCGAGCGCTGGCGCCGGCGCTGCAGCGCTCGCCGCTGCGTCGCTCGCACCGCCGGTCGCGGCGATGCCCTGCTCGGCGAGCTTCGCCTGCGGTCCGACCACGACCTGGATCAGCTCTCCGGGCTGCAGGTACGTACCGGCGGCCTTCTTCACGTCGGCCAGCGTGACGGCGCGCACGCGTTCTGCGTAGCGCTCGATGTAGTCGTCACCGAGCCCGAAGTACTCGATCTGACCGAGGAAGCCCGCCAGCTTGCCGGTCGAGTCGAGTCGCAGGGGGAAGTTGCCGGTCAGGTAGTCCTTGGCGGCGTCGAGCTCGGCATCGGTCGCACCCTCGTCGTGCAGCTTCCGGATCTCCGCGCGGACGAGCCGGATCGCCTCCGCGGCGCTCTCGACCTTGGTCTGCAGGGCGACCTGGAACGCGCCCGGCAGCTTGCTGCTCTCGAACGCGCTCGCGACGGAGTAGGCGAGCCCGCCCTTCGTGCGGATGGTCTGCATGAGGCGCGAGTTGAAGCCGCCGCCGCCGAGCACCCAGTTCATCAGCAGGACCGAGAAGTAGTCGGGGTTGGAGCGCGCGACGCCGATCTGGCCGAGCACGATGCTCGCCTGCGTCACCGGACGGTCCACGACGACCGACCTCGCACGCGGCGCGCTCGCGCCCTTGGCCGTGAGCGGCTTGCCCGAGCCCTGCCAGTCGCCCAGCAGGCGCTCGAGGGTGGCCTTCATCTCGGCGACCGGAACGTCGCCGACGACCGCGCAGATCGTTCGCGCGGGCTGGATCTCGTCGCGGTGGTAGGCGAGCACGTCGTCGCGCGTGAGCTGCCGGACGCTGTCCGGCGTGCCGTCGACCGGTGAGCCGTACGCCGCATCGCCGAACAGCGCCTTGCGAAACGCTCGCTGCGCGACCAGCCCCGGCTCGTCCTCGTCCGCCTCGAGCTCGCCGAGGATCTCCTTGCGGCGCCGCTCGACCTCGTCCGGCGGGAAGGTCGGCTCGCGCAGGCTGCGCGCGACCAGGTCGACGCCGGTCGCGAAGTCCCGCGACAGGACTGCGGCGCTCGCCAGCACCCAGTCGGTCGACGTGCCGGTGTCGAACGAGCCGCCCAGCGAGTCGATGAGGCGCGAGATCTCCTCGGAGGTGCGACCCTTCGTGCCCTCCGAGAGCAGAGAGCCCGTCAGGCTCGCGAGACCGGCCTTGCCGGGCGGGTCGACGCGCGCGCCGCCGTCGACGATGCAGTTCATCGCGACGATGGGCACCGAGCGCTGCTGCGAGAGCACCAGGCGGATCCCGTTGCCGAGCGTCGCGCGCTCGACCGTCGGACCGGCGGCGCCTGCCGCCGGTGAGGCGGCTGCGGCGATGGTCGCGACGCAGGCGCACGAGAGGAGGAGGGCACGCCGGTGGTGCGAGGTGGCATTCATGTTCGGACCCATCCTCACGACATCGGTCCCGTCGGCATGCGCTCGAGCGGCGCCGACTCGTCGGTCGGCAGCGGCACGAGCACGCCGGTGGTCCGGTTCTGCGCCGTCAAATACTTCTTCGCGACCTCCTGCAGCTGCGCGGGGGTGACCCTCTCGATGGCCGGCAGGAACTCGTCGATCTGTCGCCAGCCGCCGGCGATCTCGTAGGTGCCGAGCAGCATGCCACGGTAGAACATCGAGTCCTGCGCGAACACGAAGGCGGCCTCGACCTGCGCGCGCGCCCGATCCAGCTCGTCCTGCGCGGGCGGCGCCTGCTGGATCGCGTCGATCTCGGCCAGCAGCGCCTTCTCGAGCTGCTCCGCCGAGACGCCCGGTTGCGGCTGCGCCGAGACGGTGAACGTCTTGTCGTCGATCGCGGTGCGCGCGTAGCTCGCACCCGCGTCGAGGGCGACGCGCTGCTCGCGCACGAGCCGCTGATAGAAGCGCGAGCTCTTGCCGTTGGACAGGACGCTCTCGAGCATCTCGAGCGCCGGCGCGTCGGGATGGTGCAGGTTCGGCACCACGTACTGCATGGCGACGAACGGCAGGCGCGCGGGCCGCTCCACCGAGACGCGACGCTCGCCGCGCGGCGGCGGCTCCTTGGCACGCACGGCCGGCGGATCGGCGGCGCGCGGGTAGCCGCCGAAGTGCTTCTCTACCAGCTCGCCCATCGCCTGTGCGTCGAAGTCGCCGACCGCGACGAGGAACGCGTTGTTCGGCTGGTAGTACGTGTCGTAGTGCGCCTTCAGGTCGGAGAGCTTCCAGCCCGCGATGTCGGTCGGCCAGCCGATCACGGGCTGCCGGTACGGATGCTCGAGGAACGTCGCCGCGGTCAGCGACTCGAACATGAACGCGATCGGGTTGTTGTCGGTGCGCGTGCGGCGCTCTTCCGTCACCACCTGGCGCTCCGGTTCGAAGAGCTGCTCGGAGAGCACCAGGTTGCGCATGCGGTCGGCCTCGAGCTCGACCTCGACGCCGATCCGGTCCGAGGCGAGCGTCGCGAAGTAGGTCGTCGCGTCGTCGCTGGTGAACGCGTTCTCGTTGCCGCCGTTCGACGCGATGATGCGCGAGTACTCCTCGGGGCCGTTGCGCGCCGTGCCCTTGAACATCATGTGCTCGAGCATGTGCGACAGCCCGGTGATGCCGGGCAGCTCGTTGCGCGAGCCGACGCGGTACCACACCTGCACGACGGCGACGGGCGCCTTGTGGTCCTCGAGCAGCAGCATCCGGAAGCCGTTGTCGAGCGTGCGCTCGACGACCTGCTCGACGTACTTCTGAGCGGCGGGTGCGGGGACGGGGAGGAGAGATGCCGCGCAAGTGAGCGCGGCCACAGCGAGCAGCGATTTCCGCATCGTCCCGCCAGCTTGCCGGTCCTCGATGCGGGCCGCAAATCCTCGATGCGGGCCGCGAATCGGCCGGCTGGGCCGCAGCACGGTCCGCAGGTCTGCGCGTCCGTCGGAGTCCGTCGATCCCCTCCCGGCTCGGTCCGGAAGGGGATTCACGAACTCTCAGCCGCGCTCGCGACCGGGGCGTCCGGCGCGCATCGCGGCCGCGAGTGCGAGCGAAGCGGCGTCGCCGCGCGCTTCGCGGCCGCGAGTGCGAGCGAAGCGGCGTCGCCGCGCGCTTCGCGGCCCGCGATCGTTCCGTCCTGGTCGGCATCGGGCCGGTTCTGTCCGAGCTTCCACTTCCCTTCGAGCCGCCGGACCTCGATCTCGACGCCCACGATGCCCTTGAGGAGAGCGTCGACGTAGTCCGCCGGCGCGTCGGTCACGCGCCATGGCCGGTCGAACGCCGCCTCCTCGTGATCGGTGAGGCGCGTGACCAGGGCGCGCAGCCAATCGACGTCGTCGATCAGCCGCAGCGGGCCGTACGCGTGCACGACGGCGTAGTTCCAGGTCGGCACGACCTTGCCGTGCTCGTGCTTCGACGGATACCAGGACGGCGACACGTAGGCGTCCGGTCCGCCGAAGATCGCGAGCGTGTCCACCGGCGACGGCGCGAGCCTGGCGTGCGGGTTGGGGCGCGCGAAGTGTCCGCGCAGCGTGCCGTACGGTGCCGGGTCCGCGTCCCACAGCAGCGGCAGGTGCGTCGCCACGAGGCCGTCGCTGCCGAGCGACACCAGCGTCGCGAGCGGATTGCGCCGCACGAGCTCGGCGAGCACCTCGGTGCGATCCTCGGTGAAGTGGCGAGGAAGATACATCGGCTCGTGGCCCGGCGGCTGCGCGCGTCAGGACGTGGGTGAGGTCGCCGTCGGCACGGCCGCGAGCCGGCGACCCGAGGACCGCCGCGCCGCGAACGCACGCTCCATCTCGGCGACGATGTCCCGCGCGGCCTTGACCGGGTCCTTCGCCTGGATGATCGGCCGCGCGACGACGAGATAGTCGGCGCCGGCGCGGATCGCTTCGGCGGGGGGCATCACGCGCTTCTGGTCGTCCCAGCCCGCTTCCTTGGGCCGCACGCCGGGCGTGACGATCAGGAAGTCGGGGCCGCACGCGCGGCGGATGCGCGCGATCTCGTGCGGCGAGGCGACCACGCCGTTCATCTTCGCATCGCGCGCGAGCCGCGCGAGCCGCACCACCTGCGACTCCGGACCCGCCTGCACGCCGACCAGCTTCAGATCGTCGCGCGACAGGCTCGTGAGCACCGTCACCGCGAGCATCTTCGGCTTCGCGAGCCCTTCCTTGCGGCACGCGGAGCCCACCTCTTCCACGGTGGCCCGCATCATCTCGAACGAGCCCGAGGCGTGCACGTTGAACATCCACACGCCGAGCCGCGTCGCCTCCACGCCCGCGCGGGCGACCGTTCGCGGAATGTCGTGGAACTTGAGATCGAGAAAGACGCGCTCGCCGTGCTCCTGGATCATGCGCACGACCGCCGGGCCGGCGCTCATGAAGAGCTGCTTTCCGACCTTGAACGCGCCCACCTCGTTGCGCAGCGTCCCGACGAGCTGCGTCGCTTCCTGGACGGTCGAGACGTCGAGGCCGACGATCAGCCGCGAGCGCACGCCCGCGCTCTGCGAGGTCGTCGCGCGCGGCGCCCGGCTCACGCGATGCGCCCCGACTCGCGCACCAGCTGCGCGACGCGCGCCGCGGCGTCGGCCACGGACAGCTCGTGGTTGGTCTTCTCGCGGCGCTCGCGCAGCTCGACGACGCCCTTCGCGAGCCCCTTCTGTCCGACCGTCAAGCGCAGGGTGAAGCCGATCAGGTCGGCGTCCTTGAACTTGACCCCGGGGCGCTCGTCGCGGTCGTCGATCAGGGCGTCCACGCCCTGGGCGCGAAGGTCGCCGTGGAGCTTCTCGGCGGCGTCGCGGACCGGCTCGTCGGTGACCGACGTCGGCACGACCTCGACCGGGAAGGGCGACAGCGCGAGCGGCCAGATGATGCCGTCCTTGTCGTGGTTCTGCTCGACCGCGGCGGCGACGGTGCGCGACACGCCGATGCCGTAGGTGCCCATCTCGATCGGGTGCTCCTGCCCACCGGCGTCGAGGAAGGTCGCGCCGAGCGCCTTCGAGTACTTGGTGCCGAGGTAGAAGACCTGCCCGACCTCGATCCCGCGGTGCTCCTCGAACCTGCCCTTGCTGCAGCGCGGGCACGGATCGCCGGCGTGCGCTTGACGGAGGTCGGCGAAGGTCACGCCCTTGCCGAAGTCGCGTCCGTGCTCGACGCCGACGAGGTGCTCGTCCTCGCGGTTGGCGCCGGTGACCGCGCCGCGGATGCCGTTCAGCGCGTGGTCGGCGACGATGCGCGCCTCGAGCCCCACCGGTCCGGCGAAGCCGACCGACGCGCCGGTCGTGCGGTGCACGGTCTCGGCGTCGGCGAGGGCTACCCACTGCGCGCCGAGCGCGAGCTTGAGCTTGGCCTCGGAGATCTGGTGGTCACCGCGGACGAGTGCGACGACGGCACCGCCGTCGTCGGTGGCGAAGACGATCGTCTTGATGAAGCGGTCCGGCGCCATGCCGAGAAAGCCCGAGACTTCCTCGATCGTGCGCTTGCCCGGCGTCGCGACGCGCTCCATCGCGCGGCTCTGCGCCTGCTGTGCGTGCGCGTGGCCCGCGTCGGGCGGCAGCTCGGCCTTCTCGACGTTGGCCGCGTAGCTGCAGCCGGTGCAGGCGACGATCGCGTCCTCGCCCGACTCGGCGAGCACCTGGAACTCGTGGCTCATGCTGCCGCCGATCGCGCCGGTGTCGGCCTCGACGGCCCTGAACCGCAGCCCGCAGCGGTCGAAGATGCGCTCGTAGGTCTCGTACATGTGCCGGTACTCGCGCTCGCAGTCGGCGCGGTCGGCGTGGAACGAGTAGCCGTCCTTCATGAGGAACTCGCGGCCGCGCATGAGGCCGAAGCGCGGCCGGATCTCGTCCCGGAACTTCGTCTGGATCTGGTAGAGGTTCTTCGGCAGGTCGCGGTACGAGCGCACGGTCTTGCGCACGATGTCGGTCACGACCTCCTCGTGCGTCGGACCGAAGCAGAAGTCGCGCTCGTTTCTGTCCTTGATGCGCAGCAGCTCCTTGCCGTAGCGGTCCCAGCGGCCGCTCTCCTGCCACAGCTCGGCGGGGCAGACCGCCGGCATCAGGATCTCCTGGCAGCCGGCCGCGTCGAGCTCGGCGCGGACGATGGTCTCGACGTTGCGCAGCACGCGCAGGCCGAGCGGCAGGTAGTCGTAGATGCCGCGCGCGACCTGGCGGATCATCGCGGCGCGCACGAGCAGCTTGTGGCTCACGACCTCGGCGTCGGCGGGGTCATCCTTCAGGGTGGGGACCAGCAGCTGGGTGAAGCGCACCGCAGGCGTGTACCTCGCACCCGCAGCGCTTTCCAGCGAGCGGGCGCCGGCGTGGCCGATCAGGGCGCAGGCGGCTCTTCCGGCAGCCACCAGCGCTCGAGCCCGAGCTCGATCGCGTCGAACGGTGCGGCGCGCACGACCTCGTCGGCCGCGTGCACGGCTTCGAGCGTCCACCGACCGCCGCCGAGGCCGTAGACCTCGAGCGTCTGCACCAGTGGATCGACGAGCCAGAGGTGCGCGACGCCCTCGCGCGCGTAGACGCGCATCTTGCGGCCGCGGTCGAGACGCGCGGTCGACGGCGAGACGATCTCGCAGATCCAGTCGGGCGCCAGCTCGAAATACGGCACGTTGCGCAGCACCGGCAGCCGCTCGCGCCGCCAGCCGGCCCAGTCCGGAACGACGACATCGTCGCCGAAGTGCAGCTCGGGCTCCACGAGGATCCACCAGCCCCCCGGCGCACCCGGCGCGCCGGGATCGCGATGGAACGGCCCGACGATGTCTCCGCCGAGCAGCGTGGCGGCGTGTGCATGCGGCGAGGCCGGTCGCGGCGAGACGAACAGCTCGCCGTCGACGATCTCGGCGACCTTCGTGTCGGGAACCTGCATCAGGTCCTCGTACGTCGCGCGACGGGACGCTCCGGCCATGACGAGACGCGTACCACATTCATGCGGTGCGACGGAGCAATCGCGATGCCGCGTTCACGGCCCGCGCGCAGCCGACATTCGGCCGCGGCCGCCGCAACGCCGCGTTGCGTGCCGGTGTGGCGCAGCAGGCGCAACGCGACGCCGTGTCGCGGCCGTGACCGCTCTTCAGGCCAGATGCGCCGCCGAGTCGCCCGCGCGGGCGTGCTCGCGACCGTGCACCCACTCGAACACCGGCGTCGCCGCGAGCGTCGTGACGATCGCCATGAGCACCATGATGGTGAACAGCGTCGGCTGGATGATGCCGCGCTCGAGACCGATGTTGAGGATGATCAGCTCCATCAAGCCGCGCGCGTTCATCAGCGTGCCGATGGCGAGCGCCTCGCCGTTCGGCTCGCCGTTGAGCCGTGCGGCGAGCCAGCATGCGACGCCCTTGCCGAGCGTCGCGGCCAGCAGGACGACGAGCGCGATGCCCCACAACGCCGGGTTGTCGACCAGCCCGATGCGGGTGTTGAGGCCCGAGTAGACGAAGAAGAGCGGCAGCAGGAAGGTCGTCACGAGTGGCCCGATCGTGCGGGTCACCTCCTCGGCGAAGCGCCCGCGCGGCATCGCGACGCCCATCAGGAATGAGCCGAACACCGCGTAGATGCGGATCCAGTCGGTGAACCACGCGCCCAGCATGACGAGCATCAGCGTGACCGTGAGGATGCCGTTCGACATCGTGCCTGCGCGCTCGACGCTCGCGCCGAGCGGTGCGAGCAGGCGGCGTCCGACGGTGACCAGCAGCACCGCGTAGGCGAGGCCGCCGCCGATCGCGATCAGCGCGAAGGCCGGGTCGCCGGCGAAGCTCGCGAGCACGACCGCGAGGACGCACCACGCGGCGGCGTCGTCGAGCGAGCCCGCGGCCAGCGCCAGCGTACCGAGCGACGTGCCGGCGAGGCCGCGCTCGTGGATGATGCGCGCGAGCATCGGGAACGCCGTGATCGACATCGACGCCCCCAGGAACAGCACGGCTTCCGTCCGGCTCACGCCGGGAGAGAAGAAGTCCGCGTCTTCGGCGAGGAAGGTCGCGATCGCGCCGCCCAGGAGGAACGGGACCACGATCCCGGCGAGCGACACGCTGATGGCGCTGCGCATGCGCCGGCGGATCAGGTCGACCTGGAACTCGAGCCCGACGAGGAACATGTAGAGCGCGAGGCCGACCTGGCTCACCGCGTAAAGGATCGGCATCGACTCCTTCGGGAAGAGGTACTCCTGCGCGCCGGGCAGCAGCAGCCCGAGCAGCGACGGCCCGAGCAGCACCCCGGTGATCATCTCGCTCACCACCTGCGACTGTCCGACGCGCCGCGCGAGCAGGCCGACCACACGGCAGGCGCCGAGGACGAGCGCGAGCTGGAGGAAGAAGCGGACCGAGAGATCGAAGCTGCTCATCGCGGCGGCGGATCCATCGACTCGACTCCCGCACCGCACCACCGCGCCGGGAGCGCGACCACGCCGGCCGCGAGAACGGTGGCGAACGGCATGACCGACCGCAGCACGCGCGCGACTCTACGCGACGGCCGGACGCCGCGAAAGGCGATCCACTGCCGCGCTCACGCCTCCGGAACACCGCCCAGCACGGCGGGACGGTGGCGCCACGTCCAGTCGCTCACCGAGCGCAGGATGCGGCTGCCGTCCGCGCGCGCGATCGTCTGCAGGAGCCGCACGTCGCGCGGCGTGCCCGCGGCACGGCAGGCGAGCGCGGGGGCGGCACCCGGCACGGGGCCTTCCGCGGTCGCGCCGCTGGCCGGAACGATCCAGCTGCGCACCAGCAGCGCGTCCCCCGTGACCGCGTCGTCGAGGTACTCGAGGTCGATGCGCGTCACGCGCAACGCGCCGCCCTCCTCCAGCATCCGGGCGACCGGCCAGCCCGCGGCGGCGAAGAGCTCGAACGCGCCGTCCTCGAGCATCGCCGCGTAGGCCGCGTTGTTCACGTGCGTCACGTGGTCGAGCAGCGACGGCCGCACGACCAGCGGCAGCTCGACCGGCTCGCCCGCACCCGCCTCCGCGATCGCCGGGGCGCGCGTCAGGGTGACCTCCTCCGTGCCGGAGAACGCACGCCGCATCTCCGCCGGAATGCTCACCGGACGCCCGCTCGCCAGGTCGCAGTACACCCAGTCGGTGGTCGCACGTGCCGCCGGCATGGGCGCGCCGTCGGCGCCGATACGCTCGACCGTGTACGCGCGCAGCGAGCGCGCGCGGCGCCAGTCCAGCACGTGCGTCGCGACGCGCACGCGGTCGCCGCCGCCGAGCGGCAGCGACCGCTCGAAGCGCGTGCGGCGGATGATCCAGACGCGCTGCTGCGCCGTGTACCAGCCGGGGTCGAAGCCGCACTCCCACGACGCCTCGACCGCGGCCTGCTCGAGGAGCCCGAGCAGGGCTGCGACCTTCACCTCGCCCAGGAGATCGACGTCGGCGTGCGAGACGCGGTGCTCGAGCGCGTAGCGATGCATGCCGAGCCGTCTACTTCATCCCGCGGAGTCGTGCGATGCGCGCGGCGATCGGCGGATGGGTCGCGAACAGGTCGGCGAGGAAGCCCTCGCGATCCTCGGCGGCGCTCGCCGCCGGCCGAGCGAAGAACAGGTGCGCGGTGCCCTGCGTGCCGCGCACCGTAGGGCGCCGGTCGGTCGCGATCGTCTCGAGCGCGCCGGCGAGGGCCTCGGGATTGCGCGTGAGGGAGACCGCGGTCGCATCGGCCAGGTACTCGCGCTGCCGCGAGATCGCGAACGCGACCAGGCGCGAGGCGAGCGGCGCGAGCGCGGCCGCGATGACGAGCAGCGGCAGCAGCGCCGGGATGGCCTCCGTTCGCGCCTCGACGCCGCCCGCGCGGTACGAGGCCGGCGCGCGGCGGACGCGCCACGCGGCGTCCGCCAGCAGAGCGACCGCGCCGACGACGATCGCGATCGTCACGCCGAGCGCCGTGTCGCGGTTGCCGATGTGCGCCATCTCGTGCGCGACCACGCCCTGCGTCTGCGCGCGGTCGAGCTTCTCGAGGAGCCCGGTCGTGACCGCGACCGTTGCGTGCGCCGGATCGATGCCGGTCGCGAGCGCGTTCGGCGCAGGGTCCGGGATCACCAGCACGCGTGGCACGGGCAGCCCGCTCGCGACCGCCATCTCGCGCACCACGTTCAGCAGCTGCTGGTGCTCGTGCAGCGACGGATCCGGTGCGGTCGCGCCGAGCGAGGCGAGGACGATGCGGTCGCCGAAGGCGTGCGCGAGCCGGAGCGCGATCGCGATCCCGGCCAGCGTGAGCAGGGTGACGACGGGAACCCACCCGGCCAGGTACGTGCGCAGCAACCCGTCGAGGGTCAGGCCGACGGCGAGCACCAGCAGCGCGATCACGCCGACGAGCAGCTGCGAGCGACGCCGGTTCGCCTCCGCGGCGCTGTGGAAGTCGATCACGCGACGTCCGCCGGCACGCCGTGGCTCACGCGACGAACGCGCGCACGATCGACACCAGTGCGAGGACGAGGAGCGCCGCGATCGCGACGCGGCGGTAGGTCGTGTCCGGCGCGCGGGCGAACAGCCGGTCGCCGAGCGTGTTGCCGATGACGAGTGCCGGGAACATGAGCGCCGCGAGCGCGAGCGTCCGCCAGGTGACCAGCCCCGCCGCCGCGACCGACACCGTGCCCGCGAGCGACAGAACGAAGAAGTACGTCAGCAGCGACGCGCGGCTCGACGCGGGGCTGTGCTGCGTGGCGAGGAAGTAGAGGATCACCGGCGGGCCGGCCATCGCGGTGCTGCCGTTCAGCAGGCCCGAGAGCACGCCGATGCCGACACGCGTCGCGAGCGCCGGCTCGCGGTTCAGCCGCACGCCCGTTCCGAGCACCGCGACGGCGCCCAGCACGATCACGCCGATCACCGCGCGCATCGGGTCCGCAGGGATCCCGTCGAGCGCGGCCGTCCCGAGCGGTGTTGCCACCAGCGCCGCGACGAGCAGCGGACGAACCGAACACCAGTCGACCTGCCGCCAGGTCCGTCCGCGCAGATGCACGCCCGCCGCCATCTGCAGCACCATGACGCACGGCACCACCTCGACCGGTGTGGCCACCAGCGTCAAGGCCGGCACTGCGGCGAGAGCGAATCCGAAGCCGGTGAAGCCGCGCAGAACGCCGGCGAAGGCTGCGGTCGCAAACGCTCCGGCAGCCGTCCAGAGGGTCAGCGTCGCGGGCACGCGACGCATCCGCGCCCGGTCACGGGATGATGTCGTCCTGCGTGTCGTCGTCCGCCGGCGTCCCGACGTCCATCTGCGCCGGCGCGGGTACGAAGCCGGGGTCGCTGGTGATCATGTTCGGTGCGGCGGGCAGCGTGCCCGGATCGTCGGTGACCATGTTCGGCTGCGACGGCACGTGCCCCGGGTCGACGACGTTCATGTCGCTCGCCGGGGCCGGCTCGTAGCCGGGGTTCGTCAGGACCATGTCGTCCGACGAGCCGCCGAGCTCGGGTCCGTTCGGCCCCATGTCCATGTCGGCCACCTGGAGCGGCGCGGGCGTCGTCACCTCGCGGTTCGGCTGGCCCGCGGTCACGGCGAGAGCGCAGGCACCGGCCATCAGGAGGGGGAGCGTTCTCATGCGGATCCTCTTCTTCGTCGCCCGTTGCCTTCGTCGGCCGTCGCCGTCGCGACGGCCGCATCCGCCGGAACTATCGGATGCGCTGCCGCGGAAGTCCAGGCGCCGTCAGGCCTGCGGGCGTGCCCCGCCGATGCCGCCGAGGTCGACCTTTGGCGCCGCGTGCTCCTCGGCGGGTGCGGTGAAGTACTCGCGCGGGGGGAAGTCGCGGCTCATCATGACGTTGATCGGGAAGCTCTCCCGGCGCGTGTCGTACTGACCCACGAGCTCGTTGTAGTGCTGGCGCGCGAACGCGATCAGGTTTTCGGTGTTGGTCAGCTCCTCCTGGAGCGCCAGGACGTTCCGGTTCGCCTTCAGGTCGGGGTAGCCCTCGACGACGGCGAACAGGCGACCCAGCGCCTGCGTCAGGGCCTGCTCGGCGGCGGCGCTCTGCTGCGGTCCGTGCGCATCGAGCGCACGTTGACGCGCCGCGACGACGGCCTCGAGGGTGCTGCGCTCGTGCTCGAGTGCACCGCGCACGGTCTCGACCATGTTCGGCACCAGATCGTGGCGCCGCTTGAGCTGCACGTCGATCTGGTTCCAGGCGGCCGCGGCGCGATTCTTCAGCGCGACCAGGCCGTTGTACGCACGGATCGCCCAAACCACGGCGATCACCAGGATGCCGAGCAGCACGAGGGTCATACTGCGTTCCTTGGCATGCGACCTGCGGCGAAGCGAGCCGCCTGGGTGGCGGCGGTTGCGTCGCTCGCGGCCTGCCAGTTAACACGACGGGGACGTCTTCCGTCCCCCCCACCCTGCATCACCAGTCTGATGGAACGCCCTGCGGGTTCATCCTTCGTGCCCGGCGAAGCCGGTGGGACGTCAATCGGCCCGGCGATCGCCGGAGAGAGAGAACGAGGATCGGATGGCTCTGCTCGAGGGAAGGGTTGCGATCGTCACCGGCGCGGGCCGCGGCATCGGCCGCGAGGAGGCGCTGCTGCTTGCCAGGCACGGCGCTAAGGTCGTGGTAAACGACCTCGGCGGCAGCCACGACGGCAGCGGCGGCGCGAGCCAGAGCCCGGCCGAGGAGGTCGTGGCGGCGATCAAGGCCGCCGGCGGCGATGCCATCGCCAACGCCGACAACGTCGCCGACTACAAGGCGGCGCAGCGCATGATCCAGGCGGCGATCGACAGGTGGGGTGCGCTGCACGTCATCGTGAACAACGCCGGCATCCTGCGCGACCGGATGCTCTTCAACATGAGCGAGGAGGACTTCGACTCGGTCATCGCGGTGCACCTGAAGGGCACGTTCAACCTCTGCCGCCACGCCGCCGCCTACTGGCGCGAGGAGCACAAGAAGGGAAACGTCCTCAACGGCCGGTTGATCAACACGTCGTCCGACTCGGGGCTCCTGTGCAACGTCGGCCAGGGCAACTACGGAGCGGCGAAGGCGGGCATCGCCGCGATGACGATCATCGCCGACAAGGAGCTGTCGCGCTACGGCGTGACGGCGAACGCGATCGCGCCGAGTGCCATCACCCGCCTCACGGTCGACGCGATGGGCCGCGGCAGCGTCGAGGACACGCCGCAGGCGATGATCGACCGGGCCGGTCCCGCGCACGTCGCCCCGCTGGTCGTCTGGCTCGCGAGCGAGAAGGCGGGCAACGTTCACGGCGAGGTGTTCCGCGTCGGCAACGGGCGCGTCAATCTGTTCCAGGGCTGGCAGGCCGCGCGCCAGGTCGGCGACTTCCAGCACGGTGTGTGGGACCCCGAGGAGCTCGGCGCCGCGATGGAGAAGGAGTTCTTCGCGAGCCCGGTGGCGAAGCAGACCATGGAAGGCCTCATGAAAGAGATGGCTAGAGCCTGAGATGGCGATGCTTCTCCCGCGGAAGATCGAGATGCGGATCGGCGCGCCGGCGCTCGCGGCCGCCGCGATGCTGCTGCTCGCAGGGTGCGGTGGCGGCGGTGGGGGTGGCGGTCCGGTGATCGTGCCGACGCCGACGGCCGTGTCCCCCAC
Source organism: Deltaproteobacteria bacterium (assembly GCA_016874715.1). Taxonomy (GTDB): domain Bacteria; phylum Desulfobacterota; class Binatia; order UBA12015; family UBA12015; genus VGTK01. The sequence goes on along the minus strand of VGTK01000052.1, from coordinate 8,901 downwards.
GCCGAGCGGCGCACCGCCGGGCGCGACGCCGACCGCGACCGCGTCGCCGGCGCCCACCGCCACGGTGGCAACGCCGGCGCTGCGCCTCGCGCTGGTCGCGACCGGGCTCGATCAGCCGCTCTTCGTGACCGCCGTGGCGGGTGACCCGAGCCGCCTCTTCGTCGTCGAGCAGACCGGGCGCATCCGCGTAGTGCGCGACGGGGTGCTGCTCGACGCGCCGTTTGCCGACCTGTCCGATCGCGTCTCGTGCTGCGGCGAGCGCGGGCTCCTCGGGCTCGCCTTCCACCCGGAGTACCCGGAGAACGGGCGCTTGTTCGTCAACTACACCAACACCGACGGCGATACCGAGATCGTCGAGCTCGCCCGCGGCGGATCGGCCGATGTCGCGTCCCCGACGATCGTGCGCCGTTTCTTCACCGTCGCGCAGCCGTTCGCGAACCACAACGGCGGCATGCTCGCGTTCGACCCGGACGGCCTCCTGCACATCGGGCTCGGCGACGGTGGCGCGGGCGGCGACCCCGAGGACAACGGCCAGGACCTCACCAGCAAGCTCGGCAAGATCCTGCGCATCGACGTCGACGCCTACCCGACGCCGCCGTCGGGCAACGTCGCCGGCGGCGATCCCGACATCTGGCACTGGGGCCTGCGCAACCCGTGGCGCTTCTCGTTCGACCGCGCGACGGGGGACTTCTACGTCGGCGACGTCGGCCAGAACCGCCTCGAGGAGATCGACGTCGTGCCGGCCGGGCAGGGTGGACGCAACTTCGGGTGGCGCGTGATGGAGGGATCGCAGTGCTTCCAGCCGCTCGACGCGTGCGACACGACGGGCCTCACGCTGCCGGTCGTCGAGTACGACCGCGAGGTCGGGTGCTCGGTGACCGGCGGCTACGTCTACCGTGGCGGCGCGCTGCCGGGCCTCGTCGGGCGCTACGTCTACGGAGACTTCTGCTCGAGCCGTGTGTTCGCGTTTCGCTGGCGCGATGGCGTGGCGAGCGAGCAGGTCGAGCTGACCTCCGATCTCAACCCGGACGGGCTGATCCGGGGGCTCTCGTCTTTCGGCGAGGACGCCGCGGGGGAGATCTACGTCACGAGCCTCGCGGGCTCGGTGTTCCGCATCGAGGCGGAATAGAGCCGAGGGCTCAGCCCCCGCCGAACGTCGAAGGAGCCGGAGCCGCATCATGTCGCTAGGCACGTCGAGCCAGAACCCATCGAACGGAGGTACCGCCGCCACGGTCGCGCGCCGCCTCGCCGACCTCTACGCGCGCGACGGCTTCTGGCGCGAGCGCTGGCGTCGCGCTGGTCACGTGCGGGCGCCCGAGTCGCTCGAGGGCCTCGCGCCGACGACGATCTCGGATATCGCCGGCGACGAGCGCGCGTGTCCTCCCTACGGCTCCTGGCGGGCCGCGTCCTCGTTCGTGCGCGTGGGCGTTCCCGCCCGCGACAGCGCGCTCGAGATGCTGGTGTTCACCACCGAGGACCTCGAGGCCGAGGCGCGCGTCGGCGCGATGGCGCTGGCGGCGGCGGGTCTCGCGCCCGGCGGCCGCGAGACCAACGCCTTCGCCGGCGGTCTCGCCACGCCTGGCTCGCTCGTGGTCGGCGATGCAGCGCAGGCGCTCGGCGCGCTCGACATGCCGGTGGGCCCGATCGCAGCGGCCGGCCCGCGCGACACCGCCTTCGACTTCTGGCAGCGCGTCAAGCCCGACTTCGCGGTGCTCGACGCAGCCGGCGTGCGCGACCTGGCGAGCCTGCTGGCGGAGAAGAAGACCACCGCGGCCGGCCTCGGCATCCGTGCCGCAGCGCTGGTGACCGACCTGCGCGACGACGCGCCGTCGGTGCCGGACCTCGACGTGCCGACGACGCGTATCGTGGGCCTCGCCGAGGCGTTCTCGCTGCTCGCGGCGTGCGACCCGCACGGGATCTTCGTCGCGCCGGGCAGCGAGGTCGTGCTCGAAGTGCAGGACGGCGAGCTCCTGGTGACGACGCTGCGCCACTCGGCCGCGCTGGTGCGTTACGCCCCGGGTGTGCGCGCTCGCCTCGTCGAGGCACCGGTAGGACGCAGCCAGGATTGCGCGTTCGTTCTCGTTTGACACGGCATCAGCCGGCCTCATACAAAAGGGCCCTTTACGTCGGAGGATTTTCAATGATGAAGCGTTGGATCGCGTTCGCGGCTGCGGCGACCTTCCTGTCGTGCGCTCCGTCGCCTGGAACCGGCACCGGGGACGGCAAGGACACGGCGAAGGCCGAGGCACCGAGCGCGGCTGCGGCGCCGGCCGCGGGCTCCGCCGCCAACATCGACACGGCCAAGGTCGGCGAGCTGATCAAGCGCTACTACGCGAGCAGCGGCCAGATCCCCGAGGACGTCGAGATGGTCGTGGCCGAGATGAAGCCGTCGAAGATCTCGGGTCTCACCGAGGGCACCCTGCGCCTCTCGCGCGGCGCGCAGTCGCAGGAGCTGCCCTTCCTGCTGAGCGCCGACGGACGCTGGTTCCTGCGCGTCGACCCGGTGGACCTCACCGTCGACCCGGTGCAGGAGGTGGTCAGCAAGATCGACACCGGCGACTCGAACCCGAGCCGCGGTCCGAAGGACGCGGCGGTCACCATCGTCGAGTACTCGGACTTCCAGTGCCCGTTCTGCGCCCGCGCCGAGGAGATCGTCGCCGGCGAGGTGCTGAAGGCGTACGGCGACAAGGTCCGCTTCATCTACAAGCAGTTCCCGCTGAGCTCGATTCACCCGTGGGCGGAGCCGGCGTCGCTCGTGGGGCTGTGCATCTACAAGTCCGCCGGCAACGACGCCTACTGGAAGTACCACGAGGCCGTGTTCAAGGCGCAGAAGGACGTGCCGAACGAGGAGCCGGAGGCGAAACTGCTCGCCATGGCGAAGGACGCGGGCGCAGACCAGGCGAAGGTCAAGGAGTGCCTCGCGAAGGGCGAGACCAAGCCGATCCTCGACGCGGGCATGGCCGAGGCGGAGGCGATCGAGGTCAACTCGACGCCGACCTTCTTCATCAACGGCAAGCGCCTGTCGGGCGCGCAGTCGCTCGACGCGTTCAAGGTCGTCATCGATCCCGAGCTGGCGAAGGCCGGCAAGAGCTGACGGAGATCGCGTGGGGGCACGTGCGACGGCACGCGCCCCCACGCCCGATTCCCCGCGCTCGCCTCGCAGCGGCCGCTCGAGCGGTCGGTCGCGCCGCACCGCACGGGTCGCGGTGCTCAGGTCGCCGGAGTGCTCTTCAGCTTCCGGTAGAGGCGGAACAGCTCGCAGAAGGCGCGCGCGATCACCCTCGGATTGCCGCCCGACGCGCTGCCCTTCTCGCGCGGCAGGTGCCGGACGGGCACCTCGGCGATGCGCGCGCCACGGGTCTTGAGGCGCGCGAGCAGCTCGGAGCTGAACATCGCTCCACCGGCCTCGATCGTCAGGCCCTGAAGGACCCGGCGGTCGAAGAGCTTGAAGGCACAGTCGACGTCGCGCACCGGCACCGCGAACAGCGTGCGGATGAGCCAGTTCCACGCGTGCGCGTTGGCGATGCGGACCACGTTGTCCTGGCGGTTCACGCGGTAGCCGACGACGACGTCGTGGCCCGGGAGGGCGCGGATCAGGTCGGCGATCTGGCGGACGTCGAACTGCCGGTCACCGTCGGTGAAGAATGCGTACGCCATCGTACCCGACACGAGGCCGGTCCACACGGCGGCGCCGTAGCCGCGGTTGACCTCGTGGCGCACCACGCGGACGCGCGGGTCGCGTGCCGCGACGGCCGACGCCCGTTCGAAGGTGTGGTCGCGCGAGCCGTCGTCCACCACGACGACCTCGAAGCGCTCGGCGAAGTCGGGTAAAGCGGCCAGCAGATCGGCGATCATCGGCTCGACGTTGTCCTCCTCGTTGTGCGCGGGGAACGACGCCGAGAGGCCGGGCAGGCGGGTGATCTCGCTCACGACGCGAGGCTCCTCTCTGCCAGTGCCGAGCTGACCGACGCAACGGGTGGGACGGGCGCCGCGCGGCGCGGGGACGGGGCATGGCCAACGAGGACGGAAGCGAGGACGTGACGGTCGCCGCGGGCCCGGCCGGGAGCGAGGACGTGACGGTGGTCGCGCGGCCCGAGGTCGGCAGCGGCGCCGAGGACCACGCGCGACGCGACGCCCTGCTGCTCGGGCTGCTCGCCCTCGCCGCGTACTGGCTGTCGAACGACGGTCAGTTCATGTTCTTCAACTACCACCTGCACCTCGCGGTCTCGTTCCTGAACGGACGACTGTACATCGAGAATCCGCCGTCGTGGCTCACCGAGTTCGCCTTCGCCGACGGCAAGGCCTACGTGTACTTCGACCCGTTTCCGGCCGTCTTCCTGCTTCCTCTAGCGGCAATCCGGGGCCTGACCGTCAATCTGGCCAAGGTGTCGATCGTGGTCGGTGCGTGCAACGTGGGCCTCATGCGGCTCGCGCTGGGCGGGCTTCGCGTGCAGCGCGGCACGGCCAACTGGTGCACCCTGCTGTTCGGGCTCGGCACGGTTCACATGTTTGCTTCCTGGTACGGCAACACCTGGATGCTCGCGCACCTCCTCGCGGTGATGGCGCTCACGCTCGCCTGGATCGAGGCTCTCGGCGCGGCGAACCCGGTCCTCCTGGGGCTTTTCTGCGCGATCGCGGCCACCAGCCGGTCGCCCGCCGCGCTCGGCACGCCGGTCTTCTTCCTGCTCGCGCTCCATCGCCGCCCGCGCTTCGCGACCGCCGTCCAGTTCGGACTCCCCCTCCTCGCCACCGGCCTGCTGCTCGGTCTGTACAACGTTGCGCGATTCGGGGACTGGCTCAACAACGGCTACCTGCTGGCCAACCAGGCGCTGCTGAATCCCGAGCACGGCTCGTTCAGCTGGCGCTACATCCCACGCAACATTCAGCAGTACTTTCTGCGCGTCCCGGAGCCGAGCTCGAGCTGGCCGTACCTGATGCTCACCGACCACGGCCTCAGCCTGATCGCGACCACGCCCGCGGTGCTGCTCCTGTTCCGCCGCGGCTGGAGCGACCGGGCGCCGAACGCGAAGCTCTACGGACGCCTCGCACTGCTCGGGTGTGCCATGACCTTTGCGCTGTACCTCTGCTACTTCTGGGACGGCTGGCGACAGTTCGGCAGCCGCTACACGCTCGACTTCACGCCGCTGCTGATCGTCGCCCTGGCGCTGCGCAACGACCCGCGCCCCGGACGATGGCGCTGGCTGCTGCCGGCGCTCGTGCTGCTGAGCGTCCTGGTGAACGTCTGGGGCACCTGGTTCTGGCGCTTCCACCGTATGTGATCGCGCCACCGCGGGGCCGCTGCCTGCGCCGCGCCGGCGCGCCGCGGGGTGCCCGTCGAGCTGCGCATCGCGGGTCCGCTGCCGCGTACGACGAGCGTTGACGTCCCGCGCTCGGGACGAGCGTTGACGTCCCGCGCTCGGTATGGGGCGCCATGCGCTACCTGGAAGGGCCGCGGCCGCGGCTGTTCGCGCACCGTGGCGGTGCGCACATGGCACCGGAGAACACCATCGCTGCGTTCGCAGCCGGGCTCGCGGCCGGCGCCGATCGCCTCGAGATGGACGTCCACGCGACGCGCGATGCGCACGTCGTCGTGCTGCACGACCCGACCGTCGATCGCACCACCGACGGCACCGGCGCCGTGCGCGACATGACGCTCGCCGAGCTGCAGCGCTGCGATGCGGGCGCGCGCTTCGCCGGTGAAGGCGGCGACTTCCCGTTCCGCGGCCGCGGCGTGCGCGTGCCGACGCTGGCGGCGGTGCTCGAGGCGTTTCCCGGCGTGCCGCTCAACATCGAGATCAAGCAGGACGAGCCGGCGATCGAGGCCGCGGTCCTGGAGGTGCTCGACCGCTTCGACGCCCGCACGCAGGTGCTGCTCGCAGCGGAGGAGGCACGCATCATGGCGCGCATTCGCGCCGCCGCCCCGGACGTGATGACGGGCTTCTCCGCCGCCGACGTGCTCGAGTTCGTCACCGCCTGGCAGGGTGGCACGCTCGACGCGTACCGGCCGCCGGGCGTGGCGCTGCAGATCCCGCCGTCGGTCGGTGACGTGCGGCTCGTCACCGCGGAGTCCGTCGCGATCGCGCACCGCATGGGCCTCGAGGTGCACGTGTGGACGATCGACGAGCCTGCCGAGATGGCGGCGCTGCTCGACCTGGGCGTCGACGCGATCATGACCGACGTCCCGCCGCTCGCGGCGCGGCTCCTGCGCGAGCGCGGGCTGCGCTGAAGCGCGCCGGCCGCCGCGTGCCTGCGGCCGCACGCAGCAGCGGTGCCCCGGGCCCGGCTGCGGTGCGCGCGAGCAGGGCGTCGAACGTGTCGACCGACCGCGGTACGGCGAGGCCGACGTCGCGCAGCACGCGGTGCGAGTCGGTGGTGTCGACCCGCGTACGGACCCCGAGATAGGGAACGTACGGCCGCGCGCGGTCGAGCAGCTGTCGCGTACGGCCCCACACGAGGCAGCGCAGGGCCGCGTGCAGCAGCCGCGGCGGCACGAAGCTCAACGGCGGCGCGGCTAGCGCCCGGCTGGCGCGTTCGCCGAGCTCGCGCAGCGTCGCGGCACCGGGTCCCGCGGCGAGGTGATACCAGCGCCCGTCGACCAGCGGGCGCAGCGCCAGCGCGACCGTCGCGGCGGCGACGACGTCGACCGGTACCAGGTCGACGATCGACGCCGGCGAGCCCGGCACCCAGCGCCACCCGTGCGTTGCGTAGAGCCGTAGCAGGAGCAGGAAGCGCGCCTGCTCGGCGGGTGCGTCGTCCGCCGCCGCGGCCGGATCGCGCGGCGCGGCGGGTCCGACGATGCTCGGTCGGACGATCGTCACCGGCAGCGTCGCCATCGCCCGCTGCGCGATCTCCTCCGCCTCGTACTTGGTGCGCTCGTAAGCGTTGCGGAAGCGTCCCGCGGTGGCGGGTCCTTCGACCAGGGTGCCCGCCCGGTCGCCGCAGACGAACGTCGTGCTCACGTGCACCAGGCGTGCGAGGAGCGGCATGCGGCCCGCGAGCTCGACGACCTCGCGCGTGCCCGACGCGTTCACCTGCCGCGCGCGGTGCAAGGCGTCGTCGAAGCGTACCGTGGCGCCGGCGTGCAGCACGTGCGTCGTCTCCTCGCAGACGCGGCCGAGGTCGCGCGGCGACAGGCCGAGCCGGGAGCGCGTGAGGTCGGCCTGGACCGGCACGACGTGGGGGCCGAGCGTGCGCCAGCCGAGCGCCGTCGCGCGGGCCTCGAGCTCGCCCGCCGGAGCGCGCAGCGCGGCGTAGACGCGCGTGCCGGGGTGCTGGCGCGCGATCGCGCGCAGCACCTCCCCACCCACGAACCCGCTCGCACCCGTCAAGAAGAAGCATCGCTGGTCCATCTCCCGGCCCCCCGCGGTGAAGAGGGGAGCAAGCTTCGGACCGCAGCCGCAGCCACCGTTTCGCGGGGTAGCGGCGCATCAGGCGAAGCGGAACGCTGCGTCCGCGCAACGCCGGGTTGCGGTTGGTTGCAGCGGACCCTGCGACACTGGAACGCGACCGCGAGGCGTGCTTCGCTGCCACGCTCCGTGGCTGCACGAGACCGCCATGTTCCGCGATCGTGACCTCGCCCTGCGTGCGCTCGGCACGCTGCTGCCCGGAGCTGCGGGCGAGCGCCTGAGCGACCATCTGACCGGCGTGCTCGGCGGCGCACGTGCGCGCCACGCTGCCGCGATTGCCGGCGCGGCGGCGGCGGAGCTGCTCGGGGACCCGTCGGCCGGCACCGAGGTCGCGCGGCGCTGGGTCGCCGCTCTGGCGCTCGACGACCTCGACGCGTGCCGCGCCTGGGCACATCTCGGACCCGCATGCGGGGACGCGGCGATCGAGGGGCGCCGGCACGTCCCGGCACCGGGCCCGGCCGTGTTCGCGAGCTTCCACCTCTCCGGCGGACTCGCGATCTTCGAGGTGCTGCGCGAACAGGGCTTCTCGCCGACGTTTCTGCTGGCCCCGGCCCCCGCGCACGAAGGCCGGTACGCGCGCGTGCTCCGCGCCGTGCGTCTCGGCCATCTGGCGCGCGTGCTCGCGCGGCCGTTCATCGAGACCGGGCCCGGCGTACGCCACGAGCTCGAGCGACACCTCGACGCCGGCGGCACCGTCGTGGCGCTGCTCGACGTCCCGGAGGATGCGGTCCGGCTGCGCGACCGTGCGACGGTGCCGCTCTTCGGGCGGACGGCGAGCCTGCCGGTCGGGCTCCTTCGCCTCGCGCTCGCGCGCGGCCTCCCCGTGGTGCCGTTCGACGCGCGCGTCGCGCAGGGGCGGCGCACGGTGCGCTTCCATCCGCAGGCCACGGCGAGCGAGCCGGCCGACGTGCTGCGTGCGCTGCTCGGAACGATGGAGGGCGTCGTGCGCGAGCGTCCGTGGGACTGGCATGCCTGGCTCGAGCTCGACGCCCTGCTCGCGCCGCGTGACCGCTGACGCCGCGCGGGCGTGGTGACGCGCGCGAGGCGCGGACCGCGTGCCGCGCCGGGCCGTGTCCCGCACCGGGCCGTGTCCCGCGCCGGGGCTTCAGCCGTCGCGTCGGGTGCTTGCCGCGCGGTGCGCGAGGAACAGTGCCAGGTCGCGCTCGCTCCAGCGCGGGTCGTCGGTGCGCGGTGCGATCCGCGCGAGCAGCGTCGCGCACACCGTGCGGTGACGGTCGGCGTTCTGCGCGGGCGTCGCCTCGGCTCGGGCGGCGGCGTGCGCGGCGTCGCTGAGCTGGCGGCGCTCGTCGGCGCGAAGGGCGAGGCGGCGCAGAGCCGACGCGGCTTCGTGTGCGTCCCGCACGACGATCCCCGCTCCGCTGCGGCGGACCCGGTCGGCGGGCGCGCCGAGATCGCGCACGATCGCGGGTACGCCCGCCGCCCACGACTCCGACAGGGTGTAGGAGAACGTCTCGGCCGACGGTGACAGCGCGAG
>VGTK01000051.1 GCA_016874715.1 Deltaproteobacteria bacterium | reverse complement strand
GTCGTCGTTCGGTGCGGGCAGCCCGCCGGGCATGCTGCCGCCGTCGACGAGGCACGGCGGTGCGGCGGCGCCGCCGTCGCACACCACGTCGTCGCCGACCACGGTGGTTGCGTTGCCCGAGTGGAACACGGCGGCGTAGACCACGGCGCCGTCGGGCGACACCGCGAGCGCACGGGGCGTGTCGCCGAACAGCGTGACGACGTCGAGCGGCGCGCCGCCACCCGTGCCGGACGCGAGCGCGTCGAACACCCAGACATCCGCGCGGCCGATCCCGGGCGTCGTCAGCTGCGGGTCGCCCGGGCGATGCTGGCCGCGGTGCGCCGCAGTCACGAAGGCCCGGCTGCGGCCTGGTCCGGCGAACACGACGTCGCGCGGCTCGTCGCCGACCAGCAGCGTCGCGGTGACGCGCGGTACGGTACCGCTCACGTCGACGACGCTCACGCTGTCCGACAGGTGATTGACGACCCACACCTCGGCGTCGGTGCGCGCCGCGACCGCGACCGGCTCGAGGCCGACCGGGACCGACGCCACGTGCGCGAGCCCCGCCGCGCCGACGTCGAACACCTCGAGGCGGTTGTCCGGCGTGTTCACGGCGAACAGCCGGCTGCCGTCGGGCGACAGCGCGAGCGGGCTCACCTGCCCGCTCTCGAACGCGACGAAGCCCGCACGGGCCGACGCGGGCGACGATGCGAGCGCCAGCAGCGCCAGCAGGAGCGACGGAATGCGGCAGAGAAAGCGCGTCATGCGGTGCCTCACGAGCAGATTCGGTCCGGGGCGGAAGCGGGCACGGCCGGAGCTGAACGCGCCGGCGGTCGGCAGCGGCCGGTGCCGTGCGTCACGGGACGCGACGGCACCGCCGCTTCCGGGAGAGACGAGACGCCCGCCGCCGCGGAGCGAGCGTGACGGCGAGCGGAGCTCGCACCGCGCGCCGGGGGGACCGTCCCCGGCGCGCGGCGCTCCCGCGACTCAGGGCGCCGGGACGCAGGTATCGTCGGCGGTGCCCTTGCCGTTCGTGGCGACGACGCAGTCGATCTCGCCCGCCTTCGGCCCGGGCTTCATGAGCGGCTCATCGTTGCCCCAGTCAAGCTTCTTGCAGAGCTTCTTGCCGGCCGGTGTGCTGGCGTCCGCCTGCGCGCAGAACTGGGCGCGCGAGCAGCCTTCCTGGTCGACCGGCGTGGTCGCCGGCGTGGCCGCGCAGGTGTCGCTGCCGTCGACGACACCGTCACCGTCCGCGTCCTGCGTCGCGGTCGCAAGGTCCGCCTGGCACTGCACGAGATCGCCCTCGGCCGTCGAGAGATCCGCCTCGCAGGCGGCGAGGTCCGCCAGGCACTGCTCGGGGCCCGTGTACGGCGTCGTCGTGAGAACGACCTCGTACTGCCCTGCCACGCCACCGAGCGCACCGACGATGAGCGTGTACTCGCCCGCGGTGTCGTCGTCGAGCTCGAAGCTCTTGCTCACGGTGCCGCCGGCGGCGGACGCGACCGCGTAGCCGATCAGCGTGAGGCCGGTCGAGCCGAGCGGATTGTCGACCGGGGCGGGCGTGGAGGTGAACGTCTGGTGGCGCAGCGAGCCGGCGTTGCTGTCCCAGCCCTTGTAGAGCGCGAAGGCGAGCCGCGGGCTGACGGCGTCGGACGGATCGTCGGTCACCGTGACTGTGAACTTGACGGGACCCGACGAGAGGATCGGCGCGATGGGCTCGTAGTGAATGAGTCCGAAATCGAGACCGTGCCCCCAGCCCTGGTCGCCGTTCAGAGGATCGGACCACGACTTGCCGCCGACCGCGAGCACCCGGTCGGTCGGCAGGTCGGGATCGTTCGCCGCGTTGTACGAGTTGGTCTGCTGTAGCAGGCTGCCCGACGGCGGCGTCGGTGCGAGACCGGTCTGGATGATGCGCGTCTGGGTGTTGCTGTGCATCCCCGCGTACCACATGACCGGCAGACCACCCGTGTAGGCATTGGTGTCGCCGTTGGTCCAGGTGGCCGGAGGGACGGCCGTCGGCAGGCCGTCGGCGCCGTTGAGGCTGCCGGCGAGGCCCGGGCCGTAGCCCGAGAGGTTGTAGGTGGCGTGTCCGTGGGCAGCGCCCGCGGCGGCCAGCACGCACGCGATGGCGAGCGCGGCCAAAGAGGTTCGGCTGTTGTTCATCGGTCTCCTCGGGTTGAAATCGGGGTCGCGGTACTCGACCCGCGGGAACGTCCGCCGAGTCTGCTAGCCGATCCCGCCGCGGACGGGGATGCGACATGGAGTCGCATCCCCATTCGATCTTGTGCTTGCGGCGCGTCGCGTCAGCGCGGCAGCGCCGGCAGCGCCGGCAGCCGGTAGCCGGTCGCGAAGGTGCCGAGCGACTCGGTGAAGAGCGCGAAGCCGCTCGCGCCGGTGACCTCCGCCGCCTCGAGACGCAGGCGTCCCGCAGCGCCGGAGACACCCGCCCCCGCGAGCTCCTCGAGATGCGACAGCGTGACGCCCGAGACGTCGCGCGCGCCGCTCGCGATCGCGCTACCGTTGCTGCGCGTGGCAGCAAAGCTCCACGAGGTCGTGACGGGCACGGCCGTGAAGCCGCCGTCGTAGCCGTCGGCGAAGGACGCCAGCAGCACCTGGTTGCCGCCGAGACTCGCGGGCTCGAGGGTGGAAGGGTCGTAGTACACCGCAACGTCGTGGCGGGTCGCCGCGATGCGCTGCAGGCGGACCGTCGTACCGTCGATCGGATCGCCGACGTCGGCGTGGACCACCGAGCCGCCGGACGAGCGGATCGCGCCGCGCGCGAGCGCGGGTCCGCCCCAGGCCGACTGCGTGGCGAGGTTCGCCACCGTGAACAGCCCGGCGAGCGCGTGCGACGCGACCGGACGTCCGTCGCCGCCGATCGCCGTCGCGAAGGCGAGGCCGGCGCGCGCCGGCAGGCCGTCGGCGCGCATCGCGCTCGCGTCGAGCGTGCGGCTGCGCCGCGCGCCGAGTGCGAGCGTGGTGCGGAACGGCGCGTCGAGCGCCGCGCCGTAGAGCACGAGCTCGACCTCGAGGTCGTCGTCGCCCTGGTTCGCGAGGTTCAGGAACGTCGTGTAGCCGTCGCGCGTGTCGTAGTAGAAGATTGCCTGGTCGCCGCATCCGGCGGGCGCGTCGAGCGCGGCGCTCGCCGGGTCGCCGTCGGCGGCCGAGGTGCCGACCGGCGGCAGCAGGTAGCCGGTCGCGAACGTGCCGAGCGACTCGACGAAGAACGCAAGCCGGTTCGCCGCGGTCTCGCCCTGCGCGACCAGCGACAGGCGTCCCGACGAGCCCTCGACCGCGTCGCCGGCGAGCGACGCGAGGTCGGTGACCTCGACCGCGCTCGTCACGTGCGCAACGTCGGCCACGGCCTCGCCACTGCTGCGCGTCGCGGTGACGCGCCAGCCCTGCGTCGCGGGCAGGAGGGCCAGCCCGTCGCCGACCGCGTCGGCGAACGACGCGAGTACCACCTGATTGCCGCCGCGCTCGACCGGTTCGAGGTCCAGCGGGTCGTAGTAGACCGCGAGATCGACCGCGCCGGGGCGGACCTGCTGCAGGCGTGCGCTCGCGCCGTCGAGCGGCGTGCCGACCGCGGCGCGCACCATCGCGCCACCCTGCCGGACCATGCCGGAGCGCGCGATCGCCGCCGCACCCCACGCGGAGCTGGTCTGCAGGTTCGCGATGGTGAAGTTGCCGGCGAGCGCGCGCGTGACGACCGGCTCGCCGGCGGCGTCGATCGCGGCGGCGACGACGAGCCCCGCCTGGCGCGGCAGACCCGCCGCGACGATCGCGTCGACGCTGATCGTGCGCGTGCCACCCGCGGGCAGGACCTCGTCGCGGTCGAGCGCGCTACGCAGGTCGACCCCGTAGAAGCGCAGCCGTACCACGAGCTGCGACGCGCCCAGGTTCGCGAGGTTGACGAACGTCGTGAAGCCCGGGCGCGCGTCGTAGTAGAAGAGTAGCTGGTCGCCCGCGCCGCCCGCATGCGGCACCGCGAGCTCGGCCGCGGTGCCGACCGCGATGGCGGCGGTCGGTGTGGGTGTCGCGGTGCGCGCCGGCGTTGCCGTCGGCCGCGGCGTGGCGGTTGGTCCGGCAGTCGGCTTCGGCGTCGCGGTCGGGCTCGCGGTCAGGGTTGGCTTCGGCGTCGTGGTCGGATTCGGCGTCGCCCCGGGCGTGCCGCTCGGGCGCGGGGTCGCGGCGGTCGGCACCGGCGTGTCGTTGGGCGTCGCAGTCGGCTTCGGTGTCGGCGCGAAGGTGGCCGTGGGCTTCGGGGTGATGGTGAGCCTGGGCGTGTTCGTCGGCTTCGGTGTACTGGTCGGAGCCGGAGTCGCGGTCGCGGGCTTCGGCGTACTGGTCGGAGCCGGAGTCGCGGTCGCGGGCTTCGGCGTACTGGTCGGAGCCGGAGTCGCGGTCGCGGGCTTCGGCGTACTGGTCGGAGCCGGAGTCGCAGTCGCGGGCTTCGGCGTCGGGCTCGGCGTCGGCGCGGGGCCGTTGCTCAACATGACGGTGAAGGCGGCGGAATCCGCGTACTTGTTGCCGTTGGGCGTGGTGAGGCGGAAGGTGATCGAGTAGGTGCCGGTGACGCCGTCGGGGAGGATCAGACTCCACTCCGGGTGCACGTCCGTCACGGTGGGCGTCTTGCCCAGCGGCAGACTCTGCCCCGCAGCATTCACGGTGCCGCTTCCGGCGATCTTCACCGAGATGCAGCTGCTCGCCCCCGGGCAGCCGCTGATCGACACTACCTCGAGCTGGAGGTCGATACCGTTGGCGAGCTTGTAGGATCCACCTCCGTCCGCTCCGAGCAGGCTGAAGCTCGGGTAGATCGTGGTGTAGACCGACGTCCCGCCCGCGCTCAGGCTCAGCGTCGGCGACAGAGGAGTTCCGAAGTCGTACAGCGCCACCAGGCTGCCACCGCCGTTCGCGGCCGACGCGATCTCGATGACGTCTTCCCCGTGCGCCCGCGCCCGCGACGGCAGAGCCGCGACCAGAAGGACCGCCAGAGCGCACAGCGCCGCCCGCAGGGGGCCGGCGCACGAAGAGCCTCGCGCACGCATCGCCACGATGCTCCAGAAGTCGTGTGCGCCCGCCCGGGTTGCAACGCGACGAATTGTCGCACGCGGCCGCGGCGCGTCGCGACGGAGGCCTCAGGCCAGCGCGCGGATCGCCTTGGCGATGCCCTCCGGATCGAGGCCCTGATACCCCATCTGCTGCCACAGGCCGCCGACGCCCTCGCGGTGCGTGCCGATGTGGCGGAAGCGGCCCTTGAAGCCGCGCTCGAGCAGCGCGCTGCCGAAGCGGCTGCCGAGGCCGGTCTTCACGTTGAACGCCTCGGCGACCAGAACGAACGGCGCGCCCGCCAGGCGCTTCATCGTGTCCTCGTCCCAGACGTTGAGCGTCGACTTGTTGACCAGACCGACCTTGACGCCGTCGCGCTGCAGGCGGATCACCGCGTCGAGCGCACGGTAGACGGTCTCGCCGAAGGCGACCACGTAGCCGCCGCCCTGGGCGTCGCGGATCAGGTCGTCCTTGCCGGGCGTGAACGCCTTGCCCTGGAACAGGGGCTTGCCGTCCTCGCCGAGGATGTCGGGCACGGGCGCGCGCGTGCTGAACACGAAGCGCAGCCCCGGATCGTCGAACACGCGCTTCACGCACGCCGCGAACTGGTGCTGGTCGACGGGGAAGTAGAGCCGGGTCTCGTCCTCGCCGTGGCCCGGCGTCAAGCCGCCGTCGGCGAACATCGAGTTCACGCCGAAGTGGCAGGTGTTGTCCGCCATGTCGTCGACGCCGCTGTGGCTGAAGTGCGCGAGCACGTTCGAGAAGTTGAGCCGCGCCATGGTGATCTCGCTGACGCACATCTCGAGGAACGCGGAGAACGTCGCGAAGATGCCCTGCTTGCCCTTCTCGGAGCCGAAGCCCGCGGCGGCGGAGAAGTTGCCGCGCTCCATGATGCCGCCACGCACGAAGACCTCGGGGTGGGATTTCCTGATGTGGTGCAGGCCGCACGAGCCCTCGAGATCGTTGTCGAACACGCGCACGCGGGCGACGCGGTCGGCGGGCGACATGCCGTCGAGGATGGCATTCACGATCTTGCCGAAGTCGTCGCGGTTCTTGCCGACGCCCGAGCTGCCCTCGTAGGTCAGCGGGCTCTTGTCGCCCTTCGCCGACTTCAGCATCCCGGCGGCTGCGGCCTGGCCGCGCTGCTCGAGGTAGTTGACGGCGACCTCGGTCTTCAGGACCTCGTGCGCGTGCGGGCTGCCCTCGGCGCCCTCGATGCCCGGCGCCATGTGCCGCTTGATGATCAGCGCGTGCGGCTTCGCCTCGCGGAACGCGCGCGCCAGCACGACGTAGAGCTCGTCGATGTCCTCGCCCAGGACGGTCTCGGGGTTGAGCCCGTGTCCGGTGAGCGTGCGCGTCAGGTCGTAGCCCGGCATGTACTCCTGCGGGTGGCCGGCGATGGTCACGTTGTTGTCGTCGACCAGGATCTTGACGTTGAGCTGCTGCGCGACGGCGAGGCGCGCGGCCTCGGCGTCGTCGCCCTCCATCTGGCTGCCATCGGAGCCGAGCATCACGACGGCTTTCCCCGGGTTCGCCATCGCGACGCCGTTGACGAAGGCCCACATGTGGCCGAGGCGTCCCGAGCTGAAGTGGACGCCGGGCGTGAGCAGCTTCTCCGGGTGTCCCGGCAGCCCGCTGTCGAACTCGCGGTAGTGCAGCAGCTTCTCGGCCGGCATCGCGCCCTCGAGGACGCTCAGCAGGTACTGCGTCGCGACGCGGTGTCCCGCCTCGTCGAAGAACACCGGCACGATCGGCGCGCCGCCCGCGATGAAGCCGCGGACGATCGTCACCTCGGGCACCGTGTCGTAGGCGCCGCCGGTGTGTCCCGACAGGCCCTTCGCGCCGGCGAGCGCCGTGAAGAACACGATCGCGTCGCGGCAGAGCCGGATGTTGTGCTGCAGGTCTGCGCGCTGGTCGTCGGTGAGCGTGTCGACCTTCGGGTCGAGCTTCACCGTCTTCAGCGCAGCGAGGTCGATGGGGAACGTTTCCGCAGGCATGGACCTACTTAGTCGAAGTGGTTCCCCTGTCGCCAGAGAAGCGGCCTCCGTTTCTTTTCGTTCGCGACGTATCGTGCGCGGGTCGGGCGACGGCGGCGAGCTCAGGAATCGGATTCGGCGGCAACCGGCGTGCCCTTCGCGATCTCGGCGAGGCTGACCAGCGCGTAGCGCGCGCCCTCGACCAGCAGCACGCCCTCGACGCGGTCGCCCGGCTCGATGCCCTCGAGCAGGTCGCGCTTGGCCACCGGGAACGGCATCGTCATGCCCTGCATGAAGCCCGCGATGGGCTCGTGCTGCATGACGATCTCGTTGCGCGCGGCCGTGATCGACACCACCTCGCCGCGGATCGGGTACAGCTTGCCGCCGGGCATGCCGCCCGAGCAGCCGGGCGCGCCGCCGAGGACCAGCACCAGCGCGACCGCTGCGATCGTGCGTGCCAGCTCAACCCGCATCGGCCGGCAGGACGGTCAGCGCGAAGCCGCGGAAGGCGTAGTCGCCGTCGTCGTAGTCGACGACGCCGATGGTGAAGGTGTAGAGGCCAGCCAGCAGCGGCGCTCCGGTGAGCTTGCCGCCGTTCGACAGCGCGATGCCCGGCGGCAGGGTGCCCGAGTCGAGGAACCACTGGTCGCCGCCGCAGTCGGAATCGAGCTGCACGAAGTACTCCTGCCCGACGATGCCGTCGGGCAGCTCGCTGGTCGAGATCGAGGTGCTGCATCCGTCGCAGGCCACCGGCCCGCCGAGCGGCAGCGCCACCACGAGCAAGCCGACGACCACGGCGGGGGCCGCGATCCGGCGGAGCACACGGGAGAGCATTTCGTGGACGATAGACGCAGACGGGCCGCGACACCAGCGCGAAGGACCCAGACGGGCCGGACACCAGCGCGAAGGACCCAGACGGGCCGGACACCAGCGCGAATCGCGGACGCCGGCGTCAGGCACCGGGCGCCGCGGGCGGTGCCTGCTGGGCGTCGGCCGGCTGCTCCTTCTTCGTGATGACGCCGATGCGCTCGATGCCCGCCGCGCGACAGTCGTCCATGAGGTCGACGACACGACCGTGCGGCAGGTTGCGGTCGGCCTCGAGGAAGATCGTCTTGTCGGGCCGCGCGGCGTAGATGGCCGACAGCCGGGCGACGATCTCGCCCGGCGGCACCTCGATACCGTCGAGCAGCGCTCGCCCGTCGGCCGCGAGGGCCACGGTCAGCTGCGACGCGTCCTCGGCGCCGCGGCTGTTCGTCGCGAGCGGCAGCTCGATCGGCACCTCCTGCTTCAGCAGCGGCGTCACCACCATGAAGATGATGAGCAGCACCAGCACCACGTCGACCAGCGGCGTGACGTTGATCTCGGCCTTCAGCTCCTCGTTGCTCGTCGCGTTGACCGCCATGGTGCCGCCTACCGGGCCGCCACCTGGCGGCGCTGCGCCAAGCCACGGCGCGATTCACCGAGCGCCGCCACGGCGATCTCCTCGGCGACGCACTCGAGCTCGGCAACCAGACGCTGGATCCGCTGCGTCAGGTAGTTGAAGACCCACAGCGCGGGAATCGCGACCAGGATGCCGAGCGCGGTCGCGACCAGCGCCTCGGAAATTCCGGCCGACACCGCACCGAGCCCGCCCTGCCCGGTGACTCCCATGGTGTGAAACGCCGTGACGATGCCGATCACGGTGCCGAACAGGCCGACGAACGGCGCCGTCGATCCGACCGTCGCCAGCAGGCCGAGTCCCTGCTTCGCGTCCACTCCGGACGCGACGATGATGCGCCGCGCGGTGCGGTCGAAGGCCTCGAGCCAGGCCCGTCCTTCGTCGCCCTCGTCGATCACCGCACTCGCCTCCGCGACGAGGTGGGCGACGTAGCTCCGCGGGTAGGCGCTCGCGGACGCGGCCGCGTGCGTCACGCCGTCGGCCGCCACGATCTGCCGCCAGGCGTCGAGAAACGCCCGCGACTCGCGCGCGGAGCGCTCGAGCTTCACGACCCGCTCGACGGCGACCACCAGCGAAGCCAGCGACATGCCGACCAGCAGCAGCATGACCGCCTTCGCCAGCGGCCCCATCACCGCCCAGAGCTCGATCAGATTGAACTGCATGCACTCCTCCTGAAGCCGCGCGGCCCGGCGCCCGTCACCCGCGCAGCACGAACCGGATCGGAACCTCGAGCAGCACGCGCACGGTGCGCCCCTGCTGGTCGCGCGCCGGGCGAAAGCGCCACTGCCGCACCGCGCTCAGCGCTGCGGCGTCGAGCAGCGGGATCGAGCGGACGACCTTCAAGCTGTCCGCCTCGATGCGGCCGTCGCGGTCGAGCACCGCCGAGACGACGACGAGCCCCTCGACGTCGCGGCGGCGCGCGTCGTCGGGATACGCCGGGGGGACTCGGTGCACGAGCGTCGGCGGGTTCGCTACCCCCGATGCCGGCACGGGCTCGCTGCCCGTGCCGCCGACCACGCCACCGGCGAAGCCACCGACGACGCCACCCGCGACGCCGTCCGCCTGGCCGCCGACCGAGCCCGTCGCGACACCCGGCGCCGCTTCCTGCGCGGCCGGCTCGGGACGCGCCTCGGCGGTGCGCGGGGGCTCCACCGGCGGCTTGCGACGCGGCTTCGGCTTCGGCTCGGGCTTCGTCTCGGCCTTGCGCTTCAGCCGGTCGGGCTCGACGGGAACCGGCTGCGGCGGCTCGGGCACGGGCTCGACCTTCGCGGGCGCCGGCACGGGCTCGACCACGACCGCCGCCGTGCCGGCCCCCCCCGGGGCGCCGAGAGGTAACGCAGGCGGCGGGGGCGGCTCGACGAACACCATGCGCACGAGCGGCAACTCCTCGACCGGCGGCGAGGACGGCAGCAGCGCGAGGCCCACGAGCACCAGGTACGCGACGATCGCGACCGCCCAGGCGAGCGTCCATGGACGCCGCACGAGCGCTGCCGGCAGGATTCCGCCGAGGTCGGGCCGGTCGGAGTCCCCGCGCGCACCGTCGCTGCGCGCGGCCGGCGCGGGGCACCCGCCGACAGGCTCGCGGAACGGCTCGCTGGGCGTCGCTGGAACTGAAATTGACAATCAACGTCACGACTAAGCGACCCCACGGGCGTCGTCAAGCTCCGCAAAAAGCACGCCAGGCCAGATACTTCCGGACACCCCGGGAGCCGGAGCCTTGACAGGCGACCATCCCGTCCGATACCGCGCCTCAATCGAAATCGACTTTCAATTTCAGCCGAAGGCGGGCTTCGCCGCGGCAGGAGGTGGTCATCCGATGAGTCCAGGCAGCACAGCGTCGGCGCGCGGCCGGCGAGCGCTCGAGCGCGGCACGAAACGACGGGTTCTCGCCGTCGTGGGGGCGATCCTGCTCGCCGGGAGCGGGCGCGCCTTCGCCGCGGACGCCGCCGGCACGGCCGACGGCACGCCGGTGCGCCTCGACGAGCAGAAGGTGGAGGGAACCCGCGAGCGAGAGATCCCGCGCTTCCTGCCCGCCGTCGAGGGGGTCGACATCTACGACGGCAAGAAGACCACCGTCATCGACCCGACGGAGCCGCCGAAGATCGTGAACGACAACTACCGCCAGCTGCTGTCGCGCACGCCCGGGCTCGTGCTCTCCGAGGAGGCGACGCCGCTGGTCAGCATCGGCTATCGCGGCCTCGACCCCGACCGCACCCAGTTCACGCAGGTGCTCAAGGACGGCGTGCCGATCGCGGCCGACCTGTTCGGCTATCCCGAGAACTACTACATGCCGCCCCTCGACTCGGTCGAGCAGGTGGACTTCGTGCACGGTGGTGCCGCCCTGCTCTACGGCCCGCAGCCGGGCGGCTCGCTCAACTTCGTGACCAGGAAGCCGAACCCGGACGTGCCGTTCTCGCTGTACACGAACCAGACCTTCGGCAGCTACAGCTTCTACTCGACCTACAACGCGGTCAGCGGCACGGTCGGGCCGCTCGGCTACTACGGCTACTACTACCAGAAGCAGGGGCTCGGCTTCCGCGAGGAGAACAGCGACTTCGGGCTCTACTCGGGAAGCGCCAAGGGCATCTACACGATCGACGACACCAGCAGCATCAAGCTCGCCTTCGACGGCTACAACGAGGAGCACGGCGAGCCCGGCGGTCTGCGCCTGACCGAGGCACCCAACGCGGTGCTCTACCAGGAGGACCGCAGCGCGACGTCGCGCTTCTTCGACCGCTTCCGCCTGCAGCGCTACATCGGCTCGGCGACGTACGAGAACCAGATCGCGACCGACACGTATCTGCGCGTCATCGCGTGGGGCGGCTACGTCAACCGCTGGAGCCGACGCCAGCGCGGCGGCGGCTTCGGCACGCTGCCGAGCGGCGAGGCGGCGCAGTCGAACCAGATCCAGGACCAGGCGTTCAACACGGCCGGTCTCGACGCTCGCGTACGCCAGACGTGGTCGATGTTCGACGAGCAGAACACGCTCACCGCCGGCGTGATGTACTACCACGACGGCTCGCCGCGCGTGGACAAGCGTGGTGCGCGTCCGGACGCGGACGACGGCGCCGTGCGCAACCGGAGCGAGCGCACCACCAACTACGGCGCCGCCTTCGCCGAGAACCGCTTCGTGTTCGGCGACCTCGC
Source organism: Deltaproteobacteria bacterium (assembly GCA_016874715.1). Lineage (GTDB taxonomy): Bacteria > Desulfobacterota > Binatia > UBA12015 > UBA12015 > VGTK01. Next base: position 21,163 of record VGTK01000051.1, on the reverse strand, counting down.
CCTGATCCCGGCGGTACGCCTGGAGACCTACTCGCAGTCCGTCGACGAGGCCGTCAACGTCGACAAGACGGCCGAGGGCATCCCGCTCGCCGACGAGAGCAACGTCGACGTGGTGCCGCTGGTCGGCATGGGCGCGACCTACACGCTGCGCCCGACGGTCGAGGTCTACGGCAACGCGTCGTCCGCGTATCGTCCCCAGCTGTTCACGCTGGCCGTGCCGTTGAGCCCGACGCAGCTCGTGGCCAACGACCTCAAGGCCGGCAACATCTGGCAGTACGAGCTCGGCTTCCGCGGCTACCCGACGCCCTGGGCGTACTGGGACACGAGCGTCTTCTTCATGGACTTCGACAACCAGATCGGCAACGTGCAGATCACCGAGAACCTCTCCGAGATCCGCAACGTCGGACGCTCGCGCTACTACGGCTGGGAGGTGGCGACCGAGGTCGGCGTGCTCGGGCTGCTCGACGACGTGAACGGCACCGACTACGCGGAGCGCTTCGGCGAGTTCGCGCTGTACGGCAACCTGATGCTGCTCGACGCCGAGTTCATCCGCGGACCGTTCGACGGCAAAACGCCGGCCTACGCGCCCGACTGGCTGGTGCGGGCGGGCGTCCAGTACACGCACCCGGTCTACGGCAAGGCGAGCCTGCTCACGACCGCCACCGACGACATGTTCGCCAACGACAACAACACGCCGGACTTCTTCATCCCGAGCTACAACGTGTGGGATCTCACGATGGAGACCAACGTGTACCGCGACAACGTCGCGCTGTACTTCGGCGTGAACAACGTCTTCGGCGAGGACTACTGGGCGCGCGTCCGCAGCGACGGCATCGACCCCGCGATGCCGCGCAACTTCTACGGCGGGTTCAAGGTCTACCTCTGACCACGCGCGGATGACCGCCGGCGCGGCACGAGCGTCAGTGCGCTCGTGCCGCGCCGACCCGCTCGACGAAGAGGAAGAACGCCGCGCACGCGACGTAGCCGATCGCCCAGCGCCAGCCGCTCGCCCAGCCGATCTCGTACATGCCGCCCGCCGGGGTGAGCGTACCGGCGTGGGCGAAGCCGAAGAAGGCAACGACGGCGCCGATCAGCGCCCAGGCCGCGGCGGTACGGAACGCGCGGTCGATCAGGTGGGCGCTGATCGCGGACCACACCATGCAGGTGAGCATGAATCCCTGCGACAGGGCGACGAGCCCGCGCAGGTCGAGTCCCGCCATCGCGAACGCCTGCGGATCGGCGAGGACGCGGGCCGCGAGCCCGGGATCGCCGGTCGCGTTGCCCGCGGCCCCGAGCGCCTGCGTCGTCACCAGCGCACCCCACGCGGCGATCGCGGGAAAGAGCCCGACCGCGACCGCGGGAGCGTGCTGCGGCGGCGTCGCCTGGAAGGCCTGCGCGGTGATGATCACGCCGATCCACAGGACGATCGCCATGCCGGCCTCCATCGGCACCAGCGTGTTGATGAAGTACGTCAGGCCGAAGAGCGCCAGCACCGCGAAGAAGAGGCCGTTCAGGATCGAGTATCCCGAGCGCGCGCCGAGCGCCTTCCAGCCGGGGTGGCCGATGTAGATCGCGGTCGGGAAGCACGAGCCGAACAGCGCCGCCGCGACCGAGCCGAGACCGTTCACCGCGAGGCTCGGCATCGTCGGATAGGAGTCGCCCGCGGCCTCCGCCGACTCGATGTTCTGCAGCGAGCCCAGCACGTTGAAGAGCCCCATCGGCAGGATCACCGGCACGAGGTACTGCCCGAACAGCGGATGGGTGAGGCCGGCGACAAGGTCGCCCGCGAGCGGCACCGGGAAGTAGAAGCCGACCGTCTCGATCGCGCCGGGGATGCGTGTCGCATCCACCGGCGTCGGATCGCCGAGCGCCCACAGCAGCCACGCCGACGCCGTGCCGAGACCGAGTGCCCAGGCGCCGCCCGGAATGCGCAGCGGCAGGTGCGTGCCCGAGAAGTACGTCACGAGAATCACGCCGAGCGGCAGCATCGCGACCAGCGGTGCCGCGAAGGTCTTCATCGCGAAGTCGATCGCGACGAAGCTGATCGCGATGCCGGCGAGCGTCGATAGGAGCGCCGCGCGCGGCGTGTAGCGGCGGACCTGCTCGGCGACCAGCGCGCCCGCGAGCTCGAGCAGCGCCGACACGAAGCACGCCGCGATGCCGATTTGCCACGCCACGCGCGCCGCGTCCGCCTCGCTCATCTCGTCGCCGAGTGCCGCGAGCTTGACCGGCAGCATGACGAGCATGACGAATGCGAACAGCGACACGGTGTTGATGCCGTAGGGCAGCGCCGTGACGTCGTTCCGTCCGGTGCGCGCCGAGAGCTGCTGCGCCTGCCATGCGTAGAAGAAGTTGCCGATCACGATCGACAGCGCCGCGGCCGGCAGGATGGTGTGCAGCAGCAGGTCGATCGGGAAGCCGAGGACGCCGGTGCAGAGGCCGAGGATCAGCAGGAACTGCATCAGGTTGTCGATCGCGAGGCCGAAGAAGCCGTCGACGTCGCCATGCTGGAAGAGCGGCTGCGGCGTCCCGGCGCTCCTGCGCGGCGCCGCACCGGCAGCCGAAGTCGTGCTCGCCATCGGCCGTTCCTTGAACAGAATCGTCCTTCCGCAGCAAGAGCGTCTGCCGCTCCCGCCCGGTTGCGTCGATCCCGTCGCTGCACGGGCACATGTCGATTCAAGCGCCCGATTGACAGCCGGAGGCCGGCCGTGGAACGTCGACCACCATGCCCATCCAGTACGCGAAGGACGGCCACGTCGTCACCATCACCATCGATCGCCCGGAGGCGAGAAACTCCCTCGACCTCGAGCACTTCGGCCAGCTCGCCGACTGCTGGGTGCGCTATCGCGACGACGACGACGCCTTCGTCGCCATCCTGACCGGGGTCGGCGACGTCTACTGCGTCGGCGCCGATCTCAAGAAGTTCATCACCATCGTCACCGAGCAGGCGGACAAGCTGCGCGACGGCGGCTCGAAGCAGCAGATGGAGGGCTCGCAGTACACGATGGCGCACAGCCTGATCGCCGTGCTGCGCGACGGCGCCACCCTGCCCGACGGCAGCGAGTTCAAGCTCTACAAGCCGGTGATCGCAGCGATCAACGGCATCTGCGCCGCGGGCGGCATGGAGATGATGTGGAACACCGATCTCCGCGTCGTCTCCGAGGACACGTTCTTCCAGCTCGCCGAGCCGCGCCGCGGACTCTTCCCCGGCGGTGGCTCGACGGTGCACAGCGCGCGGCAGCTCTCGTGGTGCAACGCGATGGAGGTGCTCCTGCTCGCCGAGCGCATCACGCCGCAGCGCGCGCTCGAGATGGGGCTGGTCAACGCGGTGGTCCCGAAGGACCAGGTGATGGCGAAGGCGCGCGAGTGGGCGGCGACCATCTGCCTCAACGGCCCGCTCGCCGTCCGCGCGTGCAAGGAGTCGGCGAAGACCAGCACCTTCATGGACCTCAAGAACGCGCTGGCCAACGAGATGAGCTACTCGGCCGGCGTCTTCATGAGCGACGACGCGAAGGAAGGCATCGCCGCGTTCAAGGAGAAGCGGCCGCCCGTCTGGAAGGGGCGCTGATCCCTCAAGGCGCCTCGTAGGCACCGAGATCGCAGAGGGCGGTGCGCGCGACGCCGCGCTGATCCGCCTGGCGACACAGCGTACCGTTGGTGAGCGCGCCGATCGCCGGACTTCCCGGCGCGAGCGCCTGCGTGTGGGTGGCGCCACCGTTGTCCTGCAGCGGGCCGAGCAGCGGGTCGGCGGTGAGGATCGCGCCGACCCCGTGGAGCGTCGCGGGACAGTCGAGAGACTCCTCGATCAGGTTGCCGTTGAACGCCGCGACGTCCACCGACCAGCAGTCCGCGCCGCCGTTGGTCGCGACGTTGTCGGCGACGATGCAGCCCTTCAGGATCGTGGACTCCCCAAAGGCCGACCGGCCGATGCCGCCGACGACGTAACCGGTCGCGCGCTCGGCGGCCGCCGGGTCCGCCATCGCGGCGCGCTTCGCGCCGATGGCGGCCGCGAGCGCCTTCAGGTCCAGCGTGCAGGCGACCGGGACCAGCGCCACGCCGAGCGCGCCGTCGTCGCGCTCGGCGAGCAGCGTCTTGAACACGCTAGCCGGGTCGAGCCCGAGCGCTTCGGCCGCCTCCAGCCCGTACGACGGGGCACCGGGCTCGTGCCGGTACTCGAGCAGCCGGAACGCGATCCGGGCCCGCTTCGCCGCCGTCACCGCCGGGGTCACGACCCGACCCGTACCGTGCCGCGCCCTGTCGCGTCCATCGCGCCGACGCCGCCTGGACGACCCGACGGGATCGCGCCGCCACGTGACGACGGCGGCCGGACACAGTATGGACGCCGCATGATCGACTACGAGAAGCAGGGCAACGTCGGCGTCATCACCATCAACCGTCCCGACGCGCGCAATGCGGTCAACACCGCCGTCGCGCAGGGCATCGAGAAGGCGCTCGACGCGATCGAGGCCGACGACGAGGTCTGGGTCGGCATCCTGACCGGCGCGCGCACGGAGAAGGGCCACATCTTCTGCGCGGGTGCGGATCTCAAGCAGATGAGCACCGATCCGGGCGGCATGAGCACGAAGCGCGGCGGCTTCGGCGGGCTGGTCACGCGCGAGCGCACCAAGCCGCTGATCGCGGCGGTCGACGGACCGGCGCTCGCGGGCGGTACGGAGCTGGCACTCTCGTGCGACCTGCTGGTCGCGTCGCGCACGGCGGTGTTCGGCATCCCCGAGGTCAAGCGCAATCTCGTCGCCGGGGCCGGTGGGCTGTTCCGCCTGCCGCGCAAGCTGCCGCGCAACATCGCGATGGAGCTGGCGCTCACCGGGCGCCTCGATTTCCCCGCCGAGCGCGCCTACCACTTCGGCTGGGTGAACGTCCTCTGCGAGCAGGGCGAGGCGATCGCCGCGGCGAAGAAGCTCGCCGCCCAGATCTGCGAGAACGCGCCGCTCGCGGTGCGCGAGAGCCGGCGCATCATGCTCGCCGCGACCGACCAGCCCGACGACGTCGGCTGGAAGCTGTCCGGCGAGGGCATGCTCAAGATGTTCCAGGCCGAGGACTTCAAGGAGGGCCTCGCGGCGTTCGTCGAGAAGCGCGCGCCGCGCTGGAAGGGACGCTGAGAGCGGCCTCCTCCCGCGCCGCCCACGCGGACGTGGCCGACGTCGCCGTGGTCGGCGCGGGCGCGGCCGGCCTCGCGGCCGCGATCTTCGCCGCCGAGGAGGCCGCGCACGCGGCTGCGGATCCCGCACCGCGCATCGTCGCGCTCGAGGGCGCGCGGCAGATCGGCGCGAAGATCCTGATCTCGGGCGGCGGACGGTGCAACGTCACGCACGAGCAGGTCTCCGCCGACGACTTCAACGGCGCGCGCAACCCGATCCGCAACGTGCTCGCCGCATTCGACGCGGACGCGGCGAAGGAGTGGTTCGCGTCGCTCGGCGTCGCGCTGAAGCGCGAGGACACCGGCAAGCTGTTCCCGGTGAGCGACAGCGCGCGCACGGTGGTGGACGCGCTGGTCGCGCGCTGTCGCGCGCTCGGCGTCGAGCTGCGCACCGGGGCACGCGTGACGGCGATCCGTTCGACGGCGGCGCGCAACGCGGACGGCGTGCCGGCCGCGAGCGGCGCAAGCGACGCGGACGGTCCGCCGGCGCGCTTCGACGTCGCGTACGAGCGCGACGGCCGCGCGCACGTCCTGCGCGCGCGGCGCGTGATCGTCACCACCGGCGGACGCTCGCTGCCGCGCACCGGCAGCGACGGCGGCGGCTACGCGCTGGTGCGCGCACTCGGACACACGGTGACGGAGACGCACCCGGCGCTGGTGCCGCTCGTCCTGCGGCGCGGCTTCTTCCACGCCGGGCTGCGCGGCATCTCGAACGAGGCGGAGCTGACGACGCTCGCGAACGGCAAGCGCATCGACCGCCGCAGCGGCAGCCTCCTGTGGACGCACTTCGGCGTCAGCGGTCCGCTCGTGCTCGACGCGAGCCGCCACTGGGTGCTGGCGCGTGCGCACGGGGACACCGTCGAGCTGCGCATGAGCGTCCTGCCCGGAGAGAGCGCGGAGCAGGCGGACGCCCGGCTGCAGGCGCTCGCGCGCGACCGGCCGCGCGCGTCGCTCGGACGGCTGCTCGCGGGGCTCGTGCCGGAGCGGCTCGCCGAGGCGCTGCTGCACGCGGCGGAGGTCGATCCCGCGACGCCGGCCGCACAGCTCGGTCGCGACACGCGACGGCGCCTCGCACGGTGCCTCACGGAGCTCGCGCTGCCGGTCGAGCGCGACCGCGGCTGGGACTTCGCCGAGGTGACGGCCGGCGGCGTGCCCCTCGCCGAGGTCGACTTCCGCACCATGGCGTCGCGTCGCACGGACGGCCTCTTCCTCGCCGGCGAGATCCTCGACTGCGAGGGCCGCATCGGCGGCTTCAACTTCCAGTGGGCGTGGGCGACGGGCTTTCTCGCCGGACGCGCGGCGGTGCGTTCGCCGTGATGCGGTGACGTCGCAGCGCGTTGCAACAGGATTGCCGCACTCCAGCGCGGCACGTCCCCGCCTCGCCACGCGTCGGCTCGCCGAGCCTTTGCCGAGGTGAGCGCTCGCCTCCACTCTCGTGGAACAGCGTTGTGCGCAAAGTCGCGACCGGTCTACACGGCCGCACCGTGGGGTGGACTCACACCCCGCGCGCCTCCCGCAGGCAAGGAGACCGCAGCTCACATGACAGCCGTCGATCCGTTTCCGCGTAGCGCCCGCTACGACCCCGCGTGGCTCGAGCAGTGCCGCATGGGCCCGAACGTCCTGTGGCTCTGCGAGGCGCTCTGCTCGAAGCTCACGCTCCGCCCCGGCATGCGCGTCCTCGACCTCGGCTGCGGTCGCGCGGCGAGCTCGATCTTCCTCGCGCGCGAGTACGGGCTCCGCGTGTTCGCGAACGATCTCTGGATTTCGCCGACCGAGAACCTCGCGCGCATCGTCGACGCCGGCCTCGAGGCCGAGATCACGCCCATTCGCGCCGAAGCGCACGAGCTCCCGTACGCGCACGGATACTTCGACGTGATCGTGAGCCTCGACGCCTACCACTACTTCGGCACCGACGATCTCTACTTGAAGAGCGTCCTGCGCTTCCTGCGCCCCGGCGGCGAGATCGGGATCGTCTGCCCGGGCGTCGCACGCGAGCTCACCCCGGACCAGGTACCAGCCCACCTGCGGGACCTCTGGCGCGCCGACTGGCACACCTTCCACTCGGCCCAGTGGTGGGGCTTGCACTGGGCCAAGACCGAGCTCGTCGACGTGACGAACGCCGAGGCGCTCCCCGATTCGCACGCGATCTGGCAGGAGTTCGCCGGACACACGACCGAGGCGGAGCGCGCTGCGATCCAGGCAGATCGGGGAGAGTTCCTCACGTTCGCGCGGACCGTCGCTACCAGGCGCTGAGCCGGGTGCGGGGGCTCGCCGGCCCCGTCGTCTCGTCGTGCGCGGCTCACACCAGCGTGCGGAGCAGCGCTGCCGCCGGTGCCACGCGGATCCCATCCGGCGTGCGATAGTCCTTCGTCCCGACCGCGCTCACCTGCCAGGCCTCCGCTGCCGGGAAGCGCTCGTGGAGGTACCGCAGGCTGCGGTCGATCTCGGCGTCACCCCACTTGCACTCGACCAGGCGGATCGGGCGGCGGCCCTCGACGACGACGAAGTCGACCTCGCGACGGTCCGTATCGCGGAAATATCGCAGCTCGAGGTCGCGCCCGTGCGCGTCCTGCTCGAAGTCCACCCACTTCAGCAGATGAGAGCCGACGAGGTTCTCGAAGCGGGCGGCGTCGTCGGGAACCACGGACCAGTCGAGGTGGTAGTGCTTCTGCTCCTTCTTGACGGCCCGGAGCTTCGGGCTGCCGAAGGGCGGCAGCCGGTAGATGGCGTAGAGGCGCTCGAGGATGTCGAGCCACGACGCCGCGGTCTTGTGGCTGACTGCCAGATCCTCGCGCAGGTTGTTGATCGACAGCGGAGAGCCGACCAGCTCGGGCAGGCGAAGCATCATGAGCTCGAGCTTGCCGAGGTCCTGCACCCGCTCGAGGCTCACGATCTCCTCGTGGACGATGCGGTTGCGGTATTCGCGCGACCAGCGTCGCGCCTCGGTATCCGAGCCGCCGAAGAACGGCTCCGGGAAGCCGCCGAGACGGAGCAGAGCGGGCAATGCGTCGGGCGCGCCGAGCTCGGCGACCGAGAGCGGGTGCAACCGCAGCAGATGGTAGCGCCCCTGCAGCGACTCGCCGCCGCGCCGGTAGGCGTCGAGCCGCGCGCTGCCGGTCACCAGGATCTGCTGACCGCGCGCGCGTCCGTCGAACACCCCCTTGAGAAAGCTCCGCCAGCTCCGGTTCTTGTGCAGCTCGTCGAACACCAGCAGGCGGCTCGCCGGCAGCTCGCCGCGCAGGATCCGCTCGCGGTCGCGCGGCACGTCCCAGCTCAGGTATCCCGCCGACGCACCCGGCAGCGACTTCGCGAGCGTCGTCTTGCCGACCTGCCGCGGACCGGCGACGAAGACCATCTTGCGGCGCAGGTCGCGAGCGACCTGCGCGACGAGATACCGCCGACGTGACATGGCTTCACCGTACAGGCGTTTTCACCCTCAGTCAAAATTACTCACGGGTATTTTCGACCGTGGGCGAAAGTTCCCGCCCCTGGTCTCCGCGGCGCTGGTCTCCTCGCAGGACGCGCAGCGGTGCGGTCGCTGTTCATGACCGAGCTGCTGGCCGTCCTGGCACGGATGCGCGGCGTCACCACGGCCGACGTGACCGAGGCGCTGTCGCTCGTCGAGTCGCTGGGGATTCACCGGATCGCAAACGGCCAAGAGCTGCTCGTCACCGCGGCTGCGCTGGCCGTCGACTGGGGCCTCTCGCGGTACGATGCGACCTACGTCGCACGAAGCTGGTCGGCGGATCCGGGCTGACCGCCGACCGCCGCGCCGCCGGACGCGTTCGCGAGCGGCGGCTGGTCCGCATTCCCGGTTGACAACCTCGCCCGCCCCGCCCTACCTTCGGGCGGCCCGGGACGGACCCGACGCGGCACCCGGAGCGCGTGGCGACATGGCATCCCTCTACCGACGCAGAACGTTTCTCCAGCTCGTCGCCGCCTCCGGCGGCGTCGTAACGCTGCCGTGGCTGCCCGGCTGCAGCGACCGCACCGGCTCCGGCGACGCCCCCGTCGCGCGCTTCTTCACCGCGGACGAGCGCGCGACCTTCGAGCATCTCGCGGCGGCGATCGTGCCGGAGGACCGGACCGTCGGCGCTCTCGGCACCGACGCGATCGAGTACGCCGACCGCTTCCTCGCCGCGTTCGACGCCGAGATCCCGACGATCTACCGCGGCGGGCCGTTCAGCGGCCGCACGCCCTTCCCCGATCCCGCGACCGGCGACCCCGGCGACGACCACCCGGAGAACGCCTTCCTCGAGATCCTGCCGCCGACGCGCATGCAGGAGCTGTCGTTCCGCATCGAGCTGCTCGGCTCGGCGTCGGTGCCGAACGGCGACGTCAACGACCCGATCGTGCCGGCGACGCCCGGACTGCAGTCGCTGTACCGCGACGCCGTCCCCGCGCTGAACGCATTCGCCGCGTCGCGCGGTGCCGCGGACTTCGCGTCGCTCGACGACGACGGCAAGCTCGCCGCCTTCGCAGCCGCCGACCCGCGCTTCCGCGACGCGTTCCTCGCGCTGCTCGCCGAGGGCATGTTCTGCGCGCCGGAGTACGGCGGCAACCGGGACGGCGCCGGCTGGCGCGACTACTTCTACGACGGCGACAGCCAGCCGCTCGGCCACACGCTGTACGACGCGGCCGGCACGCCGCGTGACCGCCCCGACCAGCCGAACCAGACGATCGACCCGAGCCGGCAGAACGACGGGCTCGAGCCGACCGTCGAGAGCTTCGTCACCGCCGTCGCGATCTCGCAGGGCGGCAAGCGCTTCTTCTGAGACGGTCGAGGTCCGCGATGGCATCGCTCCCCAGCAGGGTTCCGAACGTCCTCGGCGACACGAGCCTCGACCGCTTCGACGCGGTGGTGATCGGCAGCGGCGCCGGCGGCGGTATCGCGACGCGCGTGCTCGCGACCAGCGGTCTCAAGGTCTGCGTGCTCGAAGCCGGCAACAACTACTGGCTCGGCCTCGACGACCCGAAGGACGGCATGCCGATCCCGCTGTTCTCGAGCGACGAGGTCAAGATGAGCGCGCGCGAGCTCATCCAGCAGCAGGCGCGCGTCGAGCCGCGCACGTTCCGCGCGAGCCCTGCCGACGGCGACCGCACCTTCGTCGGCGAGGTGAACGGCCTGCCGAAGACGGTCGGCGGCGGCTTTGGGCACGCCGACATGAAGGTCCCGCGTTTCGCCGCCTTCGACTTCCGCCTCGGCACGCTGCTCGGCGACGTCCCCGGCGCGAGCTTCGCCGACTGGCCGCTCGACTACGACGAGCTCGAGCCGTTCTACGCCGCGGCCGAGCGCCTGATCGGCGTGCAGGGCGCGGCCGGCGCGGACCCGTTCGCCGAGCCGCGCTCCGGCCCGTACCCGATGCCGCCCGGCGTGCCGATGTACGTCGCGAACGTGCTGTCCGAGGGCGCACGCAAGCTCGGGCTACACCCGTTCCCGTACCCCGCGGCCGTGACGTCGCAGACGTACCGCGCGCGCCAGGCGTGCAACGACTGCGGCTTCTGCTCCGGCTATGGCTGCCCGATCAATGCGAAGGGCTCGATCGCGCCGCTGCGCGACGCGCTGCTCACCGGCAACGTGCAGGTGCGCTACAACGCGATCGCGACGCGGCTCGTGACCGACGCGTCCGGTCGCCGCGTGACCGCGATCGAGTACCTCGATCCGGACGGCAACCCCGCGTCGGTCAGCGGCGATCGCGTGCTGCTCGCCGCGAGCTCGATCGAGTCGGCGCGCCTGCTCCTGCTCTCGGACCTCGGCGGACCGGGCCTCGGCAACTCGTCCGGGCTGGTCGGCCGGAACCTCATGTTCCACCACCAGACGATCGGCGTCGGCATCTACCGCGAGGACATGCACGGCGAGCGCGGCAAGTCGGTGACGACCGGCTTCTCCGACTTCCGCGGCGTGCCGAACGACCCGCAGCGCCCGCTCGGCGGCATCGTCGAGTTCGGCACCAACTCCGAGAAGATCGCCGACGCCGTCCAGTACATGAACCTCGGCTTCCGCGGTGCGACGCTCAAGAGCTACCTCCGCTCGAGCCCGTTCGGACGCCACATTTCCGTGCTCATCATGCAGGGCGAGGACGCGCCGCAGCTCACCAACCGCGTGGACCTCGACCCCGCCGTCAAGGACATCAACGGGCTGCCGGTGCCGCGCGTCACGTACACCGAGCATCCGTTCGAGCTCGCCGCGCGCGCGTTCTACGGTCCGAAGCTGATCGACCTGCACGGCGCGTCGGGCGCGCAGTTCGCGTTCGTGGCGCCGATCCACGACGGCAACCCGACGCCGTCGTCGCGCCACGTGCTCGGCACGCTGCGCATGGGCACCGATCCGAAGGCGTCGGTGACCGATGCGTTCGGCAAGCTGCACGATCTGGAGAACGTCTGGAGCGCGGACGGCGCGCCGCTCCCGACGGGCTCGGGCTACAACCCGACGCTGACGATCCAGGCGCTGGCGCTGCGCACGGCGGGCGCGATCGTCGATTCGCAGCGGCCGGCCGCGGTGATCGAGCGCGAGGTCACGTAGCGCCTTTCTCGGCGCGAGCGACCGTGCCACCCGCGCGAAGACGTTGCGGGTTGCCGCACGAATGATGCCGTCATATGATGACGGCATGCGAACGATCATCGAGCTCCCAGCCGACCAGCTGCGCGACCTCGCCGAGATCTGTCGGCGGGAGAAGATCTCGCGCGCAGAGGCCGTCCGGCGCGCCGTCGCGGAGTACGCGACGCGCCACAGGACGCCGGATTCTCCCGGGGCGTTCGGCTTGTGGCGTGGGCGCGGGGTGGACGGACTCGCCTACGAGCGGCGGCTCCGCCGGGAGTGGTGAGCCGGCCATGCTCGCCGTGCTCGATACGAACATCCTCGTCGACTTCTTGAACGGCATCGCGCAGGCACGCCGGGAGATCGAGCGGCATCACGACGTTGCCGTGAGCGTGATCTCCTGGGTCGAGGTCCTGGTCGGCGCGCAAAGCGACGCCGAGGAAGCCGTGGTCCGGGATTTCCTCTCGCGATTCCGGATTCTCGACGTCGATCGCGACACCGCGGAGGAGGCGATCCGCGTACGGCGCTCGCACCGGGTGAAGCTGCCGGATGCGATCATCTGGGCGACCGCACGGGCTCGTGGGGCGCTCCTCGTGACGCGCAACACCAAGGACTTCCCGCGCGACGACCCCGGCGTGCGGATTCCCTACTCGCTGTCGAAAGGTCGCGAAGGGTGATGGTCGGAGCGCGAGCCCGGAGCAGCACCGGAGCCGGCACCTGATGCGGTCGACGGGATCGCGAATCGCTTGGCACGGGCCACGTCCCCGGCTCCCGATCGTGGCAACCGTCGCGCTCGCAGCCTCGCTCGCAGCCTCGCTCGCCGCCGCGACCGCCGCGCGCGCCGAGATCCGGCTGCCCGCGATCCTCGGCGACCACATGGTCCTGCAGCGCGGCCGCGCCGTGCTCTGGGGCACGGCGACGCCGGGCAGAACGATCGACGCGCGGATCGCGGGCGCGCACGCCTCGGGCGTCGCGGCCGCGGACGGCGCGTGGCGGATCGCGCTCGGCGACGGACTCGTCGCGGGCGGCCCGTTCGAGCTGACGCTCGGCGGCGACGGGACCCGCGTCGTGCGCGACGTGCTGATCGGCGACGTCTGGCTCGCGGCCGGTCAATCCAACATGGCGCTGCCGGTGCGCACCGCGAGCGACGGCGGGCCGCCGGCGTCCGCCGAGGACTGCCGCGGGCTGCGCTTCTTCACCGTGGAGCGCGCGGCGTCGAGCGGACCGCTGCGCGACCTGGGCGGCGCGTGGCGCGTCTGCACGCCGGAGAGTGCCGCGGACTTCTCCGCCGTCGCGTACTTCTTCGGTCGCGACCTGACGGCCACCCTCGGCGTCCCGGTCGGGCTCGTGGTCGCGGCGTGGGGCTCGACGCCGATCGAGGTCTGGCGTCCGGACCCGTCCGCCGCCACCGGCGCGACCGCCGCCAGCGCCCCGGCGAGCGGTGTCTCGTTCTCGCTGTCGGTCACGGACCTGCAGCTGGTGCCGAGCGACCCGGCGCGCGCGCCGCTGCCCGTGGCGCTCGAGGACGGCGGCGCCGGGCTCGGCGGCGCGTGGCGCGCGTACGCGAAGTCCGGCTCGATCGCTGGCTGGAGCGCGCTCGCGGGGGCGCCGCGCGGCGGACGCTTCGCCGGCGAGTTCGCCGATCCCGACGCCTGGGCGTCGGCGGCGACGCCGCTCCGCGCAGGCAAGGTCCCGATCGACCTGAGCGGCTTCGGGCGCCTCGCGTTCCGCGCCCGCGGCGAGGGCGAGTTCCGCCTGACGCTCGGGCAGGCGTCGATCACCGACGGCGACTTCTTCTCCTCGGAGGTCTTCGTTCCCGGCCCGGAGTGGGCGTCGTACGAGGTCCCGCTCGAGGGTTTGAAGCAGGGCGGCTGGAGCGTCAAGCGGCCGTTCGCGCGCGACGCCGTCACGACCCTGGGCTTCACGATCAGCGCGCCGCCGCCGCGCGCCCGCGCCGACGCGTTCAACGCGATGGTGGCGCCGCTGGCACCGCTGCGCCTGCGCGGCGTGCTCTGGTACCAGGGCGAGGCCGACGTCGCGCGGGCCGACACGTACGCGGAGCGCCTGACGTCCCTGATCGCCGGCTGGCGCGCGAGCTTCGGCGTGCCGGAGCTGCCGTTCCTCGTCGTGCAGCTGCCGGCGTACGGTCCGGGGGAGAGCAGCTGGGCTCCGCTGCGCGCGGCGCAGGCCAGGGCGGCGGCGCTGCCGGCGACGGCGGTCATCGCGACGCTGGACCTCGGCGACGCGAGCGACATCCACCCGAAGCGCAAGGCCGAGGTCGGACGGCGACTCGCGCGCGCGGCGGAGGTCGTCGCGTACGGGCGTCGCGACGCTGCGCCGTTCGTCCTCCCGTCGACGCGGGCCGACGAGCCGGCACCGGCCAGCGAGGCCGCGCCTACCGCACGTACCCCAGGTGCTTCAGCTGCGCCTCGCGCACCGGGTCCACCGGCGGCGCCGCCTGCGAGTTGACCGGGCGCGGCAGCGTCGCGAAAGCCGCGAGGCGCTCGCGCAGCGCCCGCGCCGCGTCGCCGCCCTGCTCCGCGAGCGGACGCTCCTCGCCGGGATCCGTCGCGAGGTCGAAGACCTCCAGGCGCTCGCCGGCGGGCTCGACGTACTGGAAGATCTTGAGCGTGCCGTCGTAGCCGGCGCGCTGACGGACGCCCTTCTCGCTCACGTGCTCGACCCAGACGTCGTGCGGCTCGTCGAGGCGCGGCGCGTCCACGCCCGGCGGTTGCGCCACGCCCGCCGCCCCGAGAATCTCACCGAACAGCGCGCGCGTCGAGACGCGGCGCTCGACCAACTCGCCGCCGCGCCGGCCGTGCGGGTACTTGACGAGCAGCGGCACGTGCACCAGCGGCTCGAACGGCATCAGCACGTGGCCGCCGAGGCCGTGCTCGCCGAACAGCTCGCCGTGGTCGGACGTCACGACCACCAGCGCGTCGTCCCAGCGTCCGGCCCGCTTCAGCGCGTCGAACAGCGCCGCCAGCGAGCGGTCCACGAACACGATCTCGCCGTCGTACTGCGAGGTGAAGTGCTCGACGAGCTCCTTCGTCACGGGGCGCTTGTCGGCGTAGATCGCGCGGGTGATCCACGTGCCGAGCTCCGCGTGCTTGCGCGGGAACAGATCGTCGAGCGGCGGCGGCGGCTCGAAGGGCTCGTGCGGGTCGAGGAAGTTGACGAACACGAACAGCCGGTCGTCGCGCGGCGGCAGCCACCCGGCGAACGCGCCGGCGAGCGCCGGCGGATGGCTCACCGCGCCGTCGAAGAGCTCGCGGAAGCCGCGCCCGAAGCCGAGGCTCGGCGTGACGAACGTCCAGTTGCCGACGAACGCGGCGGGGTGGAAGCCGCTCTCGCCGAGGACCTCGGCGAGCGTCCGGACCTCGGGACGCATCGGCCGCGCGGTGACGCGCTCGCCCTCGGTGCGCTCCGCGCCGTGCACCGACGGCCAGAGCCCGGTGAACATGGTCGCGTGCGACGGCACGGTCCACGTGCCGGGCGCGATCGCGTGCCGGTACTTGACGGCCTGGCGCGCGAACGCCGCGAGGTGGGGCGCCGTGTCGCGCGCGTAGCCGTACATCTTCAGGTGGTCGGCGCGCAGCGTGTCGAGCACGATCAGCACGACGTCGCGCGGCACCGTCGGGTCGGACGACCACGGACCGTCGGGCGCGCGGCGATCGCTGCGCCCGGGCGCGCGCGCGAGGACGACGATCGCGACGACGACGAGCGCCGCGAGCAGAGCCAGCCGATGTCCGCCGAGCCGCATCGCCCTCAGCCCTCTTCTTCCACGGCAGCCGGCTCGCGCACGCGCAGCGCGCGCGAGGTCGCAACCTTCTCGACCGTCTGGTCCACGCCCGACGGCCAGCGCACGCGGACCGTCGCCGCATCGGGGCAGGCACCGAGCCCGAAGTGTGCCGGCACGAGCGACTGCGAGTAGCCGCTCGCGAGCCCGTTCTGGAAGCGCGTCTGCCGCCGGCCGCACGCTTCGACCTCGATCCAGGCGCCGAGGCCCGAGCGGTTCGAGCGCGCTCCCTCGAGCTCGACCGCGAGCCACGCGCCGCGCGGCTCCGTGTCGTTGCGCAGCAGGTGGTACGGCCCCATGTCGAACGGCGGCAACCCCCAGC
This sequence comes from Deltaproteobacteria bacterium, assembly GCA_016874715.1. Taxonomy (GTDB): domain Bacteria; phylum Desulfobacterota; class Binatia; order UBA12015; family UBA12015; genus VGTK01. The sequence continues at coordinate 5,346 of VGTK01000051.1, read as the reverse complement.
CGTTGGTGAGGAACAGGTCGAGGCGGCCGTCGCCATCGGCGTCGAGGAAGTGCGCGCCCGAGCCGCGGCCGCCGCCGGAGTCGGGTCCGGCGCCGGCCCGCTCGCTGGCGCGCACGAAGGTCGCGTCGCCGCGGCCGAGGAAGAGTACGTTGCGCCCGCCGCGGCCGTCGATGCCGCTGTCGACGACGTAGAGGTCGAGCGTGCCGTCGCCGTTCGCGTCGGCGAGCTGCACGAGCTGGCAGTTCGCCGCGTGGTCGAGTCCGCTGCTCGTCGCGCGCGAGAAGCTTCCGTGTCCGTCGTTGAGCCACAGCGCGCCGCCGGCTTCCGGATGATGCGTCATGTCCGCGGGCTGCGGGTTCACGAGGCCGCGCGCGTGACCGGTGATCTGGTGGTCGCCCGGGACGTTCCAGCGCACGTGCCAGCGCCACACCGGCTCGTCGGACGCGGCGCGCTCGACGCTCTCCGGATCGCGCCAGACGAGGAAGCCCGCGCGCTGCGGCACGCCGTCGCTCGCGGCGTCCTTCGCGGCACACGCGAAGCCGGCCCCGGGCGGCTGCACGTCCGGGCCGCACCAGATCTGCTTTGCGTCGAGCGGGTAGCCGTTCTCGAGCACCTCGAAGGAGGGTGCCGCGTCGTCGCGCGCCGGCGTCTCGAAGTCGAAGCCGGCCGGCTTCGGGCCGGGCAGGATCGCGAAGCTGGTGCGGCCGTCGTCGCGGACCAGCACCGCGTCGGTGAAGTCGACGCCGTAGCCGAGGTAGACGTCGAGGTCGCCGTCGCCGTCCACGTCGCCGAGCGTCATGCCCTTGATCGAGTGGCCGAGGTTCTCGAGCCCGGCGTCGCCGGTGCGATCGACGAAGCGCCGGCCGCCGTCGTTCCTCAGCACGCGCAGCCCCTGCGGCGTGCCGGCGTAGATCAGATCGGGCGCGCGGTCGCCGTCCAGGTCGCCCCACGCGACGTGTACCGCCGCGGGCTGCGCCACGCCGAACGCCTCGCTGGCGTCGGTGAACGTCCCGTCGCCGTCGTTCAGGAAGAGCCGGTTCGGCGTCAGCAGGTTCGACACCAGCAGGTCGAGGCGGCCGTCGAGGTTCGCGTCGAGCCACGCGACCGAGCGTGAGCGTCCCGCGGGATCGGTCACGCCGGCCTCGGTCGCGACGTCGGCGAAGCGGCCGTCGCCGAGGTTCCGGTAGAGGTGGTTCTTCTTCGCCTTCTCGTGGCCGCGGTTGGCGCCGACCGGGACGTAGAGGTCGAGCCGTCCATCGCCGTCGAAGTCGCCCCAGCCCGCGCCGTGCTTGTCGCCCTCGGTCGCGATGCCCGACTCCGTGACGACGTCGGCGAACTTGCCGGTGCTGTCGTTGCGGAACAGCGCCGCCGGCATGCCGTGCCCGCCGACGAAGACGTCGAGGTCGCCGTCGCCGTCGTGGTCGCCGACGGTGGCGTCGTAGGCCTGCGAGACGCGCGCGATGCCGGCGGCCTCGGAGACGTCCGAGAAGCGCGGCTCGACGGGGGAAGGCACCGGCGGTGGGGCCAAGGGGGAAGCCGGCTCCCGACAACAGCCGGCGAGAACCATCAGGAGCACCACCACGGCGAAGTTCGCGGGCATCGACGCAGCCCATGCAACGCCATCTTCGCCGTGCTCGCTCGAGATCATCCGCGACACGTTAGACGAGCCTCGATCCGACCATCAAGCCGCGATGGTCACAGCCGGCCGAATCCGTTGAGGGGCCCGAGCTTGACGATCACCACATCTCCGTCGCGAAGGACCGAGCGCGGATCCGGCCACGCCGGGATGCGCTCGAGAATCGGCAGCGCGGTCCGGTAGTCCTTCTCCGTCGCGAGCTGGAACGCGGGGAATCCGGCCGCATTCAACGCACGCCGCCGACGCTCGGTCTTGTTCTCTCCCCACGTATCGAACGCGCCGACCCACGAGTCCTGACCCGGCAGCTCGGACGCCAGCTGACGCCGGTACGATCCCGCGAACAGCACCCGCACGGCACTGCCATCGTGGGCGTCGGGAGCGACCTCGTGAATCCGCGCGGCGAGTTCGATTGCGAGCATCTTGTCCGCTTCCCACGCGAGGCTCTCATAGCGAAACACATCGTTCACCGCGGCGGCGTTCTGCAGCAACAGATAGAGCACGGCGCACTTGACGAAGAACGAGATCGGCTGCGGGCTGCGCTCGACCGCGAACGCCGCGGTCCCGGCGACGACGAACAAGAGTCCGGACGTCGCCCGCAGCGGCGGGATCGAACCCAGGCCGTACGCAATCGGAGCAAGACAGACCGCCGCCCCGAGCAGCGCAAGGCCTACGCGGCGCACCACGGAGCCCCGGACAAACAGCCCCAGAAGCGGCAGTGAGACTGCCGTCACGCCGAGCGACAACCGACCCGGAGCGTCACCGGAGAAGTACAGACTGGCAGCGCCGCGCAGCAGCGCCGAGATGCGAGCACCGAGTGTCGCGGCACCGAACCGGCCCGTCAGGTACGTCGGCCGAGAAACTCCCGCGAGCCAAACGAGCGTCCATGCGATGATGACGTTCAACATGACGGACACCGCGAGGACCGCCACGAAGGCCATCGCTCGGCGCGGCAGCATCGTGCGCTTCCCGGCCGCAACGGCGAAGAAAGCCCAGCACAGCGACGCAGCGAGAATCACGCCGTAGTCCTGATAAAACGATGACGCGAGCACCCAGAGAACGAGCGTCTTTACGAGACCTGCTCCGTCTACGAGTGGGCCCGACGTGGCCGCGACGAAGCTCTTTAGCCCCAACACGAACAGCAGGATCGCGAGTGCAAACTCGACCGACTGGAATGAGAACGCCATCGCGTGGGCGAAGGTCGGTAAGGTCACAAATGTGACGCAGAAGAACGCGCGAGCGACGCAACTGGTCGGCAGCAGCCGGGCATAGACGGTCGCCGCAATTGAGAGCACCCCCAAGGCGAGTATCGGGCGGAGCACATGCAAGTTCGCGGGCCCGAGCACCGCGTAGTTGAAGATCACCGTGCCCCAGCGGAAGATCCCGAGATTCCACGCATTCGCGCGACCCAGCGTGCCGAAGGCGGGGGCAATCTGCTCATCGAGATTCAGCGCCGGATCGACGAGGGCATAGCCGTACGCGAGAATCCCGACTGCCATCGAAAGCACAGGCAATCTAGCGTTTTCGCGTGCGAACGCGACAACCGCGTGCTCCGCCCGAGGCCCAAACGTCTTCAGCGGAAACATCGGCCCTACACCGGCAGGTCCAGCGTCCCGCGCGGCACCGGCGGCGTGTCGCGTCGCTCCGCGATCAGAAACGTGTCGTCGCCACGCTCGTCCGCGTCGAGGCCCTCGTCGCGCAGGAAGCGCAGCAGTGCCGGCGTCTGCTCCGGCCGCGACCAGACGTACTCCGTGCCGCAGCGGCGGACGTGCAGGCCCGCCTGCTCGACCAGGATCTGCAGCTCGCGCGGCGTCAGCTCACGGAAGTGGAACGGGTACTGCCACGGCGGCTCGCTGCGCAGCGCCCGGTCGAGCACCAGCAGGCTGCACGCGTTGGGTGTGGTCAGAAACAACGTTCCATGGACGCGCAGGACGCGGTGGATCTGCCGCAGGCAGTGCCGCATTCCCGACAGCCGCGTGGCGTGCGCGTACTCCGGGTCGGCGACGTGCTCGATGACCTCCATCGCGAGCACCAGGTCGAAGCACGCGTCGGGGAACGGCAGCGGCTGTCGCAGATCGGTGTCGTCGCGCACCCAGTCGTTGTCGGGGAACGCCTGCTCGAGGACGAACGAGGCGACGCCGTGGCCGCCCAGCTCGAGGATCTTGCGCCCGCGCGGATCGAGGTCGCCGAGCCAGGCGATGGTCGTCGCGAGCCGCACGACGTCGTGCGGGTGCGAGCGCGCGGCGTGCTCGTCGCCCGGATGGGTCGCGATCCAGTGGCGCATCGCCGCGTCGACGAAGCGCACGCGCGCCTCGTGCGACGCGAGGTCGCCGCCGGAGCCGGGCTGCCAGTAGCCGGGCACCTTGCGATCGCGCCAGGTGCTCGGCGGCGGAGCGTCCCCGACCGGCGCACGTGGCGGCCGGCGCGTCACGCACGACCCCCGCCGCACGCGCGTGTCACCGCACGTCGAAGAACCACTCCGGGTGCTGCTTCCACTTGTCGAGGAAGTAGGCCTCGTTGCGCTTGAAGAGGTCGGAGTACTCGCGCAGCGCGCCGGTCGTCGCGTGCGGGCGGTGGTCGATCGCGATGTGCGGGCAGTAGGCGAGCTCGTAGCCGAGCGCCTTGATCTGGAACGAGATGTCGGTGTCCTCGAAGCACGTCGGGTCGTAGAACTCGTCGAAGCCCTGGGTGCGCGCCAGCACCGAGCGCGGCACCGCGAAGCCGGAGGTCGCCAGAAACGCGACGTCGGTGCGGAAGGAGCGCCCGGCGTGCCCTCCGCTCATGCCGCGCTCCGGGAGGTCGTCGACGATCGTGCCGCCGCCCGAGCCGGGGTGGAACCAGCCGGCGTTCCACGCGATGGCGCCGATCGACGCGTGCTCGCGCAGCGCATCGAGCGCTGGATCGAGCCAGCCGGGGTGCAGCGCGCGCTGGTCGCTGTCGAGGAAGACCACGATCTCGCCGCGCGTGACGCGCACGCCGAGGTTCCGTCCGGACGAGCAGCCGTTGCGCTCGTTGCGCAGCGCCTTCACGTCGCCGTGCTGCGCGCGCTCCGCGAGCCACTCCCACGAGCCGTCGCTGCTCGCGTTGTCGACGATCGCGATCTCGTAGTCGAGGCGCCCCCGACAGGCGACCAGCGACTCGACGCAGCTGGCGATGATGTCGGCGTTGTTGTGGCAGAGCACGACGACCGACACCGTCGGCGGGCTCGCGAGCGCGATCAGCCGCGCGGCGATCGGCGCGGCGTCGGGCAGCACGTGAACCGCGCCGGCACGGGCCGCGGCACCGCCCGATGCGGGAAGCGCGAGTGGGGCGGGCGCGATGACGTCGTCGCTGGTCGCCCATGCGGCGGCGAGCGCGTCCTCCGCGACGACGACGCCGCTCGCGGCCTCACCCGCGTCGAGCACCACCCGCGCGCCGCGCTCGCGCGCCAGCGTCGCGACCTCGACGTCCGACGAGTGCGTCGTCGCGAGCAGCACGCGCAGGCTCTCGTCGCGCCCCTCCATCCAGCGCAGGAACGCGTCCGTACCGGGCGCGATCAGCTCGACGTCACGAGCCGCGGTCGCGTCGCCGGCGTCTGACGCGCCGAACGGGAGTCCGGTGCCGGCGACGGTCACGCGCTCGCCTGCACGCGCGAGCTCGAGCGCGATGCGCGCGACCCGGCGCGCGACCGGCGTCGGCTGCGTGCCACGCGGCGCGAGCACGAGCCAGCGGCG
>VGTK01000050.1 GCA_016874715.1 Deltaproteobacteria bacterium | reverse complement strand
GGGCGTCGGGTCCGGCGTCGGCGTCGGCTCCGGCGTCGGCGTCGGCATCGGCGTCGGCTCGGGTGTCGGGTCCGGCGTCGGTGTCGGTGTCGGCTCGGGTGTCGGGGCTGGCGTCGGCGTCGGCGAGGCCGTGGGACCCGGCGTGGGCGACGGCGTCGGCACCAGCGTCGGCACGTTCTCCACGTAGTGCCCCTGGTCACCCATGCGAACGCCCATGGTCGCGAACTTGCGTCCGCCCGAGTCGAAGACGTCGACGCGCCGCACCTCGACGCGATCAGCCGGCGTGATCGCGAACTGCCTACCGGGACGTCCGTTGGGGCGCGACTTGCCGCTCTGTACGTCGAAGGTGATCGTCTCCACGACCCACGGGCCGCCATTCACCGAGAACTCGATCTCTGCGTAGTTGGCCGTGTTGTCGAGCCGCAGCCCGGTCGCGCGTGAGCGCAGAGCATCGAAGCCCACGGTCCACTTGCCCGTGCGCGTGAAGATGGTGTCCCCGCCGCGCGTGAAGCCGACGTCGCTCGTGGTGTCGACCACCCAGACGAGCGGTGACGAAACGACGTCGCGGCCGCGCGCGGCGAGGTCGCTGCCGAGCACGGCGACGGTCGCTCCGCTCGCGTCGATGACGTGCACGTTGCTGATCTCGAGCTTGTCCTGATCGCGCAATCCGGGCGCGACGCGCCACTCCGCGCTCGAGCTCTCGATCTGGTAGCTGATGGTCGGGGACGGGATACCGTTGATCCGGTAGTCGATGACCAGCCGGCCACCGATCGGATACCCGGGATAGTCGAGCTCGACGAAGCCGCCGCGGTTCGGCCGCAGGGTCAGATACCCACCGCCGGTGCCTGTTCCTGCGACGCGCACCAGGTTCGTCTTGAGCTGCGCGCGATGCCCGCTCGCGGCCAGAGGAAGCAGGAGCACGGGCATCGCCACCGCGAACGCGGCGATGCGGCGTCCGAGTCGCGCCGGGAAGGTCATGCCGCAGCGTTACGTCAGGCGCACGGACGTTGGCAACCGTTTTCCGGCCGAGGCGCCTACCCGGCCCGTCACCGACGCGCGTCAGCGACCGCGGTCGCGCGTGGCGCGGCGGCGCTCGGCATCACGATAGGCTGTCTCCGCGAAGCGTTCGCCGAAGGCCACCTCGCCCGGGCTCCGCCCGTCGACGTGGCCCATGATTCCCTTATAGAGTCGGTAGCCAGCAGCTCGAGGACCCGATCGGGCAGCCGGGCGGCGACCTCCCGCGGGATGCCGAGGTACGGGTTCTGCTGCTGACGGACGAAGCCCGGGCAGTACTGGACGTTCACGCCGCAGCGCCACTGGTCCTGCGTCGTGTTGGCGCCCCCGCCGTGCCAGAGGCTGCCGTGGAACACCATCACGCTGCCGGCGGACATCGCGAGCATGCGGATGTCGAGGTCGCGCGGCGCGTCCGGGTCGCCCGGGGTCTGCGGCCAGACGTGCGAACCCGGTACGCACCAGGTGCCGCCGTTCTCGGGGGTGAAGTCGGTGAGCGCCCACATCGTCGTCACCATCATCGGCGCGTGCGGGCGCCTCAAGTGCTTCGACATGACGATGTCGTCGCCGTGCAGCGGCTGCGGATCCTCGCCGGGTCCGATGTCGATGGCGGTCATTCCGGAAAGCAGGCAGCCACGATCGAGCAGCCGCTCGACGAGCGGCAGGATCGACGGGTACGCGGGCATCTCGGCGAACACCGGATCCTTCGCGAGCAGGTTGTAGAGGCGGCGCGTCGCCTTGCCCTCGGCGGCGGTGTTGCGCGGCTCGACGCCGAGCTCGCGCTCGAGGCGGCGGATCGTGTCGCGGAGCCGCACCGTCAGGTCGGGCGCGACGGCGTCACGGACGATCGTGTAGCCGTCGCGCGCGATGCGCTCGAGGTGTCGCTCGAGGTCCTGCTCCGCCGTCTCTGCCGTGTGCACGGTGTCCCCCGGGAAGAGCCGTGACGATGCCGCCGCAGCGCGCCCGGCGCAAGCGCGAAGCGGGCTCGCTCGCATCCGGGCTTACGATCGCGCATGGTGCGAGGCCGATGTCCGAGCCGCTCGATAACGCCGTCTGGCAAGCGCTCACCGGGCCCCTCGCCCGCTTCGCGACCGGAACCCCGCCCGCGTTGCGCTTCAGCGAGGACGTCGCACCGTTCAGCGCGCTCCCGGACGCGGCCGGCGACGACGCATGGGGCGCGCTGCGCACGCTCGCCGGTCCGGGCGGCATGGCCGTGCTGTTCCGGCGCGGGCTCGGCGCTCCGTCCGGCTGGGAGACGCTCGCCACGATGCCGTGCGCGCAGATGACCTACGAGCGGCCGGAGCCGCCCGCGCCCACCGCGGCAGATTCGCCGATCGCGCTCGGGGAGAGCGACGGCGCGGACATGCTCGCGCTCGTTGCGGCGACCCGACCCGGACCGTTCGGGCCGCGCACGCACCAGCTCGGACGCTACGTCGGGGTACGCGACGACGGGCGCCTGGTCGCGATGGCGGGCGAACGCCTGCGCGTCACCGGAGCGACCGAGATCAGCGCGGTGCGCACCGATCCCGCCTTCCAGCGGCGCGGTCTCGCGGCCGCGCTCGTGACCGGGCTCGTCGTCGAGATCCTCGCGCGGCGAGCGGCCCTTCCTGCACGTCGCTGACGACAACCACGACGCGCGACGCTTGTACGAGGCCGTCGGCTTCACCGTGCGGGCGCGCGTCGACGCGCGGATCGTGCGGGCGCCGTCCTGAGCCGCGACGTGATCGTGCTCGAAGGCCGCGACCGCGTCGGCGGCCGCACCTGGACGGCCGACTTCGGGGGAGCGCCGATCGACCTGGGCGCCGCCTGGATCCACGGCACCGAGGGCAACCCGGTCGCGGACCGCGCGCGCCGGCACGGCATCGGCTGGCAGCCCGCCGAGGTCGTCGACGCGACCATCGCGGCCTTCGACCCGCACACCGGACCCGTTTCGCTCGCCGACCTGGTGACCTACGTCGCCACGCCGCAAGCCGGCTTCGAGGCCGCGGTCGGCGAGCTGCGCGCGATCCTCGGGCCCGGCGCCAGCGTCGCACGCGCGATCGACCTCTACGTCGATCGCCTCGGCCTCGCCGGGGCACCGCGACGCTGGGCGGACTTCGGACTCCGGCAGGCGATCGTCGAGCTGTTCTACGGCGGCCCGGCCGACCTCAGCTCGCTCGACTCGATCTTCGAGGACTCGGAGTTCCCGGGCGGCAACCAGTTCCCGGACGGCGGCTACGCGCGCCTCGTCGACACGCTGGCGCGCGGGCTCGACGTGCGGACGGGGGAGACCGTCGCCACCGTCCGCTGGGACGAAGGCGGAGTCGAGGTCGAGACCTCGCGCGCGACCCACCGCGGCTCGCACGCGATCGTCACCGTGCCGCTGGGCGTGCTCCGGGCGGACGCGATTCGCTTCGAACCCGCGCTCCCCGCGCGCGTTCTGGCTCGACGCCGGGAGCAACTCGACGATCTACTTCTCGGACATCCACGGCGAGTTCCCGGTCTTCTTCGACCTGTCGCGCTTCACCGGCCGGCCCGACCTGCTGTCGTTCTGCGGCGGTAGCTTCGCGCGCTCGATCGTCGATCGTACCGACGGCGAGATCGTCGACCGCGTGGTCGCGATCCTGCGCGAGATCCACGCCGGCAGCGTGCCCGCACCGGAGCTCGCGGTGCGGACGAACTGGCTCGCGGACCCGTTCGCGCGCGGCTCGTACTCCTACATCCCGGTCGGCGCCACGCCGGCCGACATGGACGCGCTCGGCGCGCCCGCCGGACTGCGACTGCTGTTCGCAGGCGAGGCGACGGTACCTGCGCACTACGGGACCGTCGCCGCGGCGATGATCTCCGGACTGCGCGAAGCGGATCGGCTCCTGTAGGGACGAGGGGCCACGACCCCCCCCCCCGCGCGGCGTCGGCGCGCGGGGCCCCACTCCCCGCGGTCGCTTCGCTTGGACGCGGCGGGGGGGCACACGCTTGCGCGGCTACCAGAGCTGGTCGGTGTACCTGTCGGTGCCGATCACGGTCGGCAGCCACGGCGACGCGAAGGCGACCTTCGCGAGGCCGGTCGCCTCGAGCGCCTTCGTGTAGTCGCGGAAGCGCTGCCAGCCGCTCGCGGCCGGCTCGTCGAGGAACCAGAGCTGCATGTCGAGGCGGTCGGTGTTCTCCACCTTCGGGATCGCCATCGGCGCGTCGCCCTGCGGGATCGGCGACCACGTCGAGCAGATCGCGGCGGGCGAGCCCTGCATGAAGCTCGGCAGGCACTCGTCACGCAGCCAGGCGTCGAGCTTCTCCTGCGCGACGCCGTCGTTGCGCAGCACCGCGATCGTCGCGAGGCCAGGGAAACGATGGTCGAGCGCCAGCGGCAGCGGGACCGGATCGCCGTCGCGGTAGTACGCCCAGTCCAGGTTGTACATCAGCGTGTGGACATGGGTGCGCTCGTTGAAGCCGCGGTCGTTCTTGTAGAGCCAGTGCGCCTGCTGGTTGCCCCACGCGCGCTGCTCGTCGAGCTTGCCCGCGTGGATCCAGTAGATCGCGACGTACGAGCCGGCCGCGACGCTCGGCTTCGCGATCGGGCTCTCGCCGGGGAAGCGCAGAGCCTTGAGATCACGCGTCGCGACCCAGCGCGAGCCGGCGAAGAGCCACGGACCGACCATGCAGCCGGCATAGAAGTGGTCGCGCTCGTACCAGCGGTTGTACGCCACCTCGTGCCCGGGCAGCGGATCGACCATCGTGAGCAGCATGCTGCCGACCTGGACCGGATACTCTCTCATCTCGACTCGACCTCGCTCTCTGGCGCAGCGGCCCGACTCCCGCGCCCTCAGCGCAGCATGCGCCGGATGCCGGGAATGCCGAACGTCGCCTCGAACGGGGTCGAGGTCTTCTCGTCGACGACGCGGAAGCCGGCACTCTCGTAGGCGCGCTGCGCCGCGGCGTTGCCGATGAGCAGCGCGATCTGGCTCTGCGCGTGACCGCGCTCGGCGCCGCGCGCGAGGATCGCCTGCAGCAACGCCTTGACGAGGCCCTTGCCGCGGTACGCGGGCTTCGTCGCCACCCACTCGACGATCCAGTCCTCCTCGGCCGCCTCGGGGATGCAGGTGAGAAACGGCAGGATGCGCTCCTGCATCGCGCCCGCCTGCAGGTCCGTCCAGCCGGCGGCGCGAAACGCCTCGCCCATCGCCGCGAACAGCATATCGCCGGCGGTCACCGACGGGTTCTCGTAGCCCGAGAGCCCGGCCGCGGGCACGCCGTCGACCTCCGCGATCAGGAAGTTCGACCAGTGGCAGAACGAGCGCGCCTCGGCGCGGACGATCTTCTCGATCAGCGACAGGCGCCAGGTGTCCGGCCCGAGGAATGCGAGGTCCCAGAAGCCGTACGGCAGGTGCGAGCGTGCCGCCTCCTGCTGGACCCATGCGACGAACGGCGCGTCGGCCTCGGTTGCTGCGCGGATGGCGGTGCTCACCGGCCGGATCATGCACGACGTCGTCACCTCCGCCAACCCGCGTCCGGGTGCCGCGCGACCACCGCGACGCTGCCAGGCTCCCCGCATGAGCGACACCGATCCCCGCATCCGGGACGCCACCCCCGCCGACCGCGACTTCCTCGTCGACTGCGCGCGCGCGATGGCGCGCGAGACCGAGCACCTCGAGCTCGACCTCGCGACGCTGCGCGCCGGCATCACCGCGCTGCTCGGCGACCCCGCGCGCGGCCGCGTCTTCGTCGCCGAGCTGGCGGGCGCCCCGACCGCGACGCTGATGCTCACCTACGAGTGGAGCGACTGGCGCAACGGCTTCTTCTGGTGGATCCAGAGCGTCTACGTCGTCCCCGAGGCACGGCGGCGCGGTCTCTACCGCATGCTGCACGAGCACGTGCACGACCTCGCCGCGCGCACCGACGGCGTGTGCGGCTTGCGCCTCTACGTCGAGCGCGAGAACCACGACGCGCAGGCGACCTACCGGCGGATGGGAATGACGGAGACGCACTACCGGCTCTACGAGCAGGCGGTACGCGGGAGCTGACGCGGAGGCCGCTCTCGGTCGGCCGAGATCGGCGAGGCGGCCGCTGGTCGTGTCGACCGCCCCCGGCGGCCGTGCTTTACAGCCGACATGGAGCCGCTGAGCCTCGAAACGCTGCGCCGCATCGACCGGGCGCACCACCTGCACCCCTTCACCGACCACGCCGACCTTGAGCGCCACGGCACGCGCATCATCCGCTCGGCCTCGGGCTGCACGGTGATCGACGAGCACGACCGGCCGCTGATCGACGCGCTCGCCGGGCTCTGGTGCGTGAACGTGGGCTACGGCCGGCGCGAGATCGCGGACGCCGTCCACCGGCAGATGACGGCCGTCGCGTACTACCCGTCGTTCTTCAACACGACGACCGAGCCGACGATCCTGCTCGCCGGCAAGCTCGCGCAGCTCGCGCCGAAGGGCCTCGGCCACGCGTTCTTCTCGAACTCCGGCTCCGAGGCGAACGAGTCGGCGCTGAAGCTGATCCGCGCCTACCAGAAGCTCCGCGGCGCGCGCAGCAAGCAGAAGATCGTGACGCGCTCGTTCGCGTATCATGGCGTCACGCTGGCGACGACCAGCATGACCGGGCTCCCCGCGTGTACCGAGCCCTTCGACCTGCCGCTGCGCGGCTTCGTCCAGGTACCCGGGCCGTACGCCTACGGCGCGAACGACGGCCGGACGCTCGAGCAGTACGCCGAGCACTGCCTCGCCGAGACCGAGCGCATCCTGCTCCGCGAAGGTCCCGACACGATCGCGGCGCTGTTCGCGGAGCCGGTCCAGGGCGCGGGTGGCGTGATCGTGCCGCCACCGGGCTACCTGCGCGCGCTGCGCGATCTCTGCCGCCGGCACGACATCCTGTTCGTGGCGGACGAGGTGATCACCGCCTTCGGGCGCCTCGGCGCGTGGTTCGCATCCGACCTGTGGAACCTCGAGCCGGACCTGCTGGTCACCGCGAAGGGCATCACCAGCGGCTACCTGCCGCTCGGCGCCACGCTGGTGCGCGACGAGATCGCCGACGTGCTCACGCGGGGCGGCAACCTCGCGCACGGCTACACCTACTCGGGGCACCCCGCCGCGACCGCAGCAGCACTCGCGAACCTGGAGATCATCGAGCGCGAGAAGCTCGTCGAGCGCGCGCGCGACGACGTCGGTCCGTACCTCCAGAAGAAGCTGCAGGCGCTCGCCGCACACCGGGCCGTCGCGGAGGTGCGCGGCTGCGGCCTGATCGGCGCGCTCGAGGTCGTGCCGCGCGGTGGCCGCGCGGAGCTCACGCCGACGACGCTGCTCGGCGTCAAGGCCGCGGGGCTGGTCCGCGAGGAGGGCGTGATCGTGCGCGGCATCCGCGACCTGGTCGCGCTGGCGCCGCCGCTGGTCGTGACGCACGAGGAGATCGACGCGATCTTTGCCGCGGTCGAGCGCGGGCTGGATCGGCTCTGGGGGTGATCGGGGAAGCGCGAGACAGATGGTCTCCCGCTGATTTGTGACCCGTGCGCTCGGAAGTGCACGTGGGACGCCATCGCGTGCACGGACGGCGCCAACGCGCGGGTCGTGCTGAGCGTCCTCGACGGCAGATGGCGTTCCTCGCGGCGAACGCGTGAGGACGGATCAGGTCGTCGGTGCCGCTGGGGGTGCGGCCGAGTCCGAGCACGAGTGCGGCAGCGTCAGCGGGTAGAACACGACCGTCGCCGCGCCCGTGATGGCGGCGCCATCCGCGAGCGTGGCGCACGACGCCGACCACATGCTGGTGCCGGCGTCGTACGTGCACGCGGCACTCCAGGCGAGCGAGCCGACGCTCCAGGTGCGCGGGGCGAGCTTTGTCGTGTCGTAGACCGCGCGACAGCTCGAGTCGACCGGGTCCGATGCGAAGCCCTTGCCGCCGCAGTCGCTCGCGACGCTGTTGGACGTATCGTAGCCGCACAGCAGGCCGTCGCTGTTCTGCTCCGACTTGCTGCAGGCGAGTGCCTTGCCCGGGCGTCGCAGCGCGCGCTTGTACTGGCCGCACCACTCGACCGCACCGAGCAGCGTCCCGCTCCCGTCATAGGCCGCGAGACCGTAGCCCGGATTGCCGAGCGCGGGATCGTACACGCCGAACCAGTTCGCCGTGTAGTCGTTGTTGGTATTGATGACCAGGTTCCCGACGCCGCGCTGGACCTCGATGATGTACGGGTAGAAGTCGACGCCGCCGCCGTTCGGTCCCGCGGGGAAGCTGCAGCTCGGTGGCGTGGCACCCGGCGACAGCGGGTTGGGGGCGCACGAGGGCCGCACCGTGTCCCACACGCACACGGGCCGGTTGGGCTCGGCGAGCCGACCGACGAAGTACTCGATGGGCGCGGTGTTGAGCGTACCGAACCACTCGAACGTGCCGGCCTTCCACCAGCGGCCGTCGTCGGGGAGGATCGTCAGCGGCTGCGTGCCGTTGCCGCCGCTGACCTTCGTCGGGATCTGCGGGATCTCGGTGCCCGGGAAGACAGTGCGGCATGCCGTGATCTCCGCCGTCGCCGTGTTGACCAGCGTCACGCCGGGCGTCCTGCGACACAGCTTGCGGTGGTACCCCTTGCTGAAGCCGTCCGCGCCGTACGCGACGCCGTGCGTCGCACGCTTCGACGGCGCCTTCGGTCGGGCTTCACCCGAACTGTTGCAGTAGAGGCCGACGTTGCCACCGGTGCACTCGGTGTCGTTCGCCGAGATCGTGGCGACGCGACGACCCGCGCCGACCCAGCCGTCGCCCTGCGTCGACAGATGGTAGGGCTGACCGACATAGTCGTCGAACTGCGTCTCGATGAAGCCGGGCTCGCAGGCGTACGGACACCAGCCGTCGAGCTCGCAGCCGTAGGGGTTGCGGACGTCGATCGCCCAGCCGTCGCTGGCGGGCGCAGCGAAGTGCACCGCACGCTGCGGTCCCCACGGCAGCGAGATGCGCCAGTGGTGGGACAGCGCCATGACGTGCTCCGCCCCCTTTCGTTGCTGCACGTCGGCGAGCGAGCAGCGCGGGCGGTCGGGATCGTTCAGATCGGGCTGCGGCGGCATCGCCGCGAGCGAGAACACGTCGTTCTCGCTCGCGGGGGCCTCGACCAGAGGGTAGTCGTACCCGCCCGGCGGGTTCGGGCACGCGACGTTCGCCGGGATGGGCGTGGGGTACGGCGTCGGTGGCGGCGGCATCGCGCAGTACTCCGCGGTGTCGCTGATGCAGGCGCCGACGGGCATCGAACCGCTGGAGCACTCTCCGTCGAGCGAGCAGCAGTAGTAGCCCTGCAAGCAGTTGCAGGTCGGGGCCTGGGCCGCGCTGCAGTTCGCCGGTGTGTCCGCTCCGGCGAGTCGCGGCACCGGTCCCAGGAGGAGAAGCGCGCAGATGCCGAGCACCACCGCATGCGGTCGTGCGAGTTTCACTCCGTTCGTGTCATCGAGCATGGCGCCCTCCGCTTCGCCCTCATCGACCCCGGCAGCGCGGGCCTTTAGGTCGTCGGCGGCGGCGGCCCGATCAGGCGCTGCGGTGGTGTCGCGAAAGGATGGCGGAGCGCGCAGGCGACTCAGCGGCGAACTTCATTTCGGTGCTCACTTCACGCGGCCGATCTCTGAGACGCCTGCCGTCCCGCGGCGTGCTGCTCGTCTCGAACCCCCCAACCAAATGGACGCGATCGTCGTGCTCCCGCGGCGTCCGCTCGCTCGGCGTCGCCGCACGAGCCACCCATGCATGGGGCGCACGGGCACCCGGCCGCGCGTTCGGTACGTAGACATAGACGGGATCGTCCAGGCCATGTTCCTCGGCGTAGTGCCGGCTGCCGTCGGGTACGACGATCGGCGAATCCCAGTATCCGTACCCGACCTCCTGCCCCAGGAAGAGAAAATGCGTCTTCTTGCGGATGGCCGCACTTCGGTCGGCGCGCTGTGCCCGCCCCCGTGGCGTGTCGAGATCGATCTCGTCGTTCTCGGGTACCTCGCCCCCGAACGTGGCACCGGTCTCACGAATGTGCACGGCGTTCTCTCGACTCTTTTCTTGAGCAGCGCCGCGACGCTGGGGCGCACCTCGGTGGTCTGCTTCACGTGCGCGTCGCCGCGCTCGTACTCGACCAACCTTGATCGTCTCGAGCTGCGCTCGCACGTTGCGCCACGTGTCCTGCGCGCGGATCCCGATCACACGCTCGAGCAGCAGGGCGAGCACCGTGATCGTCACGTGCGCCTGGATCCGCCACGGCGCCAGTGGAAGACCACCTCACTAGCGCATCAGGGAAAACCTGAGAGGGGGGATGTAGTTGACGTTCGGAAACCTTTCTATTGGAACCCAGCGAGGAGCAAAACCCGCCTGGCAACGCCTCGTTCTCCACCGCACTGCCGTGGCCAGGACACCGCCGTGACGGTGCAGATGCACAGCAGCACGGGCGCCTGCTGGAGCGCGGCGTTCGCGGCACCCGCGGCGCGCAACGACACCGGCCACTTCCGCGACACCTCCGACTGACAGCCGCCCACACGCGCAGATTGCACGACGAGCCGATCACCCGAGGCGACCGAGCGCCACGACGGCCTGCTCGAACGTCAGGCCGTCGATGCGGTAGCCCGTCGTCTCAGCGGCTGTACTGGAAGTTCGTGACGACCACTTCCTGGACGCCGTTCGGCGGCGGGTTGTAGCCGCCGCTCGCGTCGGTGAAGTCGCCCATCCACAGGTTCAGGTGGAACTGCTGGCAGCCGTTGGACGGGACGAACGGGTTCTGGTCGGGCGCCGTCGTCCAGGTGTTGGCGGGAGTCGCCGCGCCGACGGTGTCGAGCGTGTACGCGCCGTCGTACTGCGAGAACGTGACCGGCTGGTTCGCGCCGGTCCACCTCATGACCAGCGTGATCGTGTCGACGGCGTTGATCGTGTAGCGGTGCAAGTTGTCGGGCTGCGCGTCCCAGTTCTGCACGGTGAACTGGGCGTTCCCCGAGCACAGCGAGGGCGGCGAGATCCGGCACGGCGTGCCGGACGCGCGGCCCCAGCGCGAGATCTCGGCCAGGTCGAGCTCGCGTCCGGGATTGTTCGCGTCGCCGGTGCGATCGCGCTCGTAGGTGAATGCGCCGAACGCGACGTTCGGATCGAGCACCGACCACGACGCGGCCGTCTTGACCTTCGCGGTCACGAGGTACGTTCCGTAGCCGAGGTCCGCGACGCTGCCGTCGAGGTTGAGCGCGGTCGCGGCCTCACCCGCGGCCCACGTGAGTCCGCCGCCGAGATCCCGCTGCTGCACGAAGAGGTGCAGCCCCTCGGCGTCGACGGTGACGTTCTTCGGCGCCCAGGCGTTGTTGTTGTTGTAGAAGTACGTCGGCGGCGGGAAGAAATTGTACTCCGTCCACCACTGGTAGCCCGCGAACGTCACGAGGCACGTCGGCGAGCCGCACTTGTCGGGCAGCGGGGTGAAGTTCGGCGCCGCGCAGCCCGCGGCCGAGGTGCTCGACGTCTCGCTCGGGGTGTCGAGAGCCGCGGCGGCACCGGCGGGCTCGAAGTACGTGCCCGCGCCGAGGTAGCGCAGCTGCACCGGTGACGCCGGGACGCGCCGCAGCGGCGGGCTGGACGAGGTCGGCAGCGACGTGAGCGGCTTCGTATCCGTGAGGATCGAGCCGTCGAGCTTGATCGTGCACGTCACGTCGTCGAACGCGAGGTCGAGATCCGTCCTCCGAACCTCGACGATCAGCTGACGCAGATCGAAGTCGGACTTCTCGAGACGCAGCGCGCGGTGCAGGATCTGCTCGTAGAAGTCCTCGGCGTCCTGCTGGTCGGTGGAGAGCGTGTAGCCGCCCGCGCCGTCGGTCGTGGCTGGCCGCGCAGCTCGAGCTCGTAGCCGTTACGCACGTCGTCGTCGCCGATCTTCAGCACGAACTCGCCAGCCGGGATCGCGCCGCGCGGGCCGACGAACAGACGGCAGAGGCCGAAGCCGAGATCGGTTCCGATCGCGGGGTCGCGGCGCTGCAGCACGCCGGCGTCGAAATCGCTGCTGGCATATGCGGCCGGCGCTGCGGCCACGATGGCGGCAACGACGAGAGCCGCGAGCGGTTGGATCTTGGACGGTCGCGTCATGATGCACCTCGATTCGTTCGCACGCGCGGACGCTACCATCGCTGCCGTGGTGACCCCAGTGACCTGCAACGTTTTGCTAGAACTGAATTGGCTGTAAAGGGCGGCCGCGCCGCAAGGGCCAGACGCCTCGGCGCAATCAGCTCTTGCGGAGCGCGAGCGCGGGAAAGGCTTCGGCGACGGCCGAGTGCACGATGCGCCCGGCGCGGACGTTGAGCGCACGCCGCAAGGGCGCGCTCGCCTCGAGCGCGCCGTCGGTTCCGAGATCGGCGAGCTGCAGCGCGTAGCCCAGGGTGACGTTGGTGAGCGCGTGCGTCGAGGTGTGCGGGACCATGCCCGGCATGTTCGTCACGCAGTAGTGCACGACGCCCTCCTCGACGTAGATCGGGTCGTCGTGCGTCGTCGGCCGCGACGTCTCGGCGGTGCCGCCCTGGTCGATCGAGATGTCCACCAGCGCGGCACCCTTGCGCATGCCGGCGACGACCTGCCGCGACAGCAGCTTCGGTGCGCGCGCGCCGGGGATCAGCACCGAGCCGATCACCAGGTCGGCCTCGAGCGCCTCCTCCTCCACGTTGGCACGGTTCGACATCACGGTGGTGACGTGGCCGCCGAGGATGTCGTGCACGTAGCGCAGCCGCGTCGGGTTGACGTCGAGGATGCTCACGTCCGCACCGATCCCGACCGCGACCTGGCACGCGCTGGTGCCCGCGATCCCGGCGCCGAGGATCACCACCTTGCCCGGCCGCACGCCGGACGCGCCCGAGAGCAGCACGCCACGCCCGCCGTTCTGGTGCTGCAGGCACCACGCACCGACCTGCACGGAGAGCCGCCCCGCGACCTCGCTCATCGGCGCGAGCAGCGGCAGCGAGCCGTCGTCGAGCTGCACCGTCTCGTAGGCGAAGCCGGTGACGCCGCTGTCGAGCATGCGGCGCGTCAGCTCCTCGCTCGCCGCGAGGTGCAGGTAGGTGAAGAGCACGAGGTCCGGCCGCAGGCGGCCGATCTCCGGCCCGACCGGCTCCTTCACCTTGAGGACGAGCTGCCCGCGCGCCCAGGTCTCGTCGGCGTCGGCGCAGATCGCGGCACCGGCCGCCTCGTAGCGCGTGTCGCCGAGCCCCGAGCCCTCACCCGCGCCGCGCTCGACGAAGACCCGGTGTCCGTGCGCGACCAGCGCCGCGACGCCTGCCGGCGTGATCGCGACCCGCTTCTCCTCGGCCTTGATCTCCTTCGGTACGGCGATGTCCATGGGGTGCGACGCTATCACCTCCGGGACCGGACTGAAGCGACGTTCAGGGGTAGAGCAGGACGTCGCGGCGCTCCTCGTCCCAGGAGCGCTCGTCGGGCAGGAGCGCGTGATCGAGGTCCGCGGGCGCGGCCGACGGATCGTCGACCCACTCGCGCAGCAGCGGTCCGCCGTTGATCAGGTCGATGGCGAGCCGGCCGCGCTCGTACTCGTACGCGAAGTCGCGCCAGATCGCGGCGTCGGGACGGAGCACGCGGTACGCCTTCAGCAGCAGCGCGATCACGCGGTAGGGCCGGAACGCCGCGTGGTCGTATCCCGGATGGTCGACGTGCACCTGCACGGCACCGCACAGCGTGCCCGCGTGCTTGTGGAACGTCGGCTCGAAGAAGCACGGACGGAGCGTGCAGCCGCGGAGCCACTGCGGCGCGAGACGCTGCATCTCGGCGACCACCGCCACGCCGTCGAGGTCGGGCGCGCCCACCACCTCGAGCGGCCGCGTCGTGCCGCGCCCCTCGGAGAGCTCCGTGCCCTCGATCATGACCGTCCCCGGGTAGCAGCGCGCCATCGCGAGGTTCGGCGCGTTGGGGCTCGGGTTCACCCAGGACAGCTCGCCCGCCGGCCAGCCGAAGCCCGGCGCCGCGTGCGGATCCCAGCCGGCCATCGCGATCACGTCGAGCTCGACGTCGATGCGCAGCGTGCGGACGAACCAGCGCGCGAGCTCGCCCAGGGTGAGGCCGTGCCGCATCGGCAGCGGTCCGGCGCCGACGAAGCTCTCCCAGCCTTCGCGAAGCCGCAGTCCTTCCACCGGACGCCCCACCGGGTTCGGACGGTCGAGCACGCACACGGCCTTGCCGCGCCGCCCCGCCTCCTCGAGCACGTAACGCAGCGTCGTGACGAAGGTGTAGATCCGGGTGCCGAGGTCCTGCAGGTCGACCAGCACGACGTCGACCCGGTCGAGCATGGCGTCGGTCGGCCGCCGCGTCTCGCCGTACAGGCTGTGCACCGGGACGCCGTGCTGCGGATCGACGAAGTCGTCGGACTCGACCATGTTGTCCTGCTTCTCGCCGCGCATGCCGTGCTGCGGGCCGAGCGCCGCGACGATCTGCAGGTCGTCGCAGGCGGCGAGCGCGTCGAGCGAGTGCACGAGTTCCCGCGTCACCGACGCCGGGTGGCCGAGCAGCGCCAGACGCCGGCCGCGCAGCCGCGCCCGCTGGTCGGGCTCCGCGAGCAGGCGATCGATGCCGAGCTTCACCGCGTCGAGCCTCTCACTTGATCGCGTCCGGGTAAACCTCGAGCGTCCACGACTCCCGGGCGTGGAAGTCCGGACGCTCGCCGGCGTGCGCGAGCGCGAAGTACGCGCGCTGCCCGCCCTGCTCCTCGACCACCGCGCAGAGACCGACCCGGTAGGGCGGCGGGCCGAGGAACCCCTGCACCGCTTCCGGATCGACGATCGCGTCGACGCGCAGCTCGCGCGGCATGCGCAGCACGCGCAGGCGCGGCGGGCCGCACGCGGCAGCGCGCATGCCGGCGCGATGCCCGTCGAACGCCCAGAGCGCCCAGTCCTCCGACGGCGCGAGGTTCACCTCGAGGTAGGCGTCCCCCGAAGCCGTACCGACGAAGGCCTCGCAGCAGGTGTGCTCCCAGAGCCGGTCGCGGCGCCCGGGGTGCTGCGACCGCGGCGCCACGACGACCTGGTGCGGTGCGGCGCGGACGGAGAAGCGCAGGACGAGGCCGCGACCGTCGAGCGCCACGGACGCGAGCACGGCGACGCCCGCCGACGGCTGCGCCGCCGGGTGCGGCACGAGCGGCCCGAGGGGCTTCTCCATGCCGCGGCGATACCCGACCTGCCGGGCGGCGACAACGCCCCGCCATCACGACGCGGCGGCGGCCCCCCGCAACACCACGCCGGGACCGAGCCGGATGGCGTATGCGTCCTCGTCGGGCGCGGTGTCGGGCAGCGTGAGGGTGAGCACGCCGTCGCGTTCACCGCGTCCGAGCGAGACACCCGTCGTGAGGTGGACCGCCTCCGACACGCTCGCCGCGTCGATGCCGCCGAGCGTGAACTCCCGGACGCCCGGACGGTCGAGCAGCAGCGCGTGGACGACGCCGTCCCGTGCGGTGAACCGCACCTCGGTACCGTCGTCGGTGACGGTCGAGGCGATCTTCCACGGCCGCGTCCCGCGCAGCGCGTCCCCGTTCCGGGCCATCCACGTACCGAGTCCGCGCAGCGGAGCAGCCTGCTCCTCGGGGATCGCACCGGACTCGTTCGGGCCGACGCCGATCAGGAGGTTCCCGTTCTTCGAGACGATGTCGCAGAGGGAACGGACGAGCTCGGCCGCGGTGACGATGTTCTCGGGTCGCTCGTTGCGGTTCGCCCCGAAGGAGTGGCCGACGCCGCGGGTCGACTCCCACTTCTTCTCGCGGATGTCGCCGAGGCTCTCGTACTCGGGGGTGGAGAAGTCGTACCACGCGGCCCCGGGGAAGGTGAGGCGCTTGCGCTTCTCGGGGATGAACCGCCACAGTGCCTGGATCGCTCGCCCCGCGCCGCGGAGCAGCGCGACGCTCACCGGGTTCCGCGTGAAGGTCGGCTGGACCCACCGGTCGTTGATGACGCCGTCGGGCACCGCGTTGTAGTACTCCGCGAACAGCCCGGGGAGGGCCGGATCACGCGGCCACCCGATGTCGTTCCACAGGAGCGACGGCTCGTAGCGCTCGATGAGCTCGCGCCAGTGCGCGGTGACGTAGGCGAGGTACCGCGGGTCCTCCGGGGTCGCGAGCACGACGTCGGCGCCCTGTCGGAGCACGACCTCATTGTAGGGCCAGTCCCACGCCCCCGAGTAGTAGAGACCCATGCGCATGCCCCGCGCCAGCACGGCGTCGCGGAGCCCGCCGACGAGGTCGCGGCGCGCGTGGTACTCCCCCTTCACCGGATGGGGGACGGACGACGGCCACAGGGCGAACCCATCGTGGTGCTTCGAGGTGAGCACGACGTAGCCGGCCCCGGCCGCCCGCGCGAGCTCGGCGATCGCGTCGAGGTCGCAGCGCGCCGTCCCCTCGTCGAACATCGGGATGAACCTGTCGTAGGCGAAGTCCGGGCCGTAGGTCTCGCGGTGGTGCCGCTGCGTCGGCGAGCCCGGGACCCGCATCGTGTTGTAGTACCACTCGGCGTAGGGGTTGTGGCTCAGCATGCGCGCCGGGCCATCCTCGACGAGCATCGTCTGGATGTCGGGCACCTGCGGTGCCCAACCCGGCACGGAGTAGAGGCCCCAGTGCACGAAGACACCGAGCTTCGCGTCGTCGTACCAGGTCGGCAGCGGGTGCTGCCGCACGGACTCCCACGTCGGTTCGTAGTGCACAGCCGTCTCCCTCGATCGAGGCGAATGCTCCCACACCCGGCGCCGACGGCGCCGGGACCCACAGATGCCAAAACGGTCTCGTCGCATCAATGAACACGGGCTGCCCTCCGTGGGTCGTGGTCGTGGAGAATGACACCTGGGGCGGTTCAGTATTCCGGTCATCGGCCGTTCAGGTTTCGTAGACTGCCCTACTTTGCGCGGTCTTCGGGCTCTTGTGTGGGTGATTTCGTACGGTCGAGGCTGCGGCAGGCCGCCCTGGGAGCGGTTCGGAGCGTGCACGAGCCGGCGCGAAAGGTCGTCCTGATTCCGCGTTGCGATCGCCGAGGCCCGCGCGGTTGCCGTGCGGCCGCCACGCGCTGCACGAAGGCAGCGACGACCTGGATGCGCGGCCTTTCGGGGTCGACCAGATTTTCTATGTGCGTGCAGCCCTTGACGGATTCCGCGAGGGCCACCCGGCCGTCGCGGCTGGACCGTCGAGACGGCCCCGCCGCGCGCCTACGACGCTCGCCAGCGCACGCGCGCCGCGCGGGGCCGCCTCGCCCCTCGCGCGCCGAGATCGCCGCGCACGCGCCGTCGCAGACCCCCTCGAAACGGCGGTGGTACAGCCATCGCATGATCGCGACATCCGGCATTCATCCCGCAGCGCTCGAGCGTCCCGCAGCGCTCGAGCATCTCGCGCCGCCGCTCGCACCCGCCGAAGTCGACCGGCTCGCCGACGAGATCGCCGAGGTGGCGTCTCTCATCGACGCCGCCGAGCACCGGCTGCTGACCCTGATCCGCGGCTTCGACGAGGGCAGCGGCTGGGCGACGCACGGCGCTCTCTCCTGTGCCCACTGGCTCAACTGGCGGATCGGCCTCGACCTCGGCGCCGCGCGCGAGCGCGTCCGCGTGGCGCACGCGCTCGCGACGCTGCCCCTGGTCGACGATGCGCTGCGGCGCGGCGCGATCAGCTACTCGAAGGTGCGCGCGATCACCCGCGTCGCGCGCGCCGCCACCGAGGCGACGCTGCTCGAGATGGCGGTGCACGCGACCGCGTCGCAGCTCGAGCGCATCTGCCGCGGCTACCGTCGCGTCGTCGCCGACGCGGCAGTGGGACCGCCGCCGAGCCTCGCGGACGAGGAGCGCTCGCGCTTCGTCCGGGTGCGGGAGACCGACGACGGCATGGTGCGCATCGAGGCGCGGCTCCGCCCGGAGGAGGCGGCGGTCGTGCTGCAGGCGCTCGACGTGGCGCGGCGCCGGGCGTGGCGTGCGGGGGCGTCGTGCGCTGCCGACGCCGGCGGCGTTTCCGCGGAGGTGCGCGCTGCCGATGCCGGTGGCGTTTTCGCGGAGGTGCGCGCTGCCGACGCCGGCGGCGTTTCCGCGGAGGTGCGGACTGCCGACGCCGGTGGCGTTTCCGCGGAGGTGCGCGCGGCCGACGCCCGTGGCGTTTCCGCGGAGGTGCGCTCTGCCGATGTCGGCGGCGTTTCCGCGGAGGGCGCGCCGGGCGCGTCGCCGGGCGAGACGACAGAGCGCCGCGCGGGACCTGCGACGGAAATCTCCGCGGAAACGTCGCCGCCCGCACAGCGAGCGGGTGTGCGGCAGCACCACGAGCCGCCGCCGGCGCTGTCGCGCGCCGACGCGCTGGTCGCCGTCGCGGAGTCGTGGCTCGCCTCGGTCGCCGCCCGCGAGGACGGTCGCGACACGGCGGGACTGCCGGTCGAGCTGGTCGTGCACGTCGACCGCACGGCGCTCGCGGCGGGCGCAGAGGGCACGGACGACCGACGCGACGACCCGCACGCCCCTGACGCGGCGAACCTCGCACCGCACGCCACGCTCGCCGACGGCACGCCGCTCGCGCTCGCGACCGTGCGGCGTCTCGCCTGCGATGCGACCGTCGTGCTCGTCGACGATACGAGCGCCGGCGCCGCGGTCTTCACCGTCGCTCGCGACACGGACGGCACCCGCGACCCTCAAACCGACGCCCGCGCAGCGTCCGGCGCCCGCGACGCTCACGCCACCGCTCGCGCAGCATCCGGCGCGACGAGCCTCCCGTCCCGCCGCACGCGCCGCATCTCACCCCGCCTGCGCCGCGCGCTCCGCCTGCGCGACGAGGGCTGCCGCTTTCCCGGCTGCACGAATCGCATCACCGACGTGCACCACGTCGTCGCCTGGATCGACGGCGGCGCGACCACCCTCTCGAACACGCTGTCGCTCTGCCGCAGGCACCACCGCTTCGTGCACGAGCACGGCTACCGCGTGGTCGTCGCGCGCGACGGCGGGCCGCGCTTCTTCCGTCGCGGCGGTCAGCCGGTGCCGCTCGCGGACGAGCCGCTGCGCTCACGGCTCGCGAGCGACTCGCCCGCCGCCGGCGCCGGCGGCACCGGCGGCGCGACCGGTGCCGCCGCAGCCCTGGACGCACTCGCCGCACTGCGCGCGGCGCACGCGGCGCGCGGCCTCGCGATCGACGCGACGACGGCCTTCCCGCGCTGGGACGGCACGCCGCTCGACGCCCACCTCGCGGTGCAGGCGCTGCTCGGCGCAGCGGGCCTCGCCACGTCGCACGACTCGTGAGCAGATCCCGTGCACACAAGCGCCCAAACTCGCCGCCGGCAGCGCGATCCCGGTCGGTGTCCGCTCACACGAACCCCCGAAGAGCCAAGATTCTGGCGACCATGCTCCCGCCGCTCTAGCCTGACGGAACTTGACGCAATTTCACGCACCCGATTCCCCGATGACCCACTTTGCGGGCGCCTGGCGGAGCGGAGCCAGGCTCGCGACGTTCGATAACCAGCGCTGCCGTCGTGACAAAGGCCAGCTTCGTACCGCTCCGGTCGATGCCCTCGGGATCGTCGAGCGGCGAGATGTAGGGCATGAAGCGCCCGCTCGCGCGACGCCAGCGTGCACGTCGATGCAGATGTCGTCCGCAGGGTCCGCTCCCGGCCCCGTGGATGCACCCCAGAGATGATGATCGAACGCGCCGGCGCCTACAGCGCCCCGAGGAAGGCCGGCAGGGCGGCGCGATGGCCGGCGTCGAGCGCGAGGAAGCGATCGCGCGCGCCCGCTCCCTCGCCGGCATGCGCGAGAACGGCCTCCTCCAGCGTCGCGGCGCGGCCGTCGTGCAGGTAGGGTGCCGTGAATCGGAGGCCCCAGAGCGGCGGCGTCCGCCACTCGCTTCCACTGGCCGCGCCCTGCGGGATGCCGTCGGCCAGCGCCGGCCCCATGTCGTGCAAGAGCAGGTCGGAGCACATCGGAAGGCGCTTGCCGCTCAGGCCCGCCACGGGCGCCACGTCCACCTTGAGCTTGACGCTATGGCAGGCGTCGCACCGCGCACGGCGGAAGGCGGCACGGCCCAGCTTCGCAAGAGGATCGAGCGGAGCCGGCTCGATGGGTGCGAGGAGACGCAGGAACTCCGTGAAGCGCACGACGTTGCCGCCGTCGTCCTCGGGGTCCGGTGCCGGGTCGCACGTGACCGACTGCCCCTGCGGGGCGCTTTGGTCGGGCGGAAGGGCGTCGTGATCCCCATCTCGTCGCGATAGGCGTCGGCGGAGAAGTCGTGCAGGGTGGCGATCTGCGCCTTCCAGCCGAAGCGGCCGACTTGCCCGACGCCGAGCGAGGCGACGCGGCCGGAGATGCCGTCCCGGTTGTCGTCGGTCGGGTCGGCTCGCC
Organism: Deltaproteobacteria bacterium; assembly: GCA_016874715.1. Classification (GTDB taxonomy): domain Bacteria; phylum Desulfobacterota; class Binatia; order UBA12015; family UBA12015; genus VGTK01. The sequence goes on along the minus strand of VGTK01000050.1, from coordinate 13,062 downwards.
TGGCGATCTCCTCGGTGCGCACCGCGTCGATGAGCCCCAGACCGAAGAGGGGCGGCGTGCTGCGGCGTGAGACGAGCGTCGCCGCCGCGGGCACGACCTCGCCGGCGACGGTGCAGCCATCCGTCTCGATGCCGTTCGCTTGCAGGAGCGAGCCGCCCAGCTCGACGAGCGGGTCGAAGCCGATGCCCGAGGCGCCCGGCCGGCCGATGCGGGTCACCGCCTGATCGCTTGCGCCGCCGACGGTCGGCGCGAGGTGACACGTGGCGCAGCTCTCGCCGTTGAAGACCGGGCCGAGCCCCGTCTCGGCACGGCGCACCTGCACGAAGGCGCGACGACCGGACTCGAAGCGTGCGAGCTGGTCGCTGGTCAGGCCTGCAAGGTGCGTCGGACCACAGAGCGCGGGTGGAGTGAGCTCGATCTCGCAGCGGAAGCCGCAGCCGTCGCAGGTCGCGGTGTTGCCGTCGTCGCACTCCTCTCCCGGGTCGAGACGGCCGTCGCCGCAAGACGGGAATCGGCATTCGGCGCGGCAGCCGCCCGGCGCCCCGTTCGCATCGCCTGCGTCGCACTCCTCGCCGCAGGCCGCGTTGCGCACGCCGTCGCCGCAGAGAGCGCCCGCCTCGAGAGCGCACGTGGCGCTGCAGCCGTCGCAGCTCGCGACATTACCGTCGTCGAACTGCTCGGCGCTGTCGACGGTGCCGTCCCCACAGCGCGCGATCGTGCAGTCGGTGCGGCAAGCGTCGGGCAGCGTATCGCTGTTCGCGGCCCCGGCGTCACACTGCTCGCAGCCCCCGCTCACCACGCCGTCACCGCAGTCGGTGACTCCCGGACCGCAGAGCTCGACGACGTTGGCGCGGACGTCGCCCCCGACGTGGTCGCGCCAGACGTTGACGAAGCGGCCGCTCGAGAGCCGCGCCGTCGAGACACTCGACGAGATACGGCTCGTGATGTCGACCGCAGGGCCCGCCGGATTCCCCGCCGGATCGAAGACGCGGCCGCGGATCGTCCATCGCCCACCCGAGCTCTCCGACCAGACGAGCCAGAGGCTGCCGCGATCGTCGAATTCGGCGTCGATCCCGCTGATGTAGGGCACCGTCGAATCGGTGCTGTGCGCGACGAATGCGGTGAGTGGCGCTCCCGAGGCGTCGAAGTAGTGCGCCCGGATCTCGGGCGCTCCGGGCTCGCCCTCGTCCAGCACGGTGAGGACGGCGATCGTTCCGGTCGGGCTCGCCGCGGCACGAAGCCCCGTGAGGCCGCGGTCGGTCACCAGGAACTGCGCCGTGCGCGGCTGTCCGTCGGGGCCGTAGATGCGCGCCCAGAGGGCATCCGGCGGATCCTCGTAGAAGCTCAGCCAGGTCGCAACCAGGCCGCCCTCGCCGGTCGGCGCGGCACGGTTGCGCCAGATACCACTCTGCGTCGAGCTGATCAGGAAGTCGCCGCCAACCAGGTTGCCCTCGAGGTCGAGAATCCGGCCCCAGAGGCCGGACTGGTCCCAGACGAAGGCTGGCCCCGACGGCAGGCCCACCGACGTCCCGAACACCGTGTTCGAGTTGATCGGCAGCGTGACCCTGAAGTCGCGGCCGCGGGCGGCGCCAGCGGCGTCCATGTGAACACCGAAGAAGGCGTAATCCGTCCCGGTCACGATCCAGTTCCATCCCGCGACGTAGCCGCTGGCAGTGGCACCCACGAGCGGTCCGAAGACGCGCGAGCTGGAGTCGACGCGCCGCGCCGGGCCGAGCGGGAAGCCGGCTTCGGAGGCGAGCCGGCTCACGGCCTTCCGCGAGTCGTAGCTGTAGGGGCTGCGGTGCTCCTCCCACACCACCAGGAAACGGCCGTCGGATCCGGCCGCGACGTCGACCGGACCGATGTCGGTCCCGAGGAGCGCCCCGCCCAAGCTGAACGGCGCGACGACGTCGGTCTGCGCACCGGCGTGAGCGACCGGAAGAGCGACGAAGAGCACCGCCACCGCGAGGGTGGCGGCACGGGTGCGGGATCGGTTCGACGGACGCATGCAATCCCTCATCCGGACCACGCGCGGGTCGGCTTGGGTTCGAGGCGGCCGAGGGCGACCGCAGTCGCGTCGGCACGTCAAGCCAAATCACGCGGCGGGCGGGGCGGCCCGGGTGAGCATGCAGTCGGCGAGCTCGTCGACCTTCGAGGCCGCGATGGTGGTGCCGCCGGACACGCCGTCGATCCGGCGCTCCGCGACCCCGACACGCGGTCGCGACGCCTCGGCCTGCGTGGTCGGCGAACCCGGTGCGGCCGTCAGTCGTCGGTCTCGACTTCCTCCGTGATCGTGTCGCTGCACGCCGGCGGCGCCGGCGGGTTGGTCGCGTCGGCGACGCAGCCGGTGTCGAGGACCAGGCCCTGCGTCGCCTGGCTCCAGCGGTAGCGCACCTCGCCGTCACACACCTCGCTCTTCGGACGGCAGACGAGCGTGCCGCCGGCACCGGCGGTGCACGCATCGGCGGCGTTCCGCCAGTCGAACTCGCCGGCCGTCAGAAAAGGATCGTCCGGGTGCTCGCAGCGCGACACGAAGTCGCGTGACACGCGCAGCTTCTGTCCGGTCGAGCTCTCGAGCAGCAGGCTGATCGTGTGCCGCCCCGGTGCCAGCAGGCACCAGTTGAAGATGCCGGAGAACCCGCTGCGCTGCGCCGCAACCGGGAAGACGGCGCGCACGTCGCCGCGGCTCGAGCAGCACGCGATCTCGGTCTCGGCCTCGTCGTCGGTGTCGCGGTCGAACGTCACCTCGACGACGCGGTCGATCGTCACGCCGCTGATCGAGCTGAAGGCGAAGCCGCGGATGTTGGAGATGCCCGACGAGCCTGCACACGTGGGCTCCTCGATCACCGCCACCAGCCGCTCCGCCTCCTCGGTCTCGATGACGTACGACACCACGTCCTCGCGCGTGCCGCCGACGGCGTCCCACAGGGGACCGTCGGGCGCGCCCGACGCGAACAGCGTGACGCGATCGCCCCCCGCCGGCTCGTCGGTCGCCCAGTTCGCGTACGGGAACGGCTCGCCGGTGACCCACGAGAAGGCGCCGCTCAATCCCGCTCGCGTCGCGCCGATCCACGGGCCGATCGCGACGCCACCGTCGCAGCACTTCCAGAACTGCGGCTTGCCGGCGACGAGCCCGTAGACGAACGCGTTCTCCTCCGGCGACGTGATGGTCGCGAGGTGCCAGCCGCTGCGACGCGCGATCGCCGCCGCGTTCGCGTCGGGCCACGAGATGCCGCGTGGCACACCGATGACGTTGTAGAAGTGGTCGTTGCCGCCGTCCGCGACCTTCCACTGGATGGGAGCTGCCGACGCGCCTGCGACGCTCCCGAGCAATCCGCACAGCAGGACGCACGCGATCCGAACGTTCTCGGAGGCAGGAGCGACGCCCGCGCTCCGTCGCACGCGCCGCGGCAGGTTCGGAAGGCAGGCCCCGAGGCTCGTGCAGCGACGCGCTCTGGTCAAGCGGGTTTCTCGACCCGGCGAGCCGCGGCGCCGCTCAATTCCGCCACCCGAACGGCCGATCTCCGGGTGTGGAAGTTGGGATCTGGATGACCCCCGACCCGATCACGGTCGAGCCTGCGACGCGCCTGTCGGAGGTCGCGCGGCTCATGGCGGTGAAACACGTACGGCGTCTGCCGGTCACGGCCCCGGGCTCGAAGGGCCGCACCCTCCTCGGCATCGTCTCGTCGCACGACGTCTGGCAGGCGTGCTCCGCAGGCTACCACCCGCTCTCCGCGAGCGGCTGGCCCGCCGCGGAGGATCCGGGCGTCGGCTCGATCATGTCGCCGGACGTGCGCACCACCAGCCCCGAGACGCCGATCGAGGACGCGGCCCGCCTGCTTCGCAAGTACAAGATCGGTGCGCTGCCGGTGGTCCGCGACGGCGTGCTGGTCGGCATCATCACCGAGAGCGACCTGCTCGACGTGCTGCTCGAGATGACCGGCTGCGACGAGCCCGGGCTGCGCGTGTCGTTCGAGCTCGACCACGACGAGGACATCGTCCGGCGCCTGCTCGGCGTCTGCGACCGGCATCAGATGCGGCTCGCGAGCATGCTGTCGTTCCACCACGCCGAGCGCGGCGACACCGCCCAGGCGCGGAGCATCGGCGTGGCGCGGCTCGTGGGCACGGAGGACGCGTCGGTCGTCGACGACATCTGGGCGACCTGCCGGCGGGTGCGCCGCATCACGCGCAACGATGCCCGGCCGGGATCGCACCTCGTCGGCCCCCGCGAGCAGCCGAGGCGGCCGGCGGCCGGCCTGCCGAGCGCGCCCGGCGCGGCTGCGTCTCCAGGTCGCGCCCGCCTCCCATGAGCTGAGCGGGCCGCTCGAGGGCGCGCGCGCGATCACATCAGGCCCAGCGGGGCCCGACGTCTCACCGTTACCGTGATCGTACCTCGTCACGCGGGCTCCTTCCGGCCGGCGGGCGCTTGATCCTTTACGGGCCAGATGCCTCACTACGCGCGTCGGCCGCGTCCCGTCGATGGGCGCCGGCGGAAAGCGGAGGAGTCGATGGACTATCGCGGCAAGGTCGTGGTCATCACCGGGGCGTCGTCGGGGATCGGACGCGACGCGGCGGTCGCGTTCGCGAAGCGCGGCGCGATCGTGGTCGGCGTCGCACGGCGCGAGAGCCTGCTGCAGGAGCTCGCGGGCGAGTGCCGGCGTCACGCGCCCGACGCGAGCTACCTCGCCGGCGATCTCGGCGAGCGCGGCTTCGCCGAGCGCGTCGTGCACGAGACCGTCGCTCGGCACGGGCGGCTCGACGTGCTGATCAACAACGCCGGCCTCCCGATGCACAAGCAGATCTACGACGTCACGCCCGAGGACATGGACCTGCAGATGCGGGTGAACTTCATGGCCTGCGTGTGGACGACGCTCGCCGCGATCCCGTACATGCTGCGCCAGGGCGAGGGCTACGTGATCAACGTGTCGTCGATGGCGGCCAAGGTGGCACCGCCGCGCGAGACACCCTACACCGCCGCCAAGGCCGCCATGGACGGCTTCACGGCCGGGCTGTGGAGCGACCTCGCCGGCTCGAACATCCACGTGTCGCTCGTCGTTCCCGGTCCGATCGACACCGAGATCTGGGGGAAGGACGACTCGCCGAGCGCGTACAGCGGGCCCAAGTACCCGCCGAAGATCGTGACCGACGCGCTCTTCGAGGTGATCGAGAAGAAGGTCCACGAACGCGTGGTGCCGCGCTTCAGCGCGCAGCTGGTGTCGGCGCACCTGCTGCGCTTCTTCGCGCCGTCGGTGCTGCTGCGCGGCATGGCGTGGATGGAGCCGGTGGCGCCGGACGTCGTCGCGAAGGCGCGCGCGCGTGCGGCCGCGTCGACGGGTCGAGGCGGGGGTGGGGCCGCCGGCGGCTCCGCGAGCGGCGGAACCGGCGGCGGCGCCGGATGATCGCGACGCGCGAGCTCGCGCTCGCCGCGCGCAGCCCTACTCCACCGCCCGCAGATCCCCCCGGTCGCTGCCGCGCGAGAACACCGGCGGCCGCCCGATCGGCGCCGCGACCTCGACCGTGCGTCCGCCCTCCAGAGACGCGCCCGACCAGACGTCGAACCACGTCCCCGGCGGCAGGTACACGCGGCGCGTGACCGCACCCTCCTCCACCACCGGTGCCACCAGCAGCGCGTCGCCGAGCATGAACTGATCGCTCACCCGATGGCTCTGCGGGTCGTCCGGGAAGACCAGCATGAGGTGCCGCACGATCGGCAGCGACGTGCGCGCCGCCTCGTCCGCGAGCACCCGGATCTCCGGCGCCAGCACCTGGTGGACGCGCGCGAAGCGGCGGAAGTGCGCCGTCGTCTCGGCGTCCGTCTCCCACGACCAGTTCTCGAACTTCCGGCCGCCCTCGTGGGTGCGCATGATCGGCGTGAACGCACCGAGCTCGGTCCAGCGCAGAAAGACCTCCTTGGTGCTCGGACCGCCGCTGAAGCCGGCGATGTCGTGCGTGACGAACGGCACGCCGGAGAGTCCGAGGCTCAGCATCGCGGGCACCACCGTCGGCAGGCCGTCGTGCGGGCTGAAGCTCGCCTCCTGGTCGCCGACCCAGTGCACCTGCGAGACGCGCTGCACGCCGGTGAAGCCGCTCCGCGCGAACACGACGAAGTCGCCGTCGGGGCGGAGCTCGTCCATCACCTCGCGCCACAGCGCGTGCCACTGCAGCGGGTAGAGGTTGTGCAGGGCCAGCGGGTCGGAGCCGTCGGAAAGGCGCGCGTCGAGCGGCAGCCACTCGGCGAAGTCGGCCATCCAGCCGTCGAAGCCGTGCTCGAGGACCATCCTCCGGAAGAAGCCCTTCACGTACTCGCGCGCGGCCGGGCTGGTGAGATCCGGGTGCGACGACTCGAGGTTGGGCGCGAAGTGCACGTACGGCGCGCCGTCGTCGCGCGTGATGAGGAGGCCCTGCGCGGCCATGTCGGCGAAGTGGTCGGGCAGCTTCGGGTCGACGAACGGGTTCGCGTACGCAAGGAACCGGAAGCCCTGCGCGCGGAGATCCGCGACCATGCCGCCGATGTCGGGATAGAGCTCGTGGTCGGGCGCCCAGCGGTACTGCACGCCGAAGCCGCCGTCGAGGTTGCGGCGGATACCCGTCCAGTCCTGCACCCACAGCACGCCCGCGGGGATGCCCGCCGCGCGCAGCGCTGCCGCTTCGGCGACGACCTTCTCGCGCCCGCCCTGCGAGCCGATCCACAGCTCGTACGCCCACGCCGGCGGCGCCGTGGGGCGTCCGACGACGTCGCCGAGCTGGCGGATCACGTCGGGCATGGTCGGCCCGTGGAACACCGTGACGTCCACCGGCTCGGGGCCGTTCACCTCGAGCCACGCGACGGCGGGATCCGACTTGCAGAGATCGACGTCCACGCGGCGCGACGTGCCGAGGAGCGCGCCCCAGCCGCGCGCGTCGAGCCAGTACGGCATCGGGAAGTACGTCGTGTGCTCGTCGCCGTTGATGAAGAACAACGGCTCTTCGATTCCCGGCACGCGCCCGATGCCCTGCTCGGTGACGAGGAGCCGGAACGCCTCGCCGCGGTGATCCGTCTGGTGGTACTGCTCGCCGAAGGCGTGGAAGGTCGCCTCCGCGTCGCAGCGCACGGGCAGCGCGATCGACCCGACGCCGTCGATCGCCGAGACCGTCACCTGCACGCGCGTCGTCGCCGCGGCGTCGTCGCCCGGCGCGACCGTCACGCGCGCGCGACCCGCGCCGCCGTCCGCGTCGAGCTCGACCACGACCGCGTCGCCGTCCTGCGCCGCCGACACCATGCGCCCGATCGGAAGCGCCTCCTCGCCGCTGCGCGCGAAGCTCCAGATCGCCGCCTGGCCGCGGAACGTCTCGACGAAGCGGCGCGCGACGATACCCGCGACGTCGGAGGTCGCGAACAGCGCGCGGCCGTCCCGCGACAGCGCGACGCCGCCGTTGGGCGCGACCGCGACGGTCGTGCCGTTCGACAGGACGAAGGTCTGCCCGGGCGCGGACGTCCCGGCATCGCTGCACGCGGCCATGGCCGCACATTCCAGAAGGAGGACGAGACGTCGGCTGGGGGTCATCCTCCCGCCATAACGCAACCCTGCGCTGCCTGCCCGGGGAGGTTCGCGCACGGCGGCGGGAAGCTGCCCGGATCCGCCGGGTTCGTGCCCGCGTCGAGCTCGTCGCGATCGTAGGTCGCGTCGCCGTCCCGGTCGACGCCGATGCGCTCGCCCGAGCCCGGCGGCACGCAGGTGAAGGTCACCTCCTGCCCCGCCACCTTGCCCTGCCGTCGCAGCGCGGCCTTGGTCGTGAGCGGCTCGCCGACGCGGTCCGAGCGGAACTGTCCCGTCGGCAGGCGCACCCAGCCGCGCGCCTCGCCGGCGAGGTTGCCCTTGGCGACCAGGTCGCACGCGCCCGCCGCGGCGCGCGCGACCAGCAGGTCGATGCGCGCGTCGACGCTCGCGTCGCCCTTCGGGTTGCGCGTCACCTGCTGGCCGACGGCGGGCGCGAGATCGCTGTCGAAGGCGAGCACGAACTGCTCGAGGTTCAGGCGCTGCGTGTCGGCGAGCCCGAACACGGTCGCGTTGAGGAACCGGTGCACGGTGTCGATGCTGCCGTCGTGCAGGAACCCGAAGCCGCGGATCTGCTCGCCCTGGTGCGTGTGGTCGGTCGGGCCGATGAACGCGACGTCGGGAAAGCCGAACATGCCGACCTTGGTGTAGGCGTTGCGCAGGTGGGCGACCTTGAAGAGCTGCGTCTCGGCCTCGAAGGTCGACTCGCCGTCGGTGCCGAAGAAGCCCTGCGCGGGGTCGAGCACGTGGCAGCCGTTGCAGCTGCGGACCGAGTCGGTCAGCTGCGCCGGGTCCATGTAGAGGTCGCGGCCCGCCTGCTGCGACGCGGTGAGCACGTCGTCGAGCGCGCGGATCGGGTTCGGCGGGTACTTGACCGTCAGGATGAAGTCCGTGAACGCCTGCATGTCGGTCGGGGACAGCTCGGTCGCTCGGCCGACGAGTCCGACAAACGCGGGATTGAAGCGCTTGAACGCCTTCTCCTCGTCCAGGGCGTCCGCCGCGACGCCGCCGGGATCGTTGGCGCCGCTCCTGTCCCCGCGCCAGTGCATCGGCCCCCCGCCGGCCATGCCGCGCAGACTCTGCGTCGTCATGGGCCCCTTCAGCGGGTGGAAGCCCGGGCGCGGGGACTGGATCTCGAACTCGAACGGGTTCAGGTTCGGCAGCACGTCGTCGTCGGGGTTGCCGAGGTCCCACGCGAGGCTGTCGTTGTCGCCGAACACGTGGCAGCTCGAGCAGGACGCCTCGCCGTTGCTCGACGTGAAGCGCGCGTCGTAGAGCACCGGCCGTCCGGCGACGACCTCCGCGGGCTCCGGGCTGTGGAGCGGCAGGTGGTCGATCTCGGCCGCGGCGGCGGTGTCGATCACCGACAGAGCGTTGTCGAAGCGCGTCAGCACGTAGAGGCGCCCGCGCGACTCGTCGAGCGCGAGACCCGTCGGGCCGCCGCCGGTGACCGGCACGTACCTCTTCGGGCTCGGCACGAACGTGTCGTCCTCGATCTGGCTCGTCCTGTAGACGCCGACGCGCGACGAGCCGAAGCCCGCGACGTAGAGCTTTGCCCCGTTGGACGAGATCGCGAGCCCGACCGGCGTCGCGAGGCTCCTGCGCTTCGTCGCGTTGTCGCTCGGCACGATCGCGTAGTCGATGTGCTTGTTCAGGTGCCGCGGCTGCACGCTCGCGCCGTCGACCACCGTGATGCGCGCCTCGTGCAGGTGCGAGTGCACCGTCGAGCTGTCGAACGCGGCGCCGGGGCCCTCGAAGCGCACCTCGTTGCGCGCCTCGGTGTTCGACACGTAGAGCTTGCCGCTCACAGGGTTCACCACCATGTCGAACAGCACCGTGCCGACGCCGGCGTGCGCGCCGATCTGCACCGGCGGCGACGCCATCGCGTCGATCGCGAACACGTCGAGATCGGGCAGCGTGAACTTGACGGCGTTGTTCCAGTTGCGCCCGAGCTCGTCCTGCCACTGGCCGGCGTCGGCGTCGTACTTGACGATCAGACCGACCTCGGGCTGCGACTCGTTCTCGTGGTTCACGTTCGGCGCCGGCAGGCCGCCGGGCACCTGCAGCCCGCCGACGGTGCACGCGGGCGCGCCGGACCCGCCGTTGCAGACCGCGCCCTCGGTGACCGTGGTGGTGCGGTTGCCGGAGTGGAACACCGCCGCGTAGACGACCGCGCCGTCGGGCGTCGCGGCGAGCGCGCGCGGCGTGTCGCCGAACAGGCTCAGGATGGTGATCGGCGTGCCGCCGAGCTTCGCGCCGAGCGCGTTCGCGTCGAACACCAAGACGTCGGCGCGTCCGACGCTCGGCGTCGTGAGCTGGGGATCGCCGGGGCGGTTCTGTCCGCGGTGCGCCGCGGTGACGAACGCCCGCGAGCGGCCCGGGCCGGCGAACAGGAGGTCGCGCGGCTCGTCGCCGACGAGCAGCGTCCGCACCACGCGCGGCGGGCTCGAGGCGACGTCGACGATCGAGATGCTGTCGGACAGGTGGTTCACCACCCAGACCTGCGCATCGCTGCGCGCCGCCACCGCGACCGGCTCGAGCCCGACGGGCACCGACGCCTCGTGGACCGGGTTGCCGCTCGTGAGCGAGAAGATCTCGAGCCGGTTGTCCGGCGTGTTGGCGGCGAACAGCCGCATGCCGTCGGGCGACAGCGCGAGCGGACGGACCTGCCCGGACTCGAAGTTCACGAAGTCCGCGCGCGCGGGGACCGCGACCAGCAGCAGGGTGACCGCCAGCAGGCACAGACTCGACGGGACGCGGGCAGCACGCAGCATGGACGCCTCTCTCCAGACGTCTTCGACCGTCGCGCCGCGATCCATGACGCTCCCGCAAGCCAGCGCGGAAGCCCTGGCGAAGCGCTCATCGGACGTCCCGGCACACTTCGGCGCTACCCTTCGCGCAGCCGCTCCGCTACGAATGGTCGTTCGGCGCGTGCCACGCAGCGCGAACGAACGGAGAGCACCTGATGGATCTGGGGACCTGGAGCACCCTCGGCTGGCAGGCCTGGGTCACGCTTGGCGTGATCATCAGCATCTTTGCCGTGCTGATGGCGAAGGACGTCGACACGGACGTCGTCCTGACCGGCGGCATCACCATCCTGCTCGTGACCGGCGTGCTGAGCGCGAAGGACGCGCTGGCCGGGCTCTCGAACGAAGGCATCGTCACCATCGCCGTGCTCTACGTGGTGGTCGCCGGGCTCGAGTCGACCGGCGGCAACACGCTCATCACCGAGCGCTTCCTCTCGAAGCCGAAGTCCGTGACCGGCGCGCTCACCAAGATGATGTTCCCGGTGACCTTCGTCAGCGCGTTCATGAACAACACGCCGGTGGTCGCGATGTTCCTGCCCGCGGTCAACGACTGGGCGAAGCAGAACCGGATCGCGGTCTCGAAGCTGATGATCCCGCTCAGCTACGCGGCGGTGCTGAGCGGCGTCGTGACGATGATCTCGACCGCGACCAACCTGCTCGTGAACGGCATGCTCATCAACGCCACGGGCAAGGGCTTCGGGATGTTCGACCTGTCGTGGATCGGCATCCCGATCACGATCGCGGGCGTGCTCTTCGTGGTCGCCTTCAACAAGTGGCTGCTGCCCGACCGGCGCGCCGCGATCGAGCAGTTCGGCGACACCCGCGAGTACACGACCGAGATGATCGTCGAGCCGAACGGCCCGCTGGTGGGCAAGACCATCGACGACGCGGGGCTGCGCTCGCTGCCGAACACCTTTCTCGCCGAGATCGAGCGCGAGGGCGACATCATCCCGGCGGTCGCGCCGGAGGCGCGGCTGCGCGCGAACGATCGCCTGGTGTTCGCGGGCGTCGTGGAGTCGGTCGTCGATCTGCAGAAGATCCGCGGCCTCAAGCCGGCGACCGACCAGATCTTCAAGCTCGACGCGCCGCGCGCGCGCCGCGTGCTCATCGAGGCGGTCGTGTCGCCGCGCTGCCCGCTGATCGGCCAGACGGTGCGCGACGGCGGCTTCCGCTCGACGTACAACGCGGTGATCATCGCGATCGCGCGCAGCGGCCAGCGCCTGAACAAGAAGATCGGCGACATCGTGCTGCAGGAGGGCGACACGCTGCTGCTCGAGGCACACCCGGCGTTCGCCGACCAGCAGCGCAACTCGCACCACTTCTACCTCGTCAGCAAGGTGCCGAACTCCTCGCCCGTCGAGCACGATCGCGCGTATCTCGCGCTCGGCATCCTCGCCGCGATGATCGGGCTCGCGAGCTTCACCTCGCTCGGCATGCTCAAGGCCGCGATGCTCGCGTCGGGCGCGATGATCCTCACGCGCTGCTGCACGCCGTCGACGGCGCGCCGCAGCGTCGAGTGGAAGGTCATCCTGTCGGTCGCGGCCGCGTTCGCGCTCGGCAGCGCGGTCGAGAAGTCGGGGCTCGCCAGGGCGATGTCCGAGACGCTCACCACTGCCGCGGGCGGCAGCCCGATGCTGAGCCTGGTCGCGATCTACGGCGGAACCCTGCTGCTCACCGAGCTGATCTCGCACAGCGCGGCGGTGTCGCTGATCTTCCCTATCGCGATGAACACCGCGGCGGCGTTGAACGCCAGCTACTTCCCCTACGTCGCGGCGGTGACCGTCGCGGGGTCGCTCGGCTTCGCGACCCCGCTCGGCTACCAGACCCACATGATGGTCTACGGACCCGGCGGCTACCGCTTCACCGACTTCCTGCGCATCGGCATCCCGATGGACCTGCTGTGCTGGGCGATCGCGATGGCGACGATCCCGATGGTGTTTCCACTGACGGCGCCGCCCGTCCCGTGACCGCCCGAGCCGCGGCAGCGCGCGCATCCCTGCGCGCGCCGCAGCGGCTCGGCACCGTTCACAGCACCGGCGTACCGTCGAGGAAGGCGCCGCTCGGCGAGCCCAGCGGCGGGATCGGGCACGACGACGGCGCCGGGGTCTTCGACGCGGCGACGAACTTGTCGCGCTTGTCGTTGGCCGCCGTGGTCGGCGGACGACCCGAGGTCTTCGCCCCGGAGTCGGCGCACCAGTCGAGCGCGCTGCCGAACGACAGCCGCACTGCGATGCGGCCCTGCGACGGCTCGTCGAGGGTGTAGCCCCAGAGGCTCTTGCCACCGCGGATGGAGATCGAGTCCGTCTTGACGGTGACGCTCTGCACCGCATCGGTCGCGGCGCCGCGATACGAGTAGCCGCCGGACCCGCTCGGTCGCCAGAAGGCGGCCGGCAAGGACACGCTGAACTGCTCGCCGCTGCCGGCCGAGTTGTAGACGCGCAAGGTCGCACCGGCGATGGTCGGATCCGCAGGGTCGCCGAACGGTGGCGGCACGATGCGGTTCGCCAGCGCATCGTTGCGCGTGCTGCTGCGGAAGCTGATCTTGCGGCGTGCGGGGTTCACCGGGTCGGTGCTGTCGTCGGCGAGGCGCAGCGACGTCGTCTGCACCGTCACCACCTGAGCCGCGCCGGGGAAGCTCGTCGGATCGGCGGGATCGGTGCCGGCGTCGAGCTCGTCGCGGTCGAAGCGGCCGTCGCCGTCGCGGTCGATGCCGGCGCGCA